>UQLZ01000028.1 GCA_900541935.1 uncultured Prevotellaceae bacterium | reverse complement strand
ATGTGCAACTTTTTCATTATAAATGTTTTGCAAAATTAATTCAACCAACGAGTTAATTATAATTTATTGTTTCACATTTATCAATTTAGGAGACTTTGTACGAATACCCCTATTTATTGTATGAATTGAAAACATAATATGGATATAACTTTTACTAAAATTCGAATCATTCAAATAATCGCCATATTTAGCAAGAAATGTTTAAACTTGTTCAATTCACAGGCTTTTTTTTACAATAACAATAATATTTCCTCAAAATATTATGTTTTGCAACATTTTCCTTTTCTGATAATAAAAAATTAACTAAATTCGTGGCAAATGAAAATAACCATTATTATAACTCCAAAATATAAACCCTATGAGTTACCTAAAGTTCGATAAGAATCTGCTCATTAATTTGGATCAGTCCCTTCCTAAAGAAATACTGCGTACAAATAAAGCAGGCGCTTATCATTGCACGACGGTCACTGGTTGTAATACAAGGAAGCAGCATGGGCTTCTTGTTATTCCCATAAAGGAAATGAACGATGAAAACTATGTCCTTCTATCGTCACTTGACGAAACGGTAATACAGCACGGTGCACCTTTTAATTTGGGTATACACCGCTACAAGAATGGTGTATACAGTCCTAACGGGCACAAATACCTACGAGAATTTAACTGCGACACTGTACCAAAACTAACTTATCGTGTTGGTGGCGTCATTTTAACCAAGGAAAAAGTTTTTGTTGCTCATGAAAATAGGATTTTGATTAAATACACATTGGTTGAAGCCCACTCCCCTACAACACTTCAGTTCCAACCATTTCTTGCATTTAGGAATGCATCAAGTCTATGTTCTGAAAATTCAGAACTAAACAGTTCTTATGAAGAGTTGGAAAACGGCGTTTCATTCTGTCTTTATCCTGGATATCCGAAATTATACATGCAATTTAGCCACAAACCGGAGTTTGTGTATGAGCCGCACTGGTATAATGGGATAGAATACATTAAAGATATGGCTCGTGGAGAAGCATTCAGTGAAGACCTCTGGGTGCCTGGATATTTTCAGATACCTATAAAGAAAGGTGAGAGCATTATTTTCTCTGCAGGAACAGAACCAGCAAAACCGAGAAGTCTTTCCACCTCATTCACAAAAGAAGCGAATGCAAGAACCCCTCGAACTAGCTTCTATAACTGCCTGAAAAATTCTGCCAAGCAATGCTACTTGAAAGAAGGCAAGAAAGACTATCTTCTTGCTGGATACCCTTGGTTCAAGATTCTTGCAAGAGATATGTTTGTCGCCCTACCAGGCACAACAATGGCAATAGATCACAGAGAAGACTTTGAAAAAATTATGTCAACAGCACTGGATGCCTTGATGAAATACCTCGACAAAGGAGAAGTTGACAAAACTATAAAAGATATTGACATTCCTGATATTCCTCTATGGACTACTTGGACAATTCTTCAGTACTATAAGTTCTATGGTGCAAATGACACAATAAAAAACTATGGTAAAGAATTGGTTTCAATTATCAACCATATATTGGAAGGAAGTGTCCCTAATTTATACATCAACGAGGAAGGTCTTTTATCAACAAATGGAACATTGAAACCGGTAACATGGATGGATGTTGAAAAACAGGATGGAAAACCATTGCTACCGAGAACTGGTTACATTGTTGAATTTAATGCACTATGGTATAATGCTCTTATGTTCGGTATCACTCTTTTCAAAGAAGTGGAAGAAAAACCGAAAAACTATGGTAAGTGGGAAAGCGTATCAGCAACATTAAAAGAAGCATTCTTAAGAACATTCCTTAACGACTATGGATATCTCTACGACTACGTGGACGGTTCCTACATGGACTTAAGCGTTCGTCCAAATATGCTAATTGCGGCAGGTTGCGACTTCTCTCCACTCGACAGGGGACAACGAAAACGCATTATTGATATTGTAACAAGAGAACTCCTAACTCCTAACGGAATAAGAACTCTGAGTCCAAAAAGTTACGGCTATAATCCTTTCTTTGTGGGAAACCCGCAAGAGAGAATCAACTCCTACTTCAATGGTCCGACAAGACCGTGGCTAATGGGCTTCTACACTGATGCATATTTGCGAGTATTTGGACAAAGTGGCGTTGCATTCCTTCGCAGAATGCTTATTGGCTACGAAGATGATATGACTCGCGAATGTATTGGCTCTATTTCTGAATTATATGACGGTAACCCACCATATAACGGACACGGAGCAATCAGTTTTGCTCCTAACATTGGAGAGGTTCTCAGAGCGTTGCGAGCAATTAACAGTTTTGATATTTAATCATCCTCAGAAAACAATCCGATTATGAAAGCATTAATGTTTGGGTGGGAATTTCCACCACATATCCTCGGAGGTCTTGGCACGGCAAGTTATGGTTTGACAAAAGGTATGGCTGAAAACGGCAATATGGACATAACCTTTGTTATACCTAAGCCACACGGGGATGAAGATAAAAGCTTTGCAAATATCATAGGTGCTGGAAATACACCAATTGCATGGCGTGATACAGATTGGGATTATGTAAAATCTCGCATTGGCAATGTCATGGATCCTCAAATGTATTTTGATTTGAGATCTCACATTTATGCAGATTTTAACTATATGAATGTCAACGACCTTGGTTGCATTGAATTTTCCGGAAGATACCCTGACAACCTGCTTGAAGAAATAAACAATTATTCTATAGTAGCAGGTGTTATTGCAAGAACTGTTGACTTTGATATAATACATTCTCACGACTGGCTTACTTATCCAGCTGGCATCCACGCAAAACAGGTCTCTGGAAAGCCTCTTGTCATCCACGTCCATGCTACTGACTTTGACAGATCCCGCGGCAATGTGAATCCTACTGTTTTCAACATTGAAAGAGACGGTATGCTTAACGCAGACCACATTATAACGGTAAGCAATCTAACACGCAGAACAGTTATTGAGAAATACGGAATAGACCCTACTAAAGTAACAACTGTCCATAATGCCGTTGAACCGCTAAGCGAAGAATTGAAGAATGTTGAAGTGCCTCAAATGAAAGAAAAGGTTGTTACTTTTCTTGGTCGCATAACAATGCAAAAGGGTCCGGAATATTTTGTTGAGGCAGCCGCAAAAGTGCTTCAAAAAGTTCATAACGTTAGATTCGTTATGGCTGGTAGCGGTGATATGATGGAAAAAATGATTGACCTTGCTGCAAAGAAAGATATTTCTGACAGATTCCATTTCCCTGGATTCCAAAAAGGAAAACAAGTTTATGAAATGCTGAAAGGCTCTGACGTTTATATCATGCCATCTGTTTCTGAACCTTTTGGAATCTCACCTTTGGAAGCTATGCAGATGGGTGTTCCATCAATCATTTCCAAACAATCAGGCTGTGCTGAAATTCTTAATAACGTAATCAAAACCGATTTCTGGGACATTGACGCAATGGCAGATGCCATTTACTCAATCATTACCTATCCTGCAATGTATAAGCAATTAAAAGAGGAAGGATTGAAGGAGGTTAACGAAATAGTTTGGAAAAAAGCCGGCAAAAAAGTTATTGATATTTACAACAATTTACTAAATAAATAAACATTACCGATATGAGTGCTATATGTTTATACTTTCAAATACACCAACCATTCAGATTGAAACGCTATCGCTTCTTTGATATTGGTAACGATCATTATTATTATGATGATTTCTCTAATGATGAAATAATTACAAGAATTGCTCAACGCTCTTACCTTCCTGCTAACGACTTGCTGCTTGAGATGATTAACAACAGCAACAAGCGATTTAAGGTTGCCTTTTCAATTTCAGGCACTGCTATTGAGCAATTCCAACAATATGTTCCTGAATTCATTGATTCCCTTAAAAAATTAGCAGATACTGGTTGTGTGGAATTTGTTTCCGAAACTTATAACCATTCTCTTGCGTCATTAATTAATCAGGAAGAATTCCGTCGTCAGGTTGAGCAGCACAGCAAACTCATCTACGAACTGTTTGGACAAAAACCAATAGTGTTCAAAAATACTGAACTAGTTTACAATGATGAAATTGCTTCATATATAAGTGATATGGGATATAAAGCAGTTCTGACAGAAGGTGCTAAGCACATCTTAGGTTGGAAATCGCCAAACTACCTATACACTTCTGCCGGTGCTCCTAAAATGAAACTTCTTTTTAGAAACCCAAAACTTTCTGATGACATTGCAATGCGATTCAGCGACAGTTCTTGGCATGAATATCCATTAACTGCTGATAAGTATATGAACTGGATTGCTCAGAGTCCCAAGGAAGAGCAGCTAATAAATATTGCTCTTAACTACGAAACTCTTGGAGAAAATCACCCAAGAGAAACTGGTATATTCGACTTTTTCAAGGCCCTTCCTCGCTTTGCAGAAGAAAAAGGTATCGAGTTCTGGACGCCTTCAGAAGCAATTGCTAAACTGAAACCAGTTGATGTTATATCTGTGACTCACCCGATTTCAGGTGCCGACGAGGCTCGCGACGTCAGTGCTTGGCTTGGTAATGACCTTCAGAACGAAGCATACAAAAAATTGTACTCTGTTGCTGAACGCGTTCACCTTTGCTCTGACAAACGGTTGCTTCAAGACTGGTCTTATCTCCAATCTTCAGACCACTTTTTCTATATGAGTACTAAGCACTTTAGCGATGGTGTTGCTCACGCTTTATTCAGTCCGTACGAATCTCCATATATGGCATTCACAAACTATATGAACGCCCTATCTGACTTCATTGTAAGAGTTGAAGAGCAATATCCGCTTTCTATTGAAAATGAAGAATTGAACTCTCTTTTGACTACTATCAAGAACCAAGAAAGTGAAATAGAAATGTTGAATAAAGAACTTAATTCTTTGAAGACTTCTCTTGCAGAACGCGAAAATACAAAAGATGTGAAACCTGCAAAAGAGCAGAAAGCCAAAAAGACAATAAAACGTACTTGCAATAGAAAGCCTAAATCTGAAAAGGAAGAATAAGTCAAATATTAGGAAATAGCATTTTTATAATTTTGGTGTAAATATAAACCTTAAATTGGTTTTTATATAATAAGGAGTTCAGCGCTATACAGAACTCCTTATTTTTATCTTATGCGCTAATGGAGAAGAGTGAAAACACTACAGGTATATAAGTAGTAAAGTAATTTCATTCATTACATTATTTAATAATACCGACATTCTTTTCAACTTATAAATTAAAAGGAATTTCTTGTTTTTCTTAATAATTTATTTGCAAATATGCTATATTTAATATAAATTTGCGTCACAAAAGCAAAATTTATGGATACAAGCATAATCTCTCTATTTATTATTTTAATCGGTCTAATTATTAAATCGGTTTAGAGAGGTTCTGTTTTTTTAGATTTGTAAAGTTACGAACAAGAACCTTTCAAGTATGAAAGGTTCTTTTATTTTAAATGCGATGGCTGACAAATTATGGTTTTTTGACACCACTTTACGCGATGGCGAACAAGTTCCTGGTTGTCAATTGAATACAGTAGAAAAAATACAAGTTGCAAAAGCGCTTGAAACATTAGGAGTTGATGTTATAGAAGCTGGATTCCCTGTTTCTAGTCCTGGAGATTACAATTCTGTAATTGAAATCTCTAAAGCTGTTACATGGCCCTGTATATGTGCATTGACTCGTGCCGTTCAAAAAGATATTGATATTGCAGTTGATTCATTAAGATACGCCAAACATAAGCGGATTCATACAGGTATCGGCACTTCTGATTCTCACATCAAATATAAATTCAATTCAAATAGAGAAACAATTATTGAGCGAGCTGTAATGGCTGTTAAATATGCAAGAAAATTTGTTGAAGAAGTTGAATTTTATGCTGAAGATGCCGGCAGAACAGATAATGAATATCTTGCAAGAGTTGTAGAAGCCGTTATCAAAGCAGGAGCGAAAGTTATTAATATTCCAGACACAACAGGCTATTGTTTGCCTTATGAATATGGATCTAAAATAAAATATTTGTTTGAACATGTTGACGGAATAGACAAAGCGATAATTTCCACACATTGCCACAACGATCTCGGTATGGCTACGGCAAATACAATGAGTGGTATTCTTAATGGCGCTCGACAAGTTGAAGTAACAATTAATGGTGTCGGAGAAAGAGCTGGAAATACTTCTCTCGAAGAAATAGCAATGATTATCAAATGCCATAATGATATTGATATCGAAAGCAATATCAACACCCAAAAGATCTATCCAACAAGCCGTCTTGTTTCAAGCCTAATGAATATGCCTGTTCAACCAAATAAGGCTATTGTTGGCAAAAATGCTTTTGCACATTCTTCTGGGATTCATCAAGACGGAGTTTTGAAGAATGTTCAAACATACGAGATTATAGATCCGCAAGATGTTGGCATAGACGATAATTCAATAGTTCTAACAGCAAGAAGTGGAAGAGCTGCTTTAAAAAGCAGACTCAATCTTTTAGGCATAAATAATGTTGATACAGATTTACTTGATAAGATATATGAAAAATTCTTGAATCTTGCAGACAAGAAAAAGGAAATTAATGATGACGACATTCTCCTTCTCGCGGGAGCAGACAGAACTGCAAGCCACCGAATAAAACTGGAATATTTACAAGTAACCAGTGGCGTAGGAGTCCGCCCTGTTGCAAGTTTAGGAATTATTATCAGCGGTGAGCGTTTTGAAGCAGCATCAACTGGCAATGGTCCTGTTGACGCTGCAATAAATGCACTTAAACAAATTATAAAACGCCAAATAGTAATTAAAGAATTTACTATTCAAGCAATTAGTAAAGGTAGTGATGACATGGGAAAAGTTCACATGCAAGTGGATTACAATGGTCATATTTACTATGGTTTTGGAGCAAATACTGATATTATTGCCGCTTCAGTCGAAGCTTATATAGATTGTATAAACAAATTTAAATTATAATTTAATGAATACTCTTTTTGACAAAATTTGGGATAGTCATATTGTGCAAATGATAGCAGACGGTCCCACTCAATTATATATAGACAGACTTTACTGCCACGAGGTTACAAGCCCGCAAGCATTTGACGGTTTACGCCAACGCGGAATAAAGTGTCTAAGGCCAGATAAAATTTTCTGTATGCCTGACCATAATACACCTACGAAGAATCAAGAAAAGCCAATTTCAGATCCTGTTTCTAAAGCACAGGTTGATACTTTGGCAAAAAATGCCGAAGAATTTGGACTTAATCATTTCGGTATGATGAATAAGAAAAATGGAATCATACATGTCGTTGGACCAGAAAGAGGTTTAACGTTGCCTGGTATAACAATAGTTTGCGGAGACTCTCATACATCAACTCACGGAGCATTGGGTGCTGTTGCTTTCGGTATTGGAACAAGCGAAGTTGAAATGGTCTTAGCTTCTGAATGCATATTGCAAACAAAACCTAAGACTATGAGAATATCTGTGGAGGGTAACCTTAGCAGGGGTGTTACAGCTAAAGATCTCGCACTCTATATGATGTCAAAAATAACAACCAGTGGAGCGACGGGCTATTTCATTGAATATTCAGGTTCAACTATAAGTAGCCTATCTATGGAAGGACGTCTTACTTTGTGCAACCTTTCAATTGAAATGGGGGCAAGAGGCGGTATGATTGCTCCAGACGAAACGACGTTCAACTACATAAAAGGGCGTGAATATGCTCCAAAAGGTGAAGATTGGGACAAGGCTCTTGAATATTGGAAAACACTAAAAAGTGACCATGATGCAGTTTTCGATAAAGAAATACGCTTCAACGCTGAAGATATTGAACCAATGATAACATATGGAACAAATCCTGGAATGGGAATTGGCATAACTCAATACATACCAACAATAGAAGAAATGAGCGAAACAGAAAAGGCCTCATTCTTAAAATCAATGGATTATATGGGTTTTAAACCTGGCGAAAAGATAATTGGCAAAAAAGTTGATTATATATTTTTAGGAGCATGCACCAATGGGAGAATTGAAGATTTCAGAGCATTTGCCTCTTTGGTAAAAGGACATAAAAAGGCAGAAGGTATAACAGCATGGCTTGTCCCTGGTTCTTGGATGGTAGTTGAGCAAATTAAATCAGAAGGGATAGACAAAGTTTTGGAGGAAGCTGGTTTTGAATTACGCCAGCCTGGTTGCTCTGCATGCCTTGCAATGAATGATGACAAAGTTCCTGCTGGAAAATATGCTATTTCAACAAGCAACCGAAACTTTGAAGGTCGTCAAGGGCCTGGCTCAAGAACTCTTTTAGCAAGTCCGCTAACAGCCGCTGCTGCTGCAATTACCGGCAAAATTACTGATCCTCGCAACCTATTATAACATAAAAATCATGAAGCAAAAATTTGACATAATAAAAAGCACATGTGTGCCATTGCCTTTAGAGAATATCGACACTGACCAAATAATACCAGCTCGATTCCTTAAAGCAACAACACGTTCTGGTTTTGGAGACAACCTTTTCAGAGACTGGAGATATGATAAAGAAGGAAACAAAATTGATTCATTTGTGCTTAACGATCCTAAATATTATGGTGAAATACTTATTGCTGGCAAAAATTTCGGCTCTGGTTCAAGTCGAGAACATGCAGCGTGGGCCATTGCCGACTATGGGTTCCGTGTTGTTGTTTCTAGTTTCTTTGCTGATATTCATAAAAATAATGAATTGAACAATTTCGTATTGCCAGTTGTAGTAACAGATGAGTTCTTGAAGGAATTGTTCGACTCTGTTTTCGAAAATCCGAAAACAGAAGTAATAGTAGATTTACCTAACCAAACAATCACTAATGGAGCAACAGGAAAATCTCAACATTTTGAAATCAATGCCTATAAGAAGCATTGCCTGATTAATGGTCTTGATGACATCGATTTCCTTCTTTCAACAAAAAAAGATATTGAAAACTACGAAAGCCAACACAAATAAAAACAAATGAGGCATTCTTTGATAGAAATAATGGATACAACTCTCCGTGACGGAGAGCAAACTACTGGAGTAAGTTTTACCCGAAGCGAAAAACTAAGTATCTTCAAACTTCTCGTTGAAGAACTGAATATTCCAAGAGTAGAAGTTGCTTCTGCAAGAGTTTCAAGTGGAGAATTTGAAACAGTAAAGAAAATATGCGACTGGGCAAAGACAAACGGTCATCTTGATAAAGTAGAAGTTTTGGGGTTTATAGACGGTGGCGTTTCTAACGACTGGGTTGTTTCTGCCGGTGCAAAATGCATTAATATACTTTGCAAAGGCAGTGAAAGACACTGCCGTATGCAACTTGGGAAAACGCCAAGAGAACATGTTATGGATACAATAACGATGGTTAGAGATGCTCGTTCCAAAGGTCTTAGAGTTAATATATACCTCGAAGACTGGTCAAATGGAATGAAAGACTCACCAGATTATGTAATGTATCTTATGGATAGAATACGCAAGGAGGAAATTGAGAGGTTTATGCTTCCCGATACACTTGGAATTCTTGATCCATACGACACTTTTGACTTTGTTAAACGGATGGTAAAGACCTATCCGGAACTTCGCTTTGATTTCCATGCTCATAACGACTACGATTTGGCAATTTCAAACCTGTTCGCAGCACTAAAGGTTGGAGCGTCTGGTGTTCATTGCACTATTAATGGACTTGGCGAGAGAGCAGGAAATGCTTCACTTTCAAGTTCAATTGCAGTTATCCATGATATGCTCAAATTACAGACAGGAATTGATGAAACTAAAATCAACAGAGTTAGTGGAATTATAGAATCATATTCAGGAGTTGCCATACCTCCCAACAAGCCAATTATTGGAGACTATGTTTTTACACAATGTGCTGGAGTTCATGCAGACGGCGACACAAAAGACAATTTATATTCATCAACCCTTGCCCCGGAAAGATTTGGTAGGACGAGAGAGTATGCTCTTGGCAAACTTTCAGGCAAGGCAAATATTAGAAAAAACCTTGAAGCTCTTGGACTTGAACTCAGTGAGGATAAGATTCAAAAAGTCACTCAGAGAATCATCGAATTAGGTGATAAAAAGGAAATTGTCACACAAGAGGATTTACCTTTTATCGTTGCTGATGTCGTAAAACACGGTAATAGAGAGGATAAGATTAAATTGATTAATTATCAATTATCACTAACACGCGGTCTTCGCCCTACTGCCATTGTAAAAGTAGAAATCAACGGTAAGGAATATATGGAAAGTTCCGTTGGTGACGGTCAATACGATGCATTTATGAAAGCCTTGAGAAAAATTTATAAAGGGCAAAGACGTAAAGAGTTTCCTTTGCTTACCAACTATATGGTAAATATACCTCGAGGTGGAAAGACAGATGCTCTTGTTCAAACAACTATTCACTGGAAATATCGCGATCATCTACTTAAAACTATAGGTCTTGATGCAGACCAAGCAGAATCAGCGATTAAGGCAACGCTAAAAATGCTTAACATTATTGAAGAATATAATTAAAAACATACGTCATGAAATTAAAAATTGCAGTATTGCCAGGCGACGGCATAGGTCCTGAAATTATGGATGTTGCAGTAAACGTAATTAAAGCAGTTTGCAAAAAGTACAATCACGAGCTTCATTACCAAACTGCTCTTGTTGGTGCGTGTGCCATTGATGCTACGGGTTCTCCATATCCAGAGGAAACACATCAACTGTGTATGGCTTCTGATGCCGTTTTATTCGGGGCTATCGGTTCTCCTAAATATGACAATGACCCGTCTGCTAAAATTAGGCCAGAACAAGGTCTCCTCGCTATGAGAAAGAAATTAGGCTTGTTTGCAAACATAAGACCTATAACGACCTTTAAAAATCTTATTCATAAATCGCCACTTAGGTCTGAATTAGTTGATGGAGCAGACTTTATTTGCATACGTGAATTAACTGGCGGACTTTATTTCGGTCGTCCACAAGGACGCAGTGAAGATGGAAGTACTGCCTATGACACTTGCATTTACAGTCGCTTCGAAATCGAAAGAATAGTTCGTCTTGCATATCAATATGCAGAAAAGAGAAAGAAAAAAGTAACTGTTGTTGATAAGGCGAACATCCTTGCAACATCACGACTATGGAGACAAGTTGCAAAAGAAATATCAGCAGATTTTCCAGATGTGACAACTGAATACTTATATGTTGACAACGCGGCGATGAGAATGATACAATGGCCTAAAGATTTCGACGTTATTGTTACTGAAAATATGTTTGGAGATATATTGACAGATGAAAGCTCGGTTATCACGGGTTCCCTCGGCATGCTTCCTTCTGCTTCAATTGGCACACATACTTCAGTCTTTGAGCCAATACACGGCTCATACCCGCAAGCAGCAGGTCGAAATATCGCAAACCCTCTTGCAACAGTGCTGTCTGCAGCAATGATGCTTGAGTATTCTTTCGGGATGACAGAAGAAGCAAATCTGATTAGAGAAGCTGTTAACGCTTCAATGGAAGCTGAAATTGTTACTGAAGACATTGCTCAGAAAGGTGCTCAATCTTATGGTACTAATCAAGTTGGCAAATGGCTTGTCAACTATATAAATCAATGTTAAGCCATTCTTGCAAAAATATAATCAAACCCAAACTTAATTTTCAGTATTATGTTTGGGTTTGATTTTTCTACTTAACCGATATTTATGTAAAACGCAATGAGTCTTTATTAACTATTTTACAGCACTCTAATGAATATCATATCATTCATTCAAATGAGTAGGAATTACTATCATGGCTATATCTGTGTGAAAGAACACTTTATGGGCTATGCTTGGATTGAATAAACGCATAAAGATATTTCGTTTTTTATTAGGAAGCACAAGCAGTTTTGTTTCCTTCTCTTTTAAATACTTATCAAACTCATCAAGAAAAGTGTTTTCATCAAATAATCTTTCCTCAAACGTACAATAGGGGTATTCTGCATTACAATACCGACAAAAAGCATCAATTCTCTCAATTACAAATTTTTCTCTTTTCCCTTTTATATGAACTAACGATACATTGCAATCAACAGTATCAAATCTGCTGAAGAACATCTTAAATGTTTCAACATCTGACTGGTCAAGGTTACAATAAACCGCTATATTCTTTACAGGCACAACCTCAGTAGGATTGATACCGTTAGGGATTATCATCATCGGAACTTCTGCTGAATCAATGACTTCAGCAGTAACACTTCCTATTAAGTCTTCATCTTTTTGGTGTTTACCTCTAGTACCCATAACAATAATTGCTGGCATATTTTTATTGGAATATTCAGCAATTACATCTTCCGGAATTCCCTCTTCAACTACTACTTCAAATTTCACATCCGGAAATACTCCTTTAGCGATCTGTTCCCGAATCTCATTTTCAAGAACTGCCATTTGCTTATACGCTATATCTTTTTTTTCGGTACTTTTTTCCTTTCTAATCCTTTCAGAGAAAATTTTTATACCAGGAGGCAAGGTTTCTGAATAAGATTCACTTATATATGAATGAAGAATACAAACATTCAAATTATGTCTGAATGCATATCTGAATGCAGCATCACATGCAATCAACGAATAATTAGAGAAATCAACAGGAACGAGAACATTACTACATTTGTTTCCTTTTGTTTCCGAGCCGTCGAATGATATAACATTATTAATAGCATTTACTGCTTCAATATAGTCGTCTTCATTCACTTTTATGAAATAAAAATTACGGCACAGATGCCCTTGACCTTCTATTGGTTCAATAAAAGCATCTATGCCGTCTTTACATAGAATATTCTTAAGAATTACGGCATTTTGTTCAGAAAGCAATATCAACTCTCTTTTTTGTCCAGACATAATTCTTAAATTCTATTTTACTGATTTTGTTCTTTGAGTATCTCTATTGCCATGTCGTAAATCAAAGTATCATCCAAAACAACAATACCACCTTCAGGACCTGGCTCTATATGCAAACCGCAATTCTTTCCGAATGCATAGTTTGTACCCCCAAAGTAATTTCTAACTGTTTGAACATTTACGTTTAGACGGTCTGCAATCTTATGCATTGAACCGTCTGGCAAACTGTCTTTGATTCGACGAAGCTCATTAAAAGAAATCGTTTTTGACATAGTGGTATAAATTTTAAGTTTAAAATTTCATTTTTATTTATTGCTAAATTAGTATTGTTTTATTACAAAAGCAAATTTAACAGCAAAAATTTATTATGCTTTACAACACAATTTTAATAACATGGTCAATTGTAACCATATAGCAATATAATAAATAAATCGGGCAATAGGAATTTTCTGTTGCCCGATTTATTTATTATCCTTGATGTGCTGGTCGTAGCAAATCATTTACAGTCTTAACAGGGTTAAAGGTTTCAATAGGGACTTCCACAAACACTGTATTCCAGTCACTCATCGCTCCATTCCACAAACCTGGCAATTCCAATGCTTTTATTTCATGCCCAGATTTAGATTTCTCTGAAATGAAACCTGTATTTTTATCAACAAACTTAGTCAAATCGAACTTATCTCCCTTATAGTCTGTAATATAACATACCAAATCAACAGGATTAAAGTGTGTTGCTCCTTTCATTAGCCCAACAGATTTTTCATCACTCATATCTATCTGTGAACTTTCAAGAATCTGAAGGGAAGTTGTTCCATCTTGATTGTATGCAATATAAGGACCTCCTCCTGGTTCTCCTTCATTCTTCACAACTCCGCATACTCTGATTGGTCTATTTAATTTGCTTCTAAGATATATTGCCAATTCTGAATCTTCAAGCATCTTTGTATCCTCATTTCTCACAAATAAAACACGTTGAACAAACTGTACGATTTCCCGTAATTCATCCATTGTATAATTGCCTGTATCCAATAATGCCATATATTCAGAAATTTTCTTTTGAACATCTACCAGAACTCCGCCAATAACCTTTTTATACAAAATAGTCGTTTCTCTTAATGTTTTTGGCACAACATTATCTATATTCTTGATAAAAACGATGTCTGACTGAATATCATTAAGATTTTCGATCAAAGCACCATGTCCCCCTGGCCTGAATAATAATTTTCCATTTTCTCTGAACGGAGTATTATCCTTATTTACGGCAATTGTATCTGTTGATGCTTTTTGCTCTGACATTGAAACCTCATATTCAACACCATACTTAGTTGACATCTCTGGAATAACTCTTTCCATTTCTTTTTCGAACAAAGTCTTATGCTCTCCAGAAACTGTAAAATGCACCCTAACCTTACCATCTTTATTACACGCATACTGGGCACCTTCTTCCAATTGTTCTGCCAATGCCGTATGAATATCACCTTCCACTTTATGAAATTCAAGCAACGCCTTAGGCAAATAGCCATAATTCATTCCATCCTTGTCAAGCAATGCTGAAACCACTGATTTATATTTGCCATCAGCAATCATTGAATCAATGCGTTTGCCATATTTTTTCTCAACAACAGTATCCAAATCAGCATAGAATGCAAATTTATGGATATTGTCAAAGAAATTTTTCATGAATGAATCAGCAGGCTCTTCACTCTCGCCTTCTACAAAAGAGAACAAATTTTTAAACATACGGCTTGCCGCACCAGAAGCAGGTACAAATTTTAGGATATTTCCTGTTCCTAATAGATACTCATCCCATACTTTCACATAGCGGTCACGTTCGCTTTCTGACACTCTAATAATTCCGTTGTTTATAGTTGCAGCTGAAACCAGCTTTAAGAATGGAAATCCTTTTTTAAATGATTCAAGCTGATTCTCAATCTGCTCAACGGAAACTTTACGTTGTTTAAACAACTCCAAATCTTTATCTGTGAACATATTTTATGTTAGGTTTTATAATTCAACACCCAAACTTAATAATTTTTCTTGAAACTTTGAAGTTTTATTAAGAAAAAATGATATATTTGAACTAATTTATATAGAGAGCATACAATGGAAGAAAACTATTATAATATAGAAGAGGCTAAATTCGTTAATAATACATTCAAGGAATTGATGAAAATATTTAAAGATGAAGTTTCTTCATCAGCTCGAAATCGATTAAAGAATATTATTGAGGAAGGCATAAAACAAGGACATGCCAATAGAGACAAATATGGCATCAACCCAATTGTCAGGCACTTAAACACAGCACGACTAATAACCGAATATTTTTACCCCGATAAAAATATGGTTATTGCAGTACTGTTATATCAGTTTTGCAAATCAGAATATATAACGCCAGAAAATGTAGAGGAAGAATTTGGAAGCGACATCTTTTCTTTAGTAAATGGTCTTCTTAAAGTGTCACAACTTTATAAAAAGCAAACTGCCCTAAGAAATGAGAATTTCAGCAAGCTAATGATGGCTTTTGCTGAAAATATCCGCGTTATTATCATCATGATTATTGACAGACTTGGGCTAATGAAGATGATTAACCACCACCCCAATCAAAAGTTTGTTTACGATGTTGCTAGCGAAGTGCTTTATTTATATGCACCACTTGCCCACAGACTTGGTTTATATAAAATTAAATCTGAGTTGGAAGACATGTCGCTTAAATATACAAACCGAGATGTTTATGACAAAATAGCGAAGAAACTAAACGAAACAAAGGCTGAACGCGAAGCATATATTGCAAACATCATTGACCCAGTTGAGAGGAAATTAACCGAGGCAGGACTTAACTTTAAAATTAAAGGCCGAACAAAAAGCATCTACTCAATATGGAATAAGATGCGTAAGCAAAATGCCAAAGTTGAAGAGATATTTGATCTGTTTGCTATTAGAATCATAATAGATACACCTCTAGAGGATGAAAAAAGTGACTGTTGGTCCGCCTTTGCTATCGTTACTAATATTTACAGTCCAAATCCAGCACGCACTAAAGACTGGATTTCCATTCCAAAATCAAACGGTTATGAGTCGCTGCATACAACCGTTTACGGGCCTGACAACAAATGGGTAGAAATCCAAATCCGCACCCAAAGGATGGATGAAATCGCAGAGAAAGGTCTTGCTGCTCACTGGAAATACAAAGGCATTAAAAGCGAAGAAGGACTTGACAATTGGATGGCTAATGTTCGTGATCTCCTTGAAACTTCGGGAAGTGACACTTCTGAACTCATGAAGAAGATGAACCTTAACATTTACGACAAGGAAGTGTTTGTCTTTACACCCAAAGGCGACTTATTCAAACTACCAATGGGTGCAACTATACTTGACTTCGCTTTTGCAATCCACTCCAAACTGGGATGCACATGTACAGGCGGAAAAATTAATGGACATAACCAAAAGTTAAACTATATCCTTCAAAATGGAGATACGGTTGAAATTCTAACGTCAACCTCTCAGCAGCCAAAAGTTCAATGGCTGAAATTTGTCATAACTTCTAAAGCAAGAAATAAAATACGTCAAACAATAAATGAAATAAGCAACAAATCTGCTGAATTTGCAAAAGAATTGTTACAACGTAGATTTAAAAACCGTAAAATTGACATCGATGAGTCCATACTTACAAAAGTAGTAAAAAAGCTGGGGTTCAAAACAGCTACTGATTTTTATAACCAAATTGCATGCGAAAAAATTGATATAAACTCTGTAATTGACACTTACACTTTTATCGAAGAGCGCCAAGAAGAGCAGATTATACAAAATCGCTCTGCTCGGGAATTCGTTATGCAACCAACGATACCCGACAAAACCTCAAATGAAGACCTGGTTGTTATAGGAGAAGGAATTAAGGATATTAATTATAGGCTTTCAAAATGCTGCTCCCCTATAATAGGAGATGAAATTATCGGGTTTAACTCAAGTGAGGGAGTTATAAAGATTCATAAAGGCAACTGCCCTAACATTAAGCACTTACAAGAGAGATACCCTTATAGAATAATAAAAGCCAGGTGGTCTGGTAAAACTGGAGATGACCAATTTGCAGTACCAGTTGATATTGTTGGAAATGATAATTTAGGCATAGTAAATAACATTACATCTATAATTTCCAAAGAAAAAGGTGTAACTTTACGAGGTATTTCCATTGATTCTCATGACGGCCTTTTCCAGGGACGGTTAATCATTGGAGTTTGCGATATACAAACCCTGAATGGGCTTTTAAAGAAAATAAATAACGTAAAAGGAGTAAAATATGTTCAAAGAAGTAACTAAAATTTCAGCATTTCTTTTATTTGCTGGATTAATATCCTGTGGCAACAATAAGTCTGAGAACCAAATCCAGGCGGAAGAATTATTATCACAAGCTCAGAACCAATTTAGTGATGGTTCATATGATATGGCTATTGAAACCATAGACTCTCTTTCAAAAAAGTTTGCTGGAGTTCTTGACGTTCAAAGAAACGCGATGCATCTAAAAACCCTCATAATTGAGAAAAAGACGATACAAGACAGCATTGCAAATGATGCAATAATTGACGAATACCGCCAAGCTGTTGATTCGCTTGAAAAGAACTTCAAATATATAAAGACTAAGGATATGGTTGAAGGTTATTGGGTCAGCAAAAAAGTTAGTGACAACAATCTTGTTAAGCAAACTAACATTGAGGCACGCATTGACGAAATGGGTAATATATACTTGATTACAAGCCTTTATGGACAATCAATAAACTACACGTCTATTACTGCTAAGGCTAACGGTCTATCTGTATCTTCTAAATCAGTACCTACATCAAATTCAAACAATTACAGGTATAAAGATGGCGGAATCAACGTTGAAATGGTAACATTTACCAATGCAAACTGCGACAGTATTTGTAAATTTATCAACGATAACAAAGCAAATGTTTCGATAACATTTAATGGCAAGAAATCGTTGCCAGTAAAACTATCTGCAAAATCTCTTAATACAATTAGTGAAACTTATGAATACGCGACAAAAAAAGCGACTTTAAAAAAAGCAGAAGACCTAAAACTTTATTACTCTAAGAAACTGCAAATAACACGCAAACAAGTCCGTTCAACAGCAACTAATATCAACGGAGATTCAGAATAAACTTTGATTTATGAATCCATTAAGGGTGCCCCAATTTATGATTGGAGAATCCTTAATGGATTTTTTGATTTTTTTGCCTTATGCAATGACTTAACATGTACTTAAAACGGATTAAACTATATTATCTATTCTTATGAATCCTGTCAAATTCGGCTTTTAAATCCTTGGAGACCTCCATTCGCTTTGGAAAATTATATATTTCCATTCCATCCATATATTTATGGCTGCACCATAAGACGTTTACCAATTCATCATCCTTAAAGAACTCGATTTTACCGACTATACTCATATCTTCATAGCCTTCGCCTATCCTGCACATATTACTTTTTTCTCCTCTATTGGTTAATGTTGGGGAAACACCCAAAACACGGCATCCACTTAACAGCCTGACTAACTGTTCCTTCGATTTTCCAGTATAAAATGCGATTTCGGCTTTGCCTCTTTCTTCCCACATACGCTCAAAAAAGTAATCAAAAACATAACGTGTCATTAACCGACCATTCTCACATTCCCAATCATATCGCGACAACTTCACTACAATACTATCAACAGATTCGGAACTGGCTTTTTCACCTGTCCCCTTTTTTACAGATTGCACTTGTTGACTTTCAACGTCATTATTCAAAGTCTTTGGTTGCCCTTCTCCATTAATTAGCATAGCTAAAATAGCAGCAAAGAACAAAATGCTAACAATTATGATTAATCTCTTTTTCATTTTTCTTTGTTTTTATCATCATATTGGATTATCAGATTCTGAAACTCTTCCGTTGCTTCAAAGATACGATTCTTATAGCATACGTTCGAGAAATTCCCCCAAATGACAATTATTTCACTGCAGTTGTTACTATATATTTCCATCTTTAAGGATATATACATATTATCAGTAAAACAATCTACATTTTCATCATTAAATGGATAAGGATAATCACACCTTTTTATAGGCTTTTTCCCTTGCGGATGCACATAACCCAAGCTTGATACTTCCTTGAATTTTTTCATCATGGCACATATCTTGTTAATCTCTGTTTTATTTCTGACAACCGTTTTAGCACTAAAATCCCCATAGTAATAATCCGCAAAATATCGGGGATAACTCGGACCTGTTGATGTGCGAAGATATTCCTCTGTTTTTACAACTATCCTATCTATTTTATCTGATTTTAGATTAATACCTACAGCATAGCAACTTGAAAGGCTGAAAATAATAGCAGATAATATAAACAATAGGCTCCTTTTCAATTGTGATTGTTTCATATTAAACTCACATTTTTAGTAAGACATCTATTTTTCTAAACTTATCTTTACACCAAAAGAATTGTTTTTCAAAAGAGCTAAACAACTCGTTTTTCACTTGGTATGTAAAATTAAATACAATTTTCTCTAAATTCAAATTAATAAAATAAAAAATTCAAACAGCAACCAATCTTTAACAAAGAGCACCATTATCAAAATTTAATAAATCCTTTCGGTTAATTTATTCGCATATCTCACGTTTTTTAGGTACTTTTGCAGTTGAAAACTGAAGATATGATAGAACGGTTATTAGTTATAGACAGCGTTGACCCAGTTATTTTCTATGGTGTCAACAATTCTAATATGCAGTTGATTCGAAATTTGTTTCCAAAACTACGAATTGCTGCCCGCGGAACTCTCATCAAAGCACTCGGCGAAGAAGAAGAAACTGCCGAATTTGAACGCAAAATAAAAGAGTTAGAAGATTATTGCTCTAAATATAATAAACTTACTGAAGATACAATCCTTGACATCGTTAAAGGCAATCCGCCTAAAGAATTAAAAACTGACGATGTTATTATTTATGGTGCTAACGGAAAGCCTATTCAAGGAAGAACTCCCAACCAACAGAAATTGGTTAAAGCCGTTATGGAAAATGACCTAACTTTTGCTTTAGGACCTGCAGGAACAGGTAAAACATATATTGCAATAGCATTAGCAGTAAGGGCATTAAAGAATAGAGAAGTTAGGAAACTGATTTTATCACGTCCTGCAGTTGAAGCAGGTGAAAAGCTCGGCTTTTTGCCAGGGGACATGAAGGACAAAATCGATCCTTATCTTCAACCTCTTTATGATGCTTTGGAAGACATGATCCCTCAAAACAAATTAAAGGAATACATGGAAACCAATGTAATTCAAATTGCTCCTTTAGCGTTTATGAGAGGTCGAACTCTAAACGATGCCGTAATAATTCTCGACGAAGCACAAAATACGACTACGCATCAGATTAAAATGTTTTTAACTCGTCTTGGCATGAATGCCAAAATGATTATCACTGGTGACATTACCCAAATTGACTTGCCCCACTCTACTCAGTCGGGGCTTATTCAAGCATTAAAGGTTTTAGATGGCGTTAAGGGTATAGGCAAAGTGCAGTTTGAGAAAAAAGACATCGTCAGACACCACCTCGTTCAAAAAATTGTTGAAGCATACGAGAAATATGACTCTGAAGCCAAAGCCGCCGCTAAGGCAGAAAGGGAATCAAAAGGATACTAAACTACTTTTTAATAATTTTTATGGCTACTTTAGTTAAAACGGAATTTAATTTTCCAGGACAAAAAAGTGTTTATCACGGTAAAGTTAGAGATGTGTATAACATCAACGATGATTTAATAGTGATGATTGCAACTGACAGAATTTCTGCATTTGACGTTATCCTTCCTAAAGGAATTCCTTTTAAGGGACAAGTGCTTAACCAAATTGCAGCAACTTTTCTTGATGCAACTTCCGACATCGTTCCTAACTGGAAACTTGCCACTCCTGACCCAATGGTTACAGTTGGTCTTAAATGTGAAGGATTCAAGGTTGAAATGATTATCCGTGGATACCTTACTGGAAGCGCTTGGAGAGAATACAAAAACGGTTGCAGAGAGCTGTGTGGCGTTAAACTTCCAGAAGGAATGATTGAAAATCAAAAATTCCCGGAACCAATTATCACTCCAACGACAAAGGCTGACGCTGGACATGATGAAAACATCTCTAAAGAAGAAATTATCAAGCAAGGTATCATAAGCCAGGAAGATTATGAAATTATAGAAAAATACACTCGTGCTCTTTTTGCAAAAGGTTCTGAAATTGCAGCGAGCAAGGGACTTATTCTTGTTGATACAAAATATGAATTTGGCAAAAAAGACGGCAAAATATACCTGATTGACGAAATTCATACCCCTGACTCTTCAAGATATTTTTACTCAGAAGGTTATGAAGAACGCCTTAAAGCAGGAGAACCTCAATTGCAACTTTCTAAAGAGTTCGTTCGCCAATGGCTTATAGAGCATGACTTTATGGGTAAAGAAGGTCAAACTGTTCCTGAAATGACTGAAGAATACTGCAAATCAGTTTCTGACAGATATATTGAACTGTATGAAAAAGTTACAGGTCTTAAATTCCAGAAAACAGAAGAAGACGACATCACTTCAAGAATTGAAAAGAACGTCACTGAATATTTGAAATCACTTTAAGAATTCATAGGGATGTGACAATATTTACTTGTCGCATCCCTTATTTTATCTATTAAAGTACTGTCAATGTACTCTAATAACTCAATTCATAAACTATGGATATTAAAGCAGAAAAAATAACACCTTACGGTAGTAACGCAACCAAGACAGACCAAGTCAAAGATATGTTTGACTCTATTGCTCCTGCCTATGACTTTATGAATAGAGCCATGACTTTTGGCATTGACAAAATATGGCGGAAAATTGCCGTTAATATTCTGAAAAAACAGAACCCTAAAACGTTATTAGATGTTGCAACTGGAACAGGAGACCTGGCTTTCCTTTTGCATAAAGTAATAAAACCAGACCAAATAACAGGGATTGATTTATCGTCTCAAATGCTGTCAATTGCTGAAATAAAAGCAAAGAAAGCTGGACTTGAAAACACAATAAAGTTTGAACAAGGCAACTGCCTTGAACTAAAGTATCAAGACAATTGTTTCGACGCTATCACCGTAGCCTACGGCGTGCGAAACTTTGAAAACTTAAGAAAAGGCTATTCTGAAATGTTTAGAGTTCTTAATACAAACGGCACTCTTTGCGTCATAGAACTTTCAACACCTACAAACTCATTTATCAAATGGATATACGATATTTACACAAAATATTTGATTCCTTTTGTTGGTAAACTTATTTCAAAAGACAAACGGGCATACGCATACCTACCCGAAAGCATAGCAGCCGTCCCGCAAGGAAATGATATGCTTGAAATAATGCAGAAGGCAGGCTTCAAAAACTGCTATTTTAAGAGATTAACATTTGGTGTTTGTACAATTTATATAGGTAAAAAGCAATAACATGCCACAAAAACGTCGTTCAAGGAAATCAAAGAAAAAAAATAATTCGTCTGTCAAAAAGACTCTGCAACTAATTGTCTTTGCAATATTCATCATCATTGGAATATTTTATGCAATAGACTTTGCAACCTCGTCAAGTAACTCAGAAAACGCCACAGAAGAAGAGCAACTAACGAGTGGCCACAACATTAACGTCAACTCAGCAAAATTACTCGAAGTTAAAGCCCCTGAAGAATTATCCGAACAGTTTATAGAATATAAAGGATTCAACTTATCATTTAACACACAATTTAGGATACCGAACTACGTTGTCTACGAACTTACTTTACAAGAGTCAAAAGGCGATGAATCAAGAGCAAAATCTTTTGCAAAAGATGAAACCGTTGACAGGTGCCCTGAACCATACGAATATACCCGCTCTGGATACGACAGAGGTCACATGGCACCAGCGGCTGATATGAAATGGGATTATGATGCCATGCATAATTCATTTTATATGACTAACATCTGCCCACAAAAACACTCTCTTAACAGTGGTGGATGGAAAAGGCTTGAAGAAAAAATTCGCGATTGGGTAGTAAAAGATAGCGCTTTGATAATTGTAACCGGACCAATCATAACCGAAAATATGGAAACAATCGGTGACGGAATAGCCGTTCCTACAAAATTCTTCAAAGCTATTCTTGCACCATTTTCAAATCCACAAAAAGCAATCGGGTTTATCTATAAAAACGAAGGCGGACAAAAGAAAATAAAAGACCAAGCAGTTTCTATAGACGAAATTGAACAACAAACGGGACTTGACCTATTCTTTAACCTACCTGATGATATTGAAAACAAATTGGAAAAATCTTGCAACTTTCAACAATGGAACTACTAAATACAATAAACGAAGACACAATATGTGCAATTTCTACGCCAGCAGGTGTTGGTGGAATTGCTGTTATACGCGTTAGTGGCACTGACGCCATAAAATTCGTTGAACCTTCTTGGCAAGGAGCAAACCTTGAGACAGCAAAATCTCATACAGTTCACCTTGGAAAATTTATTTCTCACGAAGGAGAAATCATTGATGAAGTTGTTGTAACATTATTCAGAAACCCAAAATCCTTTACAGGCGAAGATGTTATAGAAATTTCATGCCACGGTTCGGTTTGGGTCCAACAACAAATAGTAAACGCACTAATTAGTAATGGTTGCCGTGCCGCAAAAGGTGGAGAATTTACTCGAAGAGCATTTATGAACGGGAAACTCGACCTGTCCCAGGCTGAAGCAGTTGCCGATGTAATAGCATCATCTTCTAAAGCAGCACATAAAATAGCCATCGACCAGATGAGAGGAGGTTTCTCCCAAATGATAGGAAAATTAAGAGACTCCCTACTCCATTTCACATCTTTACTAGAACTCGAACTAGACTTCTCCGAAGAAGACGTTGAATTTGCAGACCGTCAAAAACTAATTGTTCAGGCAGAAGAAGTTCACCAAACACTAACAAAACTGGCAAATTCATTCCAAACTGGTAATGCTATAAAAAATGGCTTCCCAGTTGCCATAATTGGAGAAACAAATGCGGGCAAATCAACATTGCTAAACCGTTTTCTTCATGACGACAAAGCATTGGTAAGTAACATTAAAGGAACAACTCGTGACGTCATTGAAGATACTATAACACTTGGGGGAATACTCTTCCGCTTTATCGATACAGCAGGCATTCGCGACACCGATGACGAAATAGAATCACTGGGCATACAAAGAGCATACAAAAAGATAGAAGAAGCAAGCATTATACTGTGGCTAATTGACCCAACACAGGCAACCGACATTAATATGCTCGCCAAAACGATTCTGCCAAAAACGGAAGACAAAAAACTTATTGTTGTCATAAACAAAATAGACATTACCGACAAGCAATTGACTAGCAACACAGTAGAGCAGATAAATCGACTTACAACAAACACGCAAATAGCGTATATCTCTGCAAAAAATGACATTAAAGTTGACGAACTTGAGCAACTGTTGATTAATGCAGCACAAGCAGACTACAACCAAAACGAAATAATGGTTACAAACGCTCGTCACTACGACGCTTTACACAACGCTGCAAAAGCAATTTCAAGAGCAATCGACGGACTAAAAGCAGGAATTTCAGGAGACTTCATTGCACAAGACATTCGTGAAACAATCCACTACCTCTCCGAAATAACAGGAGAAATAACCACACACGAAGTCCTCGCAACCATATTTTCCAAATTCTGCATCGGTAAGTAACTATCTGATTATCAAACAGTTAAATCAATTATAATCGATTAATATGGCGCTCTTTACGGGCGCCTTTTTTGTTGCTCAAGTATCGTTGATAATCGTTGCTAAGCCTTTTTACGCCATTTTTTGTACCTCCTGTGTACCTCACCACGAAAATCCGAGGATTATCGTTGGCAAGGTCGTGGAGAACTTTTACGCCATTTTACGGGATTTTACGGAGTTATACAAAAATATTGGAGAAATAAGGAGAAATAACATGAGTAGCAACATTGAAATCAGACGAATCTGTGTGTGGTGCAAGCAAGAATTCATTGCGCATAAAACAACTACAACCTGTTGTTCGCACAGATGTGCAAACCTTCTGTATAAGCAGAAGAAACGTGAGGCTTCTATTAAGGCTAACAACCAGATTGTCGAAAAAGTCATCAAGGAGAAGCCGATTGCAAAAATCAGAGACAAGCCTATTCTTACTATTACAGAAGCTGCCACATACATTGGAGTAACCCGACCTACTCTTTATGGCTATCTGAAAAGAGGTGAGCTAAAAGCCACCCGACTTGGATATAAATTTCTATTGAAAAAAGAAGATATTGATAACTTATTCAATAAGTCTATAGAATTTAAGATTCCGGTCAGAGACAAACCTTCCATTAATGATTTCTATACCACCGCTGAAGTTAAGGAAAAGTATGGCGTAAAGGATTCCTGGATATTTCACATCGCTAAGGAACATAATATTCCACGAACCTTTCACCGAGGGAAAACCTTTTGGAGCAAAAAGCATATTGATGACTACTTTGCAAAGAAAGCTCCCGATCCTGAAATCAAGGAGTGGTACAGCACGCAAGATATGCAGGAGAAGTTCGGTATGACACTGACAGCCATCTATTCTTTTGTATCAAAGAATGCTATTCCCAAAAAGAAAGTCGGAATCATGGTATATTACTCCAAGAAGCATGTGGACATTGCCAAAGGTCTCATAGCTCCCGAAGAGCCCAAATACTACACCATTGCCGAAGCGATGGAACGATTCAATCTGACACGGGACCAACTCTACCATTATGTGAAATACCATAATATTCCCCGTATAAAAGTTGGTAAATATACCAAGATTCTCCGGACAGAGCTGGACAAGTTCTTTGAACCTCCAAAGATAGAATGAACCGAAAGTTATTTTCCGGTGATAAATATCACCATCATAACACCTATTTTATTTGCAACAAAAACAAGTATTAATCAAAAAACAATATAGCTATGACACTTACATGCACCAACGTAACTTTGAGACAAAAGCCATTGCGTAACGACCGCATATCTCTTTATCTGGATTATTATCCGGCCATCCGCAATCCTTATACGATGAAGATGAGTCGCCGGGAATTCCTCGGCATCTACATCTATGCCAAGCCCAAGAACGAGCAGCAAAGAATGTTCAATCAGGATATGCTGAACAAGGCAGAGGCAATCCGCTGTATCCGTGTCCAGTCGCTTATCAATGAAGAATTCGGGTTCTTGGACAAGAACAAGCAAAAGGTAGATTTCCTCGCCTACTTCCGGACAAAGGCACGGGAAAAGTATGAGAAATGGGATTGTGTTTACAATCACTTCGAGAAATTTGTCGGTGGCAAATGCACCTTTGGCGATGTCACCGTGGAACTGTGTGAGAAGTTCAGGGATTACCTGCTCAAATGCAAACAAATCAATCATCCCAATGCTTACATCTCACGCAATTCGGCAGCCGGCTATTATTCTACTTTCCGAGCTCTGTTGAAAATAGCTTATAAAGAGAAGATGCTACGTGAGAACTTGAACGACTTTTTGGAAAAGATTGAATGGAAAGAGGTCAAGAAAGAGTATCTGACACTTGATGAAGTCAAGAAACTGGCCGCTACACCCTGCAAAATTCCAGTTTTGAAACAGGCCTCCCTGTTTGCCTGCATGACCGGTCTCCGTATCAGTGATATTCTGAAACTGGACTGGCGTGACTTTGAAGTCGGTCCGGATCAAGGCTATTACATTCGTATCTGTACCGAGAAGACAGAAACCGAGGCCACCCTTCCCATCAGTCAGGAGGCACTGGAGTTGTGTGGCGAATGGGGCACCGGAAAAGTCTTCAAAGGCTTAACCCGCTCCATGACCCATCACCCCTTGAAACAATGGATTGCCGAAGCCGGAATCAGAAAACACATAACCTTCCACTGCTTCAGGCACTCGTATGCGGTCATCCAAATCTCTTTAGGCACAGACATTTACACAGTATCGAAGATGCTGACGCACAAGAATGTCACCACCACACAGATATATGCTGATTTGGTTAATTCTAAGAAACGCGAGACGGCGAATAAGATTTCGCTGAAATAAAGAATTTACAGAACGAACTATCTGCAACCAATACCTTAATAATGCAGATAGTTTGTTCTTATTAATTATGCATCAAGTGTAAGAGTTATTTTTTCATCTGTTGCCTCTTTTTGAAGAGTTTGTATATATCTTAACCATGCATCATAATGAGATTTGTCTATCGCAGATAATTGCGTATCAGCCATATCAGCCTCATTCATAAATGTTTTATAAACTACATACATCGCTTGTGGCTTATCTTTTTCACAATCTCCATCTTTACTTTGCATAACCTGTAAGTCTAGCAATGCAAAGCAGAAGCCATCTCTAACTCGAAAACCATATTTTGCACCAGCTCCGTATTGATCTAAATGTCTATTAATCTCATTATTCATTTCAATAGGCATTACCTCTTTGTTTCTTGACAAATATCTACAAACAACATCGTTCGCATTAAGTGATAAATCTTTTAAACATCGTTCTTTATATCTATCAAAAAAATGACTTGTATATACTTGAATCTGCCTAAGAAGCATTAATGGTCCATCTTTTGTGTGATTATATCCACAAGCCCCCCCATTTAATTACAAACCTATTATTCTTGTTGTCAAAAACTACACAATAATTGCCAATTTCTGGTTTTTCAATGAAAGCACGACTTTCAACATAAAAAAATATAATATACTTGTTTTGTGATGCAGGTACAGTGTATTCATACCACCTCCAAGCTGGGAATCTTCTTTCCTTTTTGAATTCTTTTATTGCTTTTGGAAGAAAATAATCTTCTCGAATCTTTACTTTTTTAAGATCTTTACTAAGATTATCATACATTTCTTTGTATGTCATTGTTGGAAGTAACATAGTCTTTTCTTTATATTTATACAAATATAGGATTTTTCATTCAGCCATTTAGATAGAGAAAGTAAAATAATCTCCCCAATATGAATTTACATATATTTCCCTTTGAGTTTTTGTCAAACAATGACACCTTGACAAGGAAAAAAGCTACATATTGAGGACAAATGCTGCCACTTTCTTGGATTTATAGTATGGTATTAATGAAAGAATTTAATGTTTCAAATTTTGTTGATGATTTAAGTGTGATATGTAACATAAGTAAGCGCTAAGTAGGTTACAAATTATGTAAACACCAAATGAAAAGATAAATGTTATTAATGATAAATATTGTATAAAATAAAAAATGATATTCTTGACTCGTGCACATATATTTATTATACTCATAATATAAAAATACAAAGAATTTATAATGTGATGTGTTTTACAAAGAGGAGGATATTATATTGCAGAAGAATTATGAGGATTTGACATTTGCAGATGATTTTATTTTTTGCAAGGTATTGACGATTAATAAGGAGTTGTGCAAAGAACTCCTGGAGCTTATTCTTAATGTGAAGATAAGCAGAATAGAGTATGTTGAAGATCAGAAGTCAGTGGATATGACATATGATGGTAAAGGTGTTCGGTTTGATGTATACGTTGAAGATGATGATACAGTCTATGATATAGAGATGCAGACATCGATTACCGTAGAT
>UQLZ01000027.1 GCA_900541935.1 uncultured Prevotellaceae bacterium | reverse complement strand
CCCTCGACCCAATGATTAAGAGTCATTTGCTCTACCAACTGAGCTACGGAGTCATTTCCGTTTTGTTTTCGTTTGTTAGTTGTGTTCCGAAAACGTTTGCAAAGGTAGGGCAATTTTTTTAATTGGCAAATTTTTTCCAAACTTTTTTTGAAAAAATCGCAAAAAAAATGATTTTTCTCGTTTTTGCGTGGTTTTAAGTCTAAAACCCCCTTTTTTAAGGCTCCTTTTCGGGAATTTCCGTATTTATCAGCAGTCTTTTTTTAAACCTGCAGCACTACTTAAATTGGCAAAAAAACGACATATTTAACATGAATTAACGAGCTAATCACCTATCATGATTCAAACTGGTAAAAAAAATGACTGCACCAAGAAATATTTGATACAGCCACTTTAAGATTTATTTTTGTATTAATTACATTTTGCAGAAGATTGATACGAAAAAAGGAACGCATAGTTCTATAAGCACTCCGTGTATTACGGCAAGAGGGATTGCGTCTTTTCCGGAGTATCGTGCTATCGCTGAAAGTGAAACGTCAGCGGAAGCAATTCCAGCTGCGGAGATAGGTGCGAAATATCCAAAGTATCTGCGGAATATTGGAGCGCCGATGAGTGCTGTCATTTCACGGAAGATATTTGCTAATAGAGCAACTGTACCTAATTCTGTTGCAACTTGTACACCTAATGAAGCGGACTTTAGTTCTGTAATAAGGATTGAAGATACAGAATAGTATGATAGTCCGCTGCCAACTGCCATGCAGTCATATACAGTCCATTGGCTAAGGAAAAATGCTCCAATTGCAGAGAAAATCAATGTTCCTATAATAGTTGCCAATGGAATTAATAGGTTTTGTGGTTTGAATGTTGCCTTCAGTTCTTTCGGGTCTCGGTTGCAACCTATGTTTATACCAAGTATAAGCATTAGGAAGTAGAGAACATATACAGAAACCTGGTGAGCGTCAAAATTTATCCAGTCAAGCGCTCCTGCTGCACATCCGAGCAGGAAGAATAATAAAGTTATAAGGCTACTGATCATAATTACATTCTTTTTTTGAAAAATACTTTATAAACTATAAGAGAGGCAAGAAGGCTTCCAAATATGCTAAGTGAGGAAATGACTACTGCTTGGCCGCAGAAATAACTCCAATTGCTGATAATTAGTTTGTTTAGTCCGATTGACAAGCCAAGGAGGAATAGCATAATCCTAATTGTTGTATGGATAAGGAGTTCAACTTTGTGTATTTTTGACCTATTGCGTAAAATGTAACCTATAATAATGCCAGAAGCCATTACGAGAATAAATGTAAACATAAAAGTTAGAATTTTTAATTTATACAATACAAACCTATCACACTGAAAAAGTGCGGTTATGGAACGTTTATAAAGTTAAACGATTGTATAGACCAAATAATTTTCATAATTAACTTTCAGTTTGTTACTATGCCTGTTTTTAAATTGCGTGCAAAATTACACTGTATATGGAAAATGTGCAATAATTTGTGGTTTAAAACATATTAAATAGGACAAAAAGGTGAATATTAGTGTAAAATTGTTCTATTTGGGGTTGATTTTAATGGTTACAATTCGTAGTTTGATGGTTAAATATATGTGTAGTTTTGCTGGTTTAATGGCTATAAATATGATAAAAATACCGCCAAGCTTACAATCTGTAACCTGGCGGTATTTTGTGATTTTTATTTATAAAAATGAGGTCTATAATTCTATAAGTCTTAAAGCCGAGCGATATTTGTCGGTATTGATTGCTTTTTTTATAGACTTGTGAGCCTTTCTTCCTATTTCATCTTCGAGGTATTCCCAAAAAGGTTTAATTTTCTGTAGAATTTGAGTTTGACCGCAAAGGGTGTTCTCGTATGTTTCGAACAGTAGGGAGTGGAATTGGAGAATTTTTTGCAATCTTTCCTTTTTAGTCCATTCCTCTCCAGATTTCCATTCTATAGCAAGAGAAGGGCGTGCAAGGAGTCCTCTGCCTATCATAATCCCTTTTATTTGAGGATATTCTTGCTGAATGCGTTTGATATCCTCTATGTTGAGTATATCACCATTCCATATAATAGGATTATTTGATTCTTTGATTATTAGTTTGAACTGCTCTTCATTTATTTCGCCTGAATACATTTGTTTGCCAATACGGGGGTGTATTGTCAGGTGCTCCAGTTTCATACTGTTCAGAACGGGCATTAGCGATGTCCATTCTTCAGGCTCTTTTAATCCGAGCCTCATTTTTATTGAGTATGAAGTTTCCGTATCTTTCTTTATGATATCCGCTACTGCCTCCATTACATGTATATTGTTGATAAGTGCGGCACCGCGGTGTTTGCTTGTTTGCATAGGGTAAGGGCAGCCGAGATTCAGGTCTATTCTGTTAAATCCCAAATCCTTTATAGCGGTTGTTAGAGTGTTGAACTCTTTTGTGGAGCCAAAAATTATTTGAGGAACAATGTTTATGCCATCGTCTGCAGATTTTCTAAGTCTGTCAATGTCTTGTTTTCGCGGTTCTCCCTTTTCAAGGCGAATAAAAGGGGTGTAGAAGCAGTCTATTCCATCGTAAATATCAGAATAGAACTTTCTGTAATAGTAGTCGGTATGACCTTGTAAAGGAGCAAAATGTATTTCCATAAAGAAGAATATTGCATATTCCTGTAATTGGAATAAGTTATTTTAAATGTTTGTGGCAAAAAAATGATTTGGTCTGTATAATGCTCAAGTGTTTGTAAAATTAATGGACTGAGCCAAATGCTTGATTTGACGCAGTCCCATTTGCATTAATCTCCTTTAGAGGCAATGAATCTCTCTGCGTCGATAGCGGCTTTTGCACCCATTCCCGCAGAAGTGATAGCCTGACGGTATATAGGGTCGGCAACGTCGCCAGCCGCAAAAACGCCAGGAATGTTTGTAGCCGTTGTTATTCCGTTAGTCTTAATGTATCCTTGTTCATCAAGAGCAATGAAGTCTTTGAATATATCTGTATTAGGCTTGTGACCGATAGCAAGGAAGAATCCGTCGATATTGATGTCAAGCTTTTCCTCTTTGTCTGTTCCTTTGTATTTAACAAGGTGTGCGCCTTCAACACCGTTTTCTCCAAAAAGACCAACTGTATTTGTGTTAAAAAGAACTTCAATCTTATCGTTATTCAACACTCTGTCCTGCATAACCTTTGAAGCCCTTAGGTAGTCTTTTCTAACAATTAGATAAACTTTGCTTGCCAATTGGCTAAGATAGGTAGCCTCTTCGCAAGCAGTGTCACCTCCACCAACAACGGCAACGACCTTTTTTCTATAGAAGAAACCGTCGCAAGTGGCACATGCAGAAACTCCCATGCCTGCATATTTCTTTTCATCGTCAAGACCAAGATATTTTGCAGAAGCGCCAGTTGCGATAATTACTGTATCAGCGTATATGGTTTGATTTTCATCTGTAACCGCTTTAAGAGGGTAGCAGGAAAAATCAACGCTTGAGATAGAGCTATTGATAACTTTAGTTCCGAAGCGCTCAGCCTGCTTTTTGAGTTCTTCCATCATGTCAGGACCGGTTATTCCTTCTGGATATCCAGGGAAGTTTTCAATTTCGGTAGTTGTTGTTAACTGTCCGCCAGGTTGTAAACCTTCAGCAAGGACGGGTTCAAGGTTGGCACGAGAAGCGTATATGCCTGCGGTATATCCGGCAGGACCTGAGCCAATTATAAGGCATTTTGTTTTAATGTCTTCCATAATTCGTTGAGTTATCTTAAGTCAATAATAGGAGTCCCTTCAGGAACGAGGGTTTTATTAAATATAAATTCTGAATTAGCAAAAGTCTGCTTGCATTTATAATTTGAAACAACTATAATAAGTTGGGTTTTGTCCTTCAATTCAAAAACAATCTTGTTTGGCAGATATGTTTTTTGGCTTATAGTAATTGTTATTTTTGCAATTTCAGATGAATTTGATTTTTTGGGAGTAAGCCTGACGACGTGGTTGCCGGCAGTTGTAGATTTTATTTGCTTGGAATTAAAAGCATTTTGGAAATTGCTTACAATTGCGTAGGGGTTTACCATTTGCAATTCTTCGTTTGTCGGTTCAGAAATATTAACCTCTTCTGTCATGGGAGAGTAACTCCATTGCGTCTTTCCATCATACCAACAAATTAAGTCGTTTGATTGCATACGGAATTTGTTACCTTCCATAATTATAGAACCTTTAGAGTAGCCTTGGTTAGTCGCTATTGAGTAGTTAGCGGATATTCCTTTTTGAGCCTTATAGTTGCTGACAACTTTGCTAATAATGTTAGTTGAATTGTCGGCGAAAGAATTTAAAGAAATAATTGTGCAAATTATTGTGATAAAAAGTTTCTTCATATTATTCGTTATTTAGAATGCGTGAAAGTTGGGTGTAGTCAATCAATACTTGTCTTGGCTTACCACCCATAGCAGGCCCAACAATCCCAGCAGCCTCCATTTGGTCCATAATTTTGCCTGCTCTGTTGTAACCTATAGAGTATCTTCTCTGGAGTGAAGATGTTGATGCTGTTTGACCGTTTATGATAAACTCTGCGGCATCTTCAAAGAGAGGGTCCCTTTCGAAAGAAGCATTACCTCCAGAAACAGTACCTGCAGAGTCATTATTCTGCTCTATATACTGCGGGAGAATGTATGGTTCGTCATAGCCAGGTTGCTTGCTTATGAAAGATACTATATCTTCAACTTCCTTTGTGCTGATAAATGCACATTGAACGCGTGTGATTACATTATCATACATTATAAGCATATCGCCGCGTGGCATTAGTTGCTGAGCCCCTGAGCGGTCAAGAATCGTTCGGCTGTCAACCATTTGTGTTACGCGGAATGCAATTCGACTCGGGCAGTTGTTTTTTATAAGACCTGTAATGATGTCGGTTGATGGTCTTTGTGTAGCCAAAATCATGTGAATGCCAACGGCACGAGCCTTTTGGGTAATACGTGCGATAGGGGTTTCAACTTCTTTTCTGCCGATATTCATAATCAAGTCTGCCAACTCATCAATGATAACAACGATGTAAGGCAGGAATTTGTGACCTTTCTCTGGATTTAGTTTCCTTTCAATGAATTTCTTGTTATAGTCCTGAATGTTTCTTTCCTTTGCGTCGTTAAGCAAAACCAATCGGTCCTCCATTTCTTGCACAAGAGAGTTAAGCGTTGCCACAGCCTTATGCATATTTGTAATTATAGCCTCGTTAGAATCCTCCATTTGGGCAAGATAGTGCTTAACAAGAGGCTCATACATTCCAAATTCAACCATTTTAGGGTCAACCATAACAAGTTTCAGTTGTGATGGATGCTTTTTGTAAAGCAAACTTGCAAGTATTGTATTTAAGCCAACAGACTTACCCATACCTGTCGCACCTGCAACGAGCAGGTGTGGCATCTTTGTGAGGTCTGCAATGAATATGTCGTTAGATATAGTGCATCCCATAGCTACAGGCAGTTCATACTTGCAATTCTGGAACTTCTCCGATTCAATGATGGAGCGGATAGAAACGGTTTGTTTTTCCCTGTTAGGAACTTCAATACCTATAGTGCCTTTTCCAGGAATAGGTGCTATAATACGGATACCGAAGGCTGCAATACTCATTGCAATATCATCTTCAAGACCTTTGATTTTTGCGATTCTCACGCCTTCAGCAGGAACAATTTCATATAGAGTGACGGTAGGGCCAACGCATACCTCTATACTGCGGATTTTAATGCCGTAAGTACTTAGTGCGTTTGTTATTCGCTCTTTGTTCTCATCCTGCTCTTCCATGTCAACACTAATGGTGTTGTTTTTTACCTCCTTCAGTATTGTTGTTGGAGGAGTCTTGAAGCGTGACAGTTCGGCTGTTGGGTCATATAATTTTTCAGTAACCGTATCTGCTTGTTTTATTGGTGCTGCAGCAGAAACATTTATAACAGGTTCACTGCTTTCTTCAATAGGCATTTCTTTGCCTGTTTCATCATAAGTAAAAGTGCTGTTATCCTGTTTTATAGTCTTTTCGGCAATGTATTTTACTTTATCTATTTCCGGTTCTTTTTCATCCTCCAAATCATCGTTATCGTCTTCAATGTCAAGTGTCTTGATTACAGTATTGTCTGAGTCATCAAAATTCACTTCTTTCAGGGTTTCTTGTGCTTTTTGCTCTTCAAGTTCTTCGGCCTTTTTCTGCTCTTCTTTTGCTTTCTCTTCCTCTTGCTCCATTTTAATCCTTTCTTTTTCTTCTCTTCTCTTGGAAAGGTATTTTTTTAAATGGGCGAAAATGCCTTTTATGTGATTAAGGCATAAAACAGCAAGGATAGCAATTAGAAAAATATTGATGAAAAGCGCACCATATACACCAGTTAAGTTTGTCAGCAAGATGCTTAATTGGGTACCGTGGCTTCCTCCCAAGGCGTACGGCATTGGAAAGTTAATAAAAATAAGACCTATGACGCTTGACGTTGTTATGGTTGCAACGGCACAAATGAAAAATGCTGAAAGAAGTTTCTTTTTATACCATCCAATTAATTTCATTCCAAAAATAAAAATAAATGTGATGATAAAGAAGGTCCCTATACCGAACCCTCTATTAAAGAATTTTTCTGAAAAAGCAGCACCGAAAGAGCCTCCGCTGTTTGCAATGTTGCTATTTTGTGCATTTTCAAGAATTGTTTTTGTTGTTACAAGACTTTGGTCAATTGGTCCGCTTTTTATGTATGAAACGCACGCAATGAATAGTAAAAAAGAAAATAGAATTAAAGCAAAACCGATAAGCCCTTTAGTTATTGGTCCGAAGAAAGGCGTTTTATTCTCTTTCTCGCCATTGCTTTCTTTTTTCTTTCTAACCTTGCTTTTATTGACCGTTTCATCCGAAACTTCGTTTATATCGTCAATTGGTTTATGCTCTGTTTCTTTTTTGAAAACAGGATTATATTGTTCGTCTATTTTAAGTCCCACGAGATAAATTATTTAGTTGTTATTCTTTATTCCAGAAAGTTCGTGTAAAGATAATTATAATAGTAAATATTTCCAAGCGTCCAATAATCATAAGTAAAGACATGATATATTTGCTTAGGTCAGGTATTGTCGAGAAGTTTGATGCTGTTGCTCCATATCCCAAACCATTGTTACTGGCGCAGGATATTGTAGTGAAAAGAGCATCAAATTCCTTGAATCCTTGTGCGATGAGAATAGTTGTTCCTACGATAGTCATACATACAAAAATAAGTAGGAATGCCCCGGTTTTAGTAACAAGGTCTTGGGAAATGACTTTTCCATTCGCCCTTATTGGCATAATTGTATTCGGGTGTAATATTCTGTAAATCTCATTTTTTGTATTTTTTAGCGTAATCATCAACCTGTCAATTTTAGCACCTCCAGCAGTTGAACCAGCACAGGAGCCAACAAACATTATAGTCAGTAGCGTTATGATTGTAATTCCGTGCCATTGGGTAAAGTTTGAACCAGTAAATCCAGAGGAAGTTATTGCAGAAACTGTTTGGAATAAAGTGTCAATAAATAGTCCTAAAAAGTCTGTATGGTTGCTGAAAGAAATCAATCCTATAAATATAATTGCAAAACCGAGAAGCGTTATTCCAGAATACCATTTGAAAGTGTCATTTTTAAGCAATGCTTTTCTGTTTCCAACGGCAAAATTAAAAAGTAGTGCAAAATTAATGCCAGATAAAAACATAAAAATAGTCATTATAATTTTTATGTAGTCAGAGTTGAAACCTTCAATGCTAAGGTTTTTTGTAGAGAATCCTCCTGTAGATATTGCAGAAAGGGAGTGGCATATTGCATCAAAAAAATTCATTGGTCCAAACCATAGCAGTATTGCACAAATAACAATTAATGCAATATATACAATCCAAAGGCATTTTGCTGTGTGGCTGATTCTTGGTCTAACCTTGTCGTGAGTAATGCCTGTTACTTCGGCATTGAATAACTGTACACCACTTTGTTTGTTCAGCATAGGAAGCACTGCAAGGGTAAAGAGAATAATACCCATACCGCCGATAAAGTGCGATATGGCGCGCCACATAAGAATTCCGTGCGAGCAATTTTCAACGTCTGTAATTACAGAAGCCCCTGTTGTTGTTATACCCGAAACCGATTCGAAGAAAGCGGATGCCACATTCAGCCCAGTAGGGCATAAAATAAAAGGCAGAGTACCAAAGATGGAAAAAAGCAGCCAGGTAATTCCTGTGAGAAGAAAACCCTCACGTTTGCCCATGTCGCTGTTTTTGTCTTTAGTTAAGAACGACATCAGCAAACCTGTTCCAAAAGTTATTAAAGAAGACCACATTAGTCCTATTATGTCATCTCTTTCGTCATATATGATGCTTATAATTAACGCAATTGACATAAATAGGGCTTCGATGCATAGAAGCATCCCCGACAGCCTAAAGATAATGTTGAAATTGATATGTATTCTGTTGCTAAAAATCATGACAATGTTTAGTTAAAGAATTTTTCCACCTTGTGAAGAGCACCTGAAAGGCAGAAAATCAGAACGTGGTCACCAGATTGTATAACAGTATTACCATTAACAAGCATACCTTTGCCATCTCTTATCAATCCGGCAATAGTCATATCTTTTGATAATTTTAAGTCTTTGACAGGGCCTGAAGTGATTTTTGAGCCTTCTTTGACAATCAGTTCTGCAACCTCAGCATCTGTAAGAGCGAGGCATTTTGCATTTGACGAATCGAAGTCGAGAAGTATCTGGAAAATTTTACTTGAGGCAAGCAGTTTCTTATTTATAATAGTTCCGATATTCAGGTTTTCCGCTTCTGCTATGAATTGGATGTTTTCAACTTCTGCAATTGTTTTTCTAACACCAAATTCCTTGGCATTTAAGCAAGCGAGGATATTGGTTTCGGAACTTGCAGTAAGAGCGATAAATGCGTCATAATCTGCGATTCCTTCTTCGATAAGCAGATCAATGTCTCTGCCGTCACCGTTGATGATAGAACAGTTTTCTGGAACTTTTTCAATTAGTCTCAAGCATTTTTCCCTGTCGGATTCGATTATTTTCAGTTTGAAAGAGTCCCCGAGCATATTTGCAAGTTGCACAGCAATCCTGCTACCTCCTAAAATTAGTATTCGCTTGACATTTGTAATCCTTTTCCCGCAAACGTCAATAATTTCAGAAACAAATTCTTTTTGAGTTGTAAAGTAAGCTATATCTCCTACTTCCAGGTGATCGTCACCTCGAGGAATTATTGTTTCATGCTTCCTTTGGATTGCAGAAATATGGAAAGATTGGCTTTTGCTTGCCAAATCTTTCAATTTGTGGTTTATGAGTTTGGCATTCTCCCTAAGTTTTACTCCTATCAGAATAAGTTCTCCGTTGTAAAGTTCGAACCAATTTCTTGCCCAAGTGTGGCTCAGTGCTGACATCATTTCGAGGGAAGCGAAATATTCAGGATAGATGAGGTCGTCAACTCCCATATCTTTGAAGAAAGGAGTGTATTCCGATTTCATAAATTCAAGATTGTCAATTCTGGCAACGGTTTTTTTGGCTCCTAACCCTTTCGCCATAGAGCAAGAAACGATATTTCTTGTCTCAAAAGGTGTAACAGCAATATATAAGTCCGCATCTTTGACGTTTGCCTCTTTCAGAAGTTTGAAAGTGGTTGGGCTTCCTGCAATTGTCATTAGGTTGTAGTTAGAGTCAACTACTTGCAGTTTTGTTTCGTCAGGGTCTATTAATATAACATCTTGTCCTTCCTTTGATAGCAATTTGGCGAGGTGTGTGCCAACTTCTCCGGCTCCGGCGATTATAATCTTCATTTTATTCTCCTTTTACCATTTTTGTTATCGATTTAGAAATGCTGTCTGCATCAATACCGCAAATTGAATAAAGTTGCTGAACAGTTCCCTGCTTTATAAATTTGTCAGGAATACCGAGACGGGTTATTTTAACCTTATATCCGTTATCATTAATCCATTCCGTAACTGCAGTTCCTAATCCTCCAATTAGAGTACCGTCCTCAACGGTTATTATTTTGTCATATTTCTTGCAAATGCTTTCAAGTAAGTCACAGTCGAGAGGCTTTAGGAATATCATATCAAACAAGGCAGCTCTTATACCTTTCTCTGCAACTTTTTCGATTGCCTTAAGAGCCTCATTTCCGATAGGACCAATTGTTATAACAGCAATGTCTTCACCGTCAGCAACCTGTCGCCCTTTTCCAACTGGTATTTGCTGCATTTCGTTATGCCATTCTTTTAAGACACCTTTGCCTCGTGGATAACGTATGGCAAACGGACCTTTGTCTCTCAGTTGGGCTGTGTACATTAGGTTGCGCAGATAGTGCTCGTTCATTGGAGAGGCAACAATCATATTTGGAATCAACCGCAGATAACTAAGGTCAAAGACACCGTGATGAGTTGCTCCGTCTTCGCCAACAATACCTGCTCTATCAAGGCAGAAAGTAACAGGAAGATTCTGTATTGCAACGTCGTGGATAATTTCATCGAATCCACGCTGCAAGAATGATGAGTAAATGCAACAGAATGGCATCATTCCGTCTTTTGCCAAGCCTCCAGAAAATGTTACTGCATGCTCTTCTGAGATGCCAACGTCGAATGTCCGTTTGGGAAATTCCTTTTGCATGAAGCACATAGAGCAACCGGTCGGCATGGCTGCTGTGATACCGGTTATCTTGTCGTTTTTCATTGCAAGTTCAACGAGCGTTTTGCCGAATACGTCCTGATATTTCATCAGCCCGTCGTTGCCAGATTTCACGAGGTCTCCCGTTTCAGGGTCGAATTTGCCTGGTGCGTGCCAAGTGCATGGGTCTTCCTCAGCAGGAGTGAAGCCTTTGCCTTTTATCGTTCTAAGGTGAAGCAGTTTCGGACCTTCCATATCCTTTATATCGTTGAAAACTCGTATAATTCGTTCAATGTCGTGCCCGTCGTATGGACCGAAATATCGGATATTAAGCCCTTCAAAGATATTTTGTTGCTTTGAAATTAACGATTTCAAACTATTGTTGAATCTAAGTATTGCACCGCGATGCTTCTCGTCGATAAGATGCAATTTCTTTAGCATTTTATAAGTCTTGTATCTGAAAGTGTTGTATCCTTTTGATGTAGTCATCTTTACCAGATACTTGTTAAGCGAGCCAACGTTTCTGTCGATTGACATATCGTTGTCATTTAGAACGATAATAACGTTGCTGTTGCTTGCGGCTGCGTTGTTAAGTCCTTCAAATGCGAGACCTCCAGATATGGATGCGTCGCCGATAACTGCAATAACGTTTCTGCGAGGAAATTCCCCTTTTATTTTAGAAGCGATAGCCATACCAAGCGCGGCGGAAATTGAGTTAGAAGCGTGCCCTGCTGTAAAACTGTCGTATTCGCTTTCTTCAGGATTCGGAAAACCGCTAAGCCCGTTAAGAGTTCTCAGTGTTGAAAACTCATCTTTTCGCCCGGTGAGAATCTTATGTGCGTATGCCTGATGTCCAACGTCCCAAACGATGCGGTCGTATGGAGTGTTGAAAACATAGTGCAGTGCAACCGTCAGTTCCACAGCACCCATGCTTGAAGCAAAGTGACCCGGATGAGTTGACAATTTGTTTATAATAAATTGCCTGATTTCCGAGCATACATCCTTCAATTCGTTGACACTTAATTTTTTCAAATCAGCGGGACTGTTGATCATCGACAGTTTGTCGTATTTTATATTATCAGAATTTTCCAATTTATTCAAGATTTAGTTTATTTGTCGTAGCGACCTTGTTTATACTTTTTGTATAACGGAACAAATACAATTATGCCTGAAGCGATGATTGAAAATATCACCATAAAATCAATTTTGCGTGAAGTTAATAGAATCACACAAACCCCAATCCAAAGGATAAGAAGGCATACAAATCGAAAAATCGCGTACTTTTTCATCTTAAATTATTTTCTACAAAGATAGTGAAAGGTGAGAGCAGAGACAAACAAAAAACACAGTTTTTTAGTTTGGTTATGCTGAACCGCATCCTGTCTGATTTAAAGATAACAAAAGGAGAGTGCAAAGGCATGCAAAGATTCGGTTTTGTGGTGAAAATATCAGCACTTGTTGCTATTGGTATAACTTTTTTGGGGATTTATGGGCTTGTCTTGATAAAAAATTGTAATTTTGAATAAAAAAGGAATAGTATGAATAATGATATTGAATTAATCTTGATAAATATATCCGGTATGGATAAACCGGGAGTTACTTCTGCTCTGACAGATGTGTTGGCAAAATATGAGGCGGATGTTTTGGATATCGGTCAGGCTGATATTCACCATACTTTGTCGCTCGGTATATTGTTTAAGACAAGCAGTCAGAAAAGCGGTTATATTCTAAAGGAACTTTTGTTTAAGGCTTCTGAGTTAGACGTTAATATTAGATTCTCTCCTGTTAAGTTGGAGGATTATGAAAAGTGGGTTAATCGACAAGGTAAGAACAGATATGTTATCACTATTCTTGGCAGGTATATTTCAGCCCAACAGATAGCAAGGGTAACGAGTGTTATTGCCAGTCAGGGCCTTAATATTGATGCTATTCAGAGATTGACAGGACGCACTTCATTGGCGGACCTTGGCAAAAATGACAAGTCTAAGCGATGCATTGAGTTCTCTGTTCGGGGAACACCGAAAAATTATGCGGAGATGCAGAGTGAGTTTATGAAGTTGGCTAACGATTTGGAATTTGATATTTCTCTTCAGCAAGACACGATGTACCGTCGCTGTCGCCGTTTGATCTGTTTTGATATGGATTCCACTCTTATCGAAACAGAGGTTATAGATGAGTTGGCAGAGCGCGCTGGGGTTGGCGAAAAGGTTAGAGCAATTACCGAGAGAGCTATGCGTGGCGAGATTGACTTTAAGGAAAGTTTTACCGAGCGTGTTGCATTGCTAAAAGGTCTTGACGAATCCGTTATGAAAGAAATTGCCGAGAGCCTGCCTATTACTGAGGGTGTTGAGAGATTGATGCGAGTGTTGAAACGTGCTGGTTACAAGATTGCAATTCTTTCAGGTGGTTTCACTTACTTTGGAAATTACCTCAAGCACAAATTCGGAATTGATTATGTCTATGCCAATGAGTTGGAGATTGTAGATGGAAAATTGACAGGCCATTACGTTGGTGATATTGTTGACGGTCAGCGAAAGGCTGAACTCTTGAAACTGTTGGCACAGGTAGAAAATGTTGATATAGCCCAAACGATAGCAGTTGGCGACGGGGCTAATGATTTGCCGATGATAACTGTTGCCGGATTGGGTATTGCATTCCACGCTAAGCCGAAAGTTAAGCAAACGGCAAGGCAGAGTATTTCCACTATAGGAATAGATGGGGTTTTGTATTTCTTGGGCTTTAAAGACTCATTTATAAATGAACCGTCTTAAAATATTCAGCGTTTTTTGTCTCGTATGTTGTCTGATTTGCTTTAATGTTAAGGCAACTGAGAGGCAGTCGGTTGGCCTTGTTCTTAGTGGGGGCGGGGCGAAAGGAATTGCGCATATAGGCGTTATCAAGGCTTTGGAGGAGAACGGTATACCTATTGACTATGTTGCCGGTACTTCTATGGGGGCTATTGTCGGCGGACTTTATGCAGCCGGATATACCCCTGAAGAGATGGTAGATTTGATAATGTCTGATGACTTTGCAATGTGGTCAACAGGTACTGTAGATAAATCGAAAACGTACTATTACCTTAGACCTGAAAAGACTCCTGCATTTATGACTATAAATATTGGAGGTCGTGATTCAACGGCAAAGTCAAGCGGAATATTGCCGAGCAGTTTCATTAATCCAATTCCTATGAACGTTGGATTCTTGCAACTTTTCACACCGCATACAGCGGCTTGTGGTGAAGATTTTGACAAACTTTTCGTGCCATTCCGTTGTGTTGCTTCAGATGTCTTCAATAAGCATAAGGTAGTCCTTTCTTCAGGCAGCCTTGGTGATGCAATCCGTATGTCAATGACTTTCCCTGTTGCGTTCAAACCAATTGATAAGGACGGCATACCTATGTTTGACGGAGGTATTTATGATAATTTCCCTATTGATGTTATGAAGGAGAATTTTGCTCCAGATATCATTATAGGTGTTGATGTTGCTATCCATGATAAGATTGATGTCTCGAGTCTTGTCTCACAACTGGAAACGATGATTATCCAGCAGGAAAATTATGACTTGCCAGAGGAAGACGGCATTAAGATTCATGTTGATTTAAAAGGAACAGGATTGCTTGATTTCCCAAAGGCTAAGGAAATTTGTGACAAGGGTTATAAGACTGCAATGGCTAAGATGGATTCTATCAAGATGCGTGTTGACGGTAGAGTATCTCCAGAAACCGTGTCAATACGCCGTGGAGTCTATAAGGGTCGCGTTCCAGAACCGATATTTGAAAATATCAATATAACAGGAGCAGGCAAGGGTGCGACAGAGTATCTGAATCACCTTTTTGCAGAGAAGGATAGTTCTCACTTGAACGTTTCCGATGTTGAGGATGCTTATTATAAAGCAATAACATCAGGAAAGTTGACAGATTTGGTTCCGTATATTTCATATAAGAAGGATAGGGGAACATTTGATTTGAATCTGAAGGCAACAGTTCGTGATAATGTTAACCTTGGAGTTGGCGGTTATGCAACGTCGTCGGCAAACAGTATGATGTTTGTATCCGTTGGGTATGAAACAATGAAATTAAATTCTTTCAGCACTCACGCAATGGGCTGGTTAGGTCAGTCATATTTTGGAGGTATGGCGGATGCAAAGATTATCCTTTCAACAAATTTGCCATTGACGGCAAAGGTTAGGCTTGTTGCTTCCAAGCAGGATTTGCACGAAGATGATGTTCTGTTTTTCGATGACCTCCCTTCGTTTATAACCTTGCATGACTATCATGCCGATTTGGTTCTTGGGCTTGGTGCAGGCCGTCACAGCAGTCTTGATTTGCTTGTTTCATACGGTTACCTTAGAAATCGTTTCTTCCCTAATAACAATATGCAACTTGGTAAGGACGGTCAGGACGAGAGCCGCTATAAAATGGGCAAATTGAATGTCCGCTATATCAATACAACTCTGGATAATGACATTTACCCGTCGGAAGGAGGCTTCTTTACAGCATTAGTATCAGGCTATGCAGGAAAAGGAAAGTATATGTCGCCTAATGCGGAGTCTCTTTTCCAAAGGCTTTACAGCACTATCTCTTGGCTTGAAGCGGAATTGGCTGGACAGTATTATTTTAAGATGGGCAAGCGTTTTTCTCTCGGCGTGAAGTATGATGCGTTATACTCAACCAAGAAACTTTTTGACAGTTATATAGAGTCAATTGTTCAGGCCCCGGCATTTATGCCAACTGTAAGCACGAAGAGTTCATTTGTGCCTCGTTTCCGTGCTAATTCATTTGTGGCAGCGGGAGTGTTGCCGATTTTCAAGATTAAGGACAATTTCCAGATTCGTTCAGAGTTTTATGCGTTTGCTCCTATGAGGAAAATATTGGGGACAGATAGCGGCCATGCTTATTATGACAAGTGGTTTGGCAGCCTTGATTTTATGGGCGAGTTATCTGTTGTCTATAATTTCTCGTTTGCATCATTGAGCCTATACGGAAATTATTTTACCGACCCAACGCAGAAATGGAATTTTGGAGTGTCGTTTGGAATGTACTTACCTGCACCGAAATTCTTCAGATAGTGATTCTTACATAATAGCGACGGCGGATACCATAAAGTATCCGCCGTCGTTTCGTTTAGATGTGCTACCTACCAGAATTTGTTGTGTAGCGGGTCGTATTCATAACCAATCAGTTTCATTCTTTTTATAAGGTCCGTTTTGCTTACCTCCAAGTCTTCGCAAAGCGCATCAAGATTTTTGTATTCGTCTCTCAATTTTGTGTTGAGGAAACTGAGTAGCATGAAATCGTCTTTTGGAAGTTCCATAAACATATTATTTTATCGGTTTGATTTCCCAGATTGAGCCGTCAATAAGGGAAGTGTATATTGTTCCGTCCTTTGTTATTTCAAAGCCATTCATAGCGGAAGAACCTAATTTGTAAGTCCAAAGGAGTGATTTGTTTTTGATGTCAATGGCAGCGAGTACGCCAGTCTTTGATCCAAGGTACGCAATACCCTTGCTTTCAGCAACAATACATGGTGTGTGCTCATATCCGAAGCCTGCGTCAACAACAAATGCCGGTTCTGGGGTAGTGCAGTCAGTTCTGACAGCAATTAGTTCACCGTCCATTGTCTTTGCCAATACGTATTTTTTGTCTTGAGATATTCCGAGGCTCTCTCTAACCTTATATTTGCCATCGAAATTAGTTCTCCATATAACTTCGCCTGTCTTTTTGTCGAGGGCAGTCATATATCTGTCGGGAGCAACAACAAACACTCTATTACCCGCAACAACTGGAACGCAGTTGCCTGGACCGAGCATATTTGCAGATTTTCCGTTATTCCATTTCCATTTCAGTTTGCCGGTTTTTTTGTCAACGCAGCGAAGGTAAGTGTCCCATGCGCCGAAGAAAATGTCGTTGCCGTCGATTGTTGGAGCCGCCTGGCAATAATTGTTCAAATCATTTATAGACCATTTGATGTTGCCGGTTGTTGTGTTCCAGCATTCAAATTTTTTGTATCCGCCCTGATAAAGGTTTTCGTTTTCTATTACTCCGTCAGCAACGTATGGGCCAGCAGATTCATTTTCGCGGATAATGCGGCCAGTCTGCTTGTCGCACCAGATAATGCGTTTGTCAGACGCTGGAACTATGAGATAGTTGCCTGCAACAGCAGGACGAGAGAAAAGAGATGCGTTAGTCGTGAATGACCAGGAAATATTACCGTCAGCCTTGTTGAGGGCTTTCACTTCACCAAGAGAGTTTCCGAAATAGATTTTGTCTTTATCGAAGGCAAGACGTGTGAATATTGAAGCATCATCCTGATAAAGTCGTTTGATAGAATAGCCTTTAGGCATTACGCTTTCCTTTACCTTTGCGTATTCAAATTCAGGATGCTTGTCATTCATTTTTATGGCAAATTGAAGAGTCTGCTCTTTTCCAAGGTCTTTATTGTAGATGAATAAGGAATCGCTTTTAACTTCAACGTTTGTGTATCCGTAAGCGAATCCTTTTTTAGTCATATCCAGAGCACGGCACATAAAGCCGTCTATGTCACCGCCTTTATAGTGTCGGAAAGTGTGGTAGTGACCGCAGAGGTGTGCAACTGTTGGGAAACTTTGTAGAATGGCGATGTAGTCTTGCCAGTTGTCAAGGTCGCTGTTAATAGGGTAGTGGTTTATAGATATTACCTTTTTGCCTGGCTTTACTCGGTTAGAGAGTTCCTTTTTCAACCAGATAAGGTCTTCTTGTTTGATATGTCCGTCACCCATTTTCATATAAGGTCCACAGTTGATTCCTATATATATGATGCTGTCAGATTCGAAAACGAATCGGTCATCGCCCCAGATGTCGGTAAAAGTCTTTGTAGCACTTTGAGACCAGTTGTTTTCGTGGTTTCCGGGAACGATATAAATAGGCTTTTTCAGATTGTCAAAGATGCTTTTGATGTTTTGCAATTGTTCGTCGCTGCCCTCATTTGAAAGGTCTCCTGCAAGAACAACGAATTTAGAGTCGTTAGCGTTGATTTCTTCAACAACTTTTTTTAGTTCGGCTTCGTTTTCATTACCAGGAGTAACGTGGATGTCGGCAAGTAGAGAGAAAGTTTCGGCATTAATACAAGGCGAAAAGCCGAAAGCCAAAAGGAAAGTTGCCAGTAAAGTCTTCTTTAATGTCATGTTATTTTGTTGTTTGTATTCGTTTTGCAAAGATAGTGAAAGGTGAGTGCAGTGGCAAGAGAAAACTCAGTTTTCGAGTTGACAAAGCCGAACCGCATCCTATCTTATCCAAAGATAGTGAAAATTGTCAAAATATTATCATATCGATTTAAATGTGGAAAAGCTAATGGTTAAGTAATGTTAAAATAGCAATCCTGTTTAAACCATTATAGAATTTCTTAGTCAAAGCATTGACTTCAGAAACAAAAACAAAACAATAGCAAACTTGATTAATTCAAGGAAAGATAAAATAACATAACTTTTTCGTATCCGATTTAAAAGGCGTTCAGAACTGAGAAGTAATGAACGCCTGTTTTATTTTGGTTAAATCTATTCGCAGTAAATCATCTTTTTTGTCATGCCTCCGTCAATTGTTATTTCTTGCCCGTTAATGAAGTCATTGTCTGGATTTGCAAGGAACACGCATGCGCGGGCTATATCTTCCGGCTTTCCAACTCTGTTGGAAAAATGCTGTTCGTGGTCAGCTGGTTTTAAAGTCTCGTAATTGTTACATTCTATCCAACCAGGAGAGATGCAGTTCACTGTTATACCAAGTGGTGAAAGTGATGCTGCGAGGGCATGGGTGATTGAAACTATACCACCCTTAGATGCAGCATATCCTTCTGATGCAGGTTCGCTCATCAGGTGACGAGTAGAACTGATATTGATGATTCTACCGTAATCGTTGCGTTCACTTTGATTTTTACGGTGTATGGCAAGTATGCGGGATGTTATAAATACTGGTCGCAGATTTGTTGAAATTATATTGTCGAATTCTTCCAGTGTTGTTTCTGTTATGTCTTTGAAGGAAGATATCCCAACATTGTTTATAATAATATCTATGTCTTCCCAATTCTCTAAAATTCGCTGCATGCAGTTTTCAAGAGCGTTTGCATCTGTAACACCAACTGGAAAGAATTGAGAGCCGGTTGCTTCTGCCGTTGCTGTTCCTGCCTTTTCATCAATGTCACAAAAAGCAACGCGGCAACCTATTTCTCTGAATTTAGATACTATAGTCTTTCCAATGCCGTTTGCTCCGCCAGTGACAAAGACGCGTTTTATAGGGAATTTCACGATGTATGTGCCAGGTTTATTGCCTGTCGGAGTTATTTTTTTCTTTGTATATCTATTTTTCCCTGATTTGTATTCTTCAAATTTCTTTTCCAAATAATTGTCAGCCATAATTACCAAGCGTTATAGTGAATTTTTTCATGTTTCCATTTGTCTTTTGGCTGGTGTTCGCCTTTTGGGTATCCAATAGGTATAACGTTTAATGGAACTATGTGTTCCGGCAGTTTTATAGTGTTTCTAACAATATTAACGTTATCAGAAGGATATACACCAGTCCATACGGCGCCTAAGCCAAGTGCATGCGCAGCCAAAAGTATGTTTTCAGAAGCAGCCGAGGCATCTTGAACCCATAAACTCTGCATGTCACCTTCAAGGGCTTTCTGCATATTGCCGCAAACAATGATTGCTAATTGTGCTTCTTTTAGCATTTTTGCGCTCGGAAGGCTGTCGCAAAGTTGGTCAAGTAATTTTCTGTCGTTTATGACGATAAATTCCCATGGCTGGCAGTTCATTGCCGTTGGAGCAGCCATACCAGCACGAAGCAGTTGCTCTACCTTTTCTTCTTCAATAATTTGAGAAGTGAAGGAGCGGACGCTTGTTCGGGTCATTATCGTATTAATCGTTTCGTTGCCGGTATTTTCTTCTTTGCTTGAGAACAGGTGCAGACAGGCAACGCCTAATCCAACAGCCAAAAAGATATTTATGATGATTGGAATTCTATTTCTCATAACAATTATTATTTGTAGTATTTTGCTTTTATTTCAGGTATAGCCTTGTTAAGGTCCTCAATTCTCTTTGCGTCGCTTGGGTGAGTGCTCATAAATTCAGGAACTTTTGCATTGGAAGTTGCAGACATTTTTTTCCAGAAATTTATTGCTACGTCAGGATTATATCCAGCCATTGACATAAAAATAATACCCATATAGTCAGCCTCTGATTCGTGTTTGCGTGAGAATGGAAGCATAACGCCATACTGTGCGCCAAGTCCGTATATGCTGCCTGCAATGGTCTGTACCATTTGGCTTTTTTCAGAAACTGCAGAACTGAGTATTTGTGCTCCATATTGAGCCATTATCTGCTGGCTCATTCGCTCGTTACTGTGCTTGGCAACGGCGTGAGCAACTTCGTGACCAACAACTACTGCCAGTTCATCATCAGAAGAGACTATATTCATCAGTCCTTCATATACAACAATTTTTCCACCTGGCATGCAGAAAGCGTTAACTTGCGGGTCATTGACAAGGTTAAATTCCCATTTGAAGTTGCTGATTTCATTTGCAAGACCGTTTGTACGCAAGTATTCTTCGGTAGCCGCAGCAATTTTTTTGCCAACTCGGGTAACAATTTGCGTTTTCTTGGCTGAAGTTGATTTCTTGGCAGTTTTAATATAATCGTTATACTGTGCAAGACTTGAAGAAAGCACTTCACTGTCGGAAACAAGCAGTATTTGCTTTCTTCCGGTAACAGGAACAGAACTGCATCCGCTTAAAATGATTGCAAGAACTGCTGCAATTATTGTTAGTTTCTTTTTCATATCTTTGTGTTTTTAGTTATTGCATTTTAATATATCTTGAGGTTCGGCAGGGGTATTCATACTTCTGATTCTCCATTCTTTAGGGTATAGGTTGTTAGCCCTGTTGCCAATGCTTTTCATCCATCCTAAAGGAGTGTTTTCATAGCAAACGATAAAGTGTTTCGACTTGCCTGAATTGTCTGCAGTTATTGCCTCTCCACGAAGATATGCAATTGCCTGTTGATAATCAACATTTACAAGTTCAAATTTTTGTCTGTTTAGGTTGATTGATTGTGAAAGCGCATGCTGCGGTATAATGTCTTTACCTTTTATTGTAGCCAATTCTATTCCGAAGTAAATCACGTTTGCAAGATTTAGAATGTGTTTCATCGGTGTGAACAGACTGTTTGGAATGGCGTTGATATTCGTTCCGTCAGATGTTATTTTCATCATTGGAGTAGTCATGTCATAGCACTCTTTTGGAATAGGAAAATTCTTTGCTTTGTCCTTCAATGATTTCGGCAAAGCGGGATTATAGTCGCCAGGTTTCTTAAGCACTGCCATAAACAAACCTTCCCCGTTAGCCTTGTCGGGCATAAAGCGGTAGCAAGGTGCGTTGGTATTAACTGCAGGGTCAATTCCCCAGCTCTCTTTTGTTTCAATTTCTATCGGAGTTGCGTCATATTCCTCAATCAGGTATTGAATGATTTCTTCATTTTCCTTACGGTTGAAAGTGCATGTACTATATATAATATATCCACCTGGTTTCAAAGCGCCCCAAATATCGTCGATAATGTTTTTTTGTCTTTCAGCGCATTCCTCAACAAGTTCTGGCGTCCATTGCTCGCGGGCAAAAGCATCTTTACGGAACATTCCCTCTCCGGAGCATGGCATATCAGTAGCGATAATGTCAAAGAAATTTTTTATTTTACCGATTTTTTTTGGTGTGTCGTTGAGGACCATGCAGTTTGGCGTTCCCCATTTGATGATATTTTCTCTTAGAATTTGTGCTCGAGAGTAGTCAATTTCGTTTGCAACAATAAGAGAGTTACCAGTAAGACAGTCAATGGCGGCTGTAGTTTTTCCCCCAGGTGCTGCACATAGGTCAAGGTAGCAAATATCTTTGCCCAAAGCCAATTCTTTAAGGACTTGGCAGATAAACATTGATGATGCATCCTGGACATAGTATTGCCCTGTGTGAAATTTTGCATCGAAAGTGAATTGCGGCCTTTCTTTTAAGTAAAAGCCGTTATCGCACCATTTGACTTTCTCAAGACCTGATGCCTTTGCCGGTTTGCGACTGTTTATCCGTATAGATGTGACAGGTTCTGACAGAATTGATTCAAGAATCTTTTCTGCTCTTTCTGGAAAGTTAGAATGTATTTCTTTAATGAAATCCTGTTTCATATATTTTATTCTCTATAGTAAATTCTTTTAATTCTTGGAGCGACAGAAGTCAGCACTTCGTATGGTATTGTGCCTATTTTGTTGGCAACTTCTGTTACAGATATGTTTTTACCGAAAATCTCGACTTTGTCTCCTATCTTGCATTCAACATCTGTTACATCTGCCATAAAAATATCCATACATATATTTCCAATGGTAGGAACTCTTTTTCCATTGATGAAAACTTCGCCCACGCCTTTACCGAGTAGCCTGTTGAAGCCGTCTGCATAGCCGATTGGTATTGTTGCTATCTTTGACTTTCTTTTCAATACTCCATGACGGCCATAGCCAATTGTTGTTCCAGCCTCCCATTCCCTAATCTGGATTATAACCGATTTAAGTGAGGAAACTGGTTCAAGGCAATCATCATAACCATTTCCAAGAGTTGGGATTCCGTAAAGCCCAATGCCTAAGCGTACCATTTCATATTGATACTCTGGAAATCTCAAAATGCCGTCAGTGTTTAGAATGTGCCTGATTATCTGAAAATCAAAACTGCTGCAAAAAAAGTTTGAGCATTTTTCAAAGTATTCCAGTTGCATTTTTGCATAGTCGGTTTCTTCAAAATCATCTGCTGTTGCTAGATGTGAGAAAATGGAACTTGGTTTTACTGCATTTTGTGATTTTAGAGTGTTTATTAATTCAGGAAGCTCTTCGTAGATAAAGCCCAATCGGTGCATGCCAGTATCTAACTTAATATGTATAGGGTAGTCTTTGACACCATATTTCTCCGCTTCATTAATAAACTCGTGGCACATCTCATAACTGAAAATTTCAGGTTCGAGATGATAGTCAAAAAGCGTTTTGTAATTAACAACTTTAGGATTTAATACCATAATAGGCATCGTTATCCCAGCCTTGCGTAATTCAATGCCCTCATCATGAGCAGCAACTGCAATATATGCAGCCCCTTGAGACTGTAGCGTTCTTGCCAATTCAAGAGAGCCTGCTCCATAACCAGAAGCCTTTAGCATACAAACTATTTTTGTGTCTGGCTTAAGGTGTGAACGGTAGAAGTTAAAATTATGGGTAACTGCTTCTAAATTCACTTCAAGGACAGATTCGTGCTGTTTCTCCTCAAGTATTTCGTAAATTCTGTCAAATTTGAATTCTGGAGCACCTTTAAGAAGAACAAGTTCGTTTGAAAAGTTGCTTGGCTCCATTTGGGCAAGAAACGCGTTAGTGTTCTCAAAGAATAGCGAATGGCTGGGAAAAAGGTTTTTATGAGAAGAAATATCTTTACCAATACCTATTATCCTGTCTATTTTTTTTGCCTTAAAAAGTTTGGCAATTTCATTATAGACTTCGTTTGTCGGGATGTTTTCTTTCAGAACGTCGGATAAGATAACTGTAACGCTTCTTTGTTGGGCTTTTCTTCTAAGGGCAAAGTCAATGCTTGGGGCGAGTGACAGATAGTCGCTTGTATATGTATCGTGAATTAGCAAGCAGTTATTAACCCCTTCTATAACATCGATTCGGGAACCTGTTGGTGATAAGTTAGCAAATTTTTCTCTGATATCATCATTGAATAGAATTCGCATTGCCAATAAAGTTGCAAGGCAAGTTATTGCATTTTCAATATCAGCATCTTCAGTGAAAGGTATAGTAATCTTTTCGGCAAAGAAAAGATATGTGAAGTTTATATCTGTTGATTTTTTGTGTCGGATAATTGAAGAAATGAATAGCGGAGCGTCGGAAATCGTTTTTGACCAGCATATTTCTTGAGTACCGAATGACAAGTCAATAAGTCCGTTAACAATAACGGAGTCATCGCTGTTGTAAATTATATAGTCACTTCCTTTAGATAGTCGGAGTTTCTCAATGCATTTTTCTTCAATAGAAGTAAATCCTTCTTTGTGTTCGTCGCCGATATTGGTGATGACAGTTGCAGTTGGACAAATCATTTTTGCAAGGGAATGCATTTCATCTGGCTTTGAAATGCCAGCCTCTATGATTGCCATTTCAGTATTGTCGTCAATGTCCCAAAGGGAGAGTGGTACCCCAATTTGAGAGTTGTAACTACGGGGACTTCTGACAATGTTGAATTTGTCGCGAAGAATTTGGTAAAGCCATTCTTTTACAATTGTTTTGCCACGACTGCCTGTAATTGCGATAACTGGAATATTGAATCTTTTACGGTGGTATGCAGCAAGGTCTTGAAGTGCTGTCGTTGTATTTTCAACAACGATGAAGTTTGTTGAGTTGCTGTATTGAGCCTGTGGCATTTCTTCAACAACGAAATTTCTTACACCGTTGTTGTATAGTTGGTTAACGTATCTATGTCCGTCGTTGCTGTTCGTTCTTATAGCAAAGAAAAGCGACGTTTCCGGGTATGTAAGAGAGCGAGAATCTGTAAGAAGAGTGTCGATGGTGCAATTTGTCAAACCATCGCTTTTAACGCCAAGTATGCTCGCTATTTCAAGAATTGAATAATTCATATTTTTATCCTTTCAAGCCCAATGCAATTTCCAATAATGAAATTTTTTCATTGAATTTTTTTATCTCATCAAGGTTATCAGTCATTGGTATATGATTTTTCATTTTCCATAATTTCTCAAAGTCTTTCAACTTGCTTATAGTCTCTTTTGAAAAGTACGTTTCTGCAAAGCGTTCGAATATATAGTCCACGGCAACGTCAGAAGGGTGCTTCATGTCAGCAGCGAAGAAACGATAGTCACGCAACTCGTCTAAAACGATTTCGTACGACGGAAAATAACTGCATGTTTGGTTTTGTTCAATCAGTTTGTCGATAGCAAGTAGGAGAGTTGCTTTGCTGGACTGGTTCCCATGAGCGCCGTCGGCAAGATGCCGTATAGGACTGACGGTAAAAATAATTCTTGCGTTTGGATTAATTTTGTTGATAGTCTTAATCAAAGAAGACCAGCGGTGAGTGATTTCATCAATGGAAATTTTACGTCTGACAAAGGTCGAGGCCGGCAGTTTGTGGCAGTTTGCAACAATTTCGCCAGAGTCTGCAAGACTGTAAATAAAAGCCGTTCCAAACGTTATAATGAACACGTTCGCAGTTTTGAAAAACTCTTTCGCTTTCGAAAAAGAAGCATTAATATTGTCTAAAGCCGTTTCCTTACTTTTGCTTGAAAAACGTGAGTGATGCATAAAACTATGCCATAGACCATTATGCTCAAAGAGATCATCTTCAGAGAATTTCGGTTTGTTGATGAGGCAGTCAATTGCTTTGGCAATGCTTATAGGATTATATAGTGCACCAAAAGGATTTACGCAAGGATTAAAATATCTGCGTTCAAGTCTGCTGCCTATTTCATCAGTAAAGCAAGAACCAAGAAGCATTATCCTATCGTTGTGGCTGATAGGAAATCCCTTTTCAATATTTACAACCGTCCGAAATTTCATCAATTACTGCTGTTAATTCGTTTTACAAAGTTAGTGCAAACCGAAAGTAGAGCGGTGAAAACTTGTTTTCGCAAGCTATACTAAGGTGCCGCTAAGTTATACAAAGTTATATAAAAATGCTAATATAACATTCTATGCAAAGCAAAAAATAACTTATGCTAACCTTTGAATACATTTAGGTTACATTACAAGCAATAGAATGTCTTTTGCGGCTTTAGAAAATTAAATTAAATTTTTTCAGTAATTCTTTGGAAATGTAATAATTTGTTTGTAATTTGCGGAAAAATTGGGGCGTATGCGTTTCCTTTTGTTTGTGATACTTTGTCCAGTACTGCTGCTTGCGTCAGATAATGCCATGGCAAGTGGAGAAAACTATATCGTGCGGCGTGACTATCTGAATGCCGCAGGGACGGAATATGTTGACGTAGTCGAGTATTTCGACGGTCTGGGACGGAGTGTGGAGACGGTTCAGCGAGGCATTACCCCAAGCGGACAAAGTCTTGTTACGGTCCGCGAATATGATTCGCAAAGCAGGCTTGCACGCGAGTGGCAGCCTGTAGTTTCACCCAATACAGATTTCACCGATCCTTCTGAAGTATCGGCTCTTGCAAACGCCACCTACGGTCACGCCAACGCATATACGAGAACTGAATACCACCGTTCGCCGATAGAGGAGGTCTATGCCGTTACGCGGCCGAGCAACCAGCAGTTCGGCAAGGCAGTAACGACGGAGCGGTTTGTCAATGACCAGACATCCCAGTTCAAGTGCTATGATTTCAGAGTCAGGGACAATACACTTACGAATTACCGCCTTTTTCCTACAGGTAGCCTGAAGGCTACAAAGATGACCGATGAGGACGGGCACGTGTCCATAGAGTTCCGCGACCGCAAGAATCGCCTCCGCGTTCAGCGTCTCGCCATTTCCGACGGCAATTATGCGGACACATACTATGTCTATGACAATTACGACGAACTCCGCTACGTTATCCCTCCGATGGCTTCGGAGCAACTTGCCGGTCCGTCATCGGTCGGCAAGGAATGGACAGTCTCTGACAAGGAAATATCGGACTGGTGCTACTATTACGAATATGACATTTTCGGGCATGTCACCGTTAAGAAATTCCCAGGGAGCGAGAAGACAGTTTACCGGTATAACGGGAATAACCGCCTTACCCTCTCCCAGAACGGCGAGCAGAGAAAGTCAGGCAGTTGGACGTTCTATTTCTATGATCACCTTGTTCGGCTTGTTTTAAGCGGAGAGATTTCGTGCATGCCGAGCGAGGCGGAGGATTTGCTCAAGGAAAGCCATGTTGCAGAGTATGCCGGCGGGGAAAATTCGCCGACCATGGGTTACCGTATAGGCACCCAGGCACTTGCCGAGGACTATTTTTCGCCCGACGTGGCGTATTTCTACGACAACTACGACTTTCTTCCGTCGGTAGGAGGAGTGGAGCGGTTCGCCTATCGAGAGGGACTTTCCGACCCGCGCCACCATTCAGCGATGGGCATGCAAACGGGCAAGTGCGTTTCAGGAGATGTAACGGTCAGTTACTATGACGGCGAAGGGCGAGTCGTCCAGAGCCATACCAGTCACGGTACGGACGGCATGACAAGCAGGTACAACAAATACACCTTTACCGGACAGCCGCTTGAGACGCTGATATTGCATGCAGGCAAAAGCGACAGTATCAGAGAGCATTACAGATACGCTTATGACAGCAAGGGCCGCCAGACCGATATTTGGCACAGCCTTAACGGAGGCTCGGAAGTGCGGCTTTGCCATACGGACTACGACGAGTTGCTTCGTCCCAAGACCATTTACAGCGGAGCCGTTCCGATTGAATACACCTATGACGAAGAAGGACGGGTTGTTACCGCCACCTCGCCCACATTCAGCATGGCGGCAGGCTACGCCGAAGGAGGGAATTATAACGGCAACATCTCGAGCGAGACATGGGATAACGGCGGAGAGCAGAGAAAATACACATATCGATATGACGGTATGAACCGCCTTGTTTCCGCAAAATATGACGGCACAGGCAATTACGGTACAGAATACCGCTACGACAAGAACAGCAATCCGACCCATATCAAGCGTCTGGGATTTATATACTCTTATAACGGGAATCCGCTTTATGGAGATATTGATGACTTGACAATATCATATACAGGCAACCATATTAAGCAAGTTAGTGATGCAAATAATGGTTTGTGTCATTATGGCGGACTTGATTTCAGTAAAATTGCTTACGGCAGCGATGGGGACTACCGGTATAACGCCAACGGCAGTTTGAGTTACGACCCCGACAGGGGCATCAGCATCTGTTATGACCGCCATAACCTGCCGCAACTAATCAAGTTTGACAGAGGCGGAGAGATAACCTACCGCAACGACGGCGAAGGCAGGCGTATGGAGGTAACTCACCGCATATCGTCGGCATCAGCGTCGCTGGCAGGCAAGCCGGTTCCGACAGCAGCGTACAAGACCGTGCTTAAGCGGAAATACATAGACCACTTCGTCTATTGCAACGACACCCTCGAATATATCCTCACCCCGACAGGCTATATAGATAGAGACGGAAACTACTATTATTATCAGAAAGACAGTCGAGGCAGTGTCCGCACCGTTCTCGACGGAGCAGGTCTGGTCGTTGAGCGGAACGACTACTATCCTTATGGAATGCTTATGGACGGTGTTTCAAAAAGCGTTCAGCCGTACAAATTTGGAGGCAAGGAACTTGACCGCATCGGAGGTATTAACCAATACGACTTCCACGCGCGGCAATTGCAGTTGCCCATCCCGCACTTCTACCAGCAGGATCCATACGCCGACAAATATCCGCATCTGTCCCCTTACCTCTACTGCGCCGCCAACCCGCTGAGATATGTTGACCCAAGCGGGAAAAGAATAACTTTTGAAATGTTGCCAGATGACAAACAGAACGTTGATTATCTTATTGGTCAAATGCGAGAAAGTCCAATGTTTGATGCAATGTACCAATGGCTTGAACAAGATGAGAATTTCCATTTAAAAGTAACCTTTGGTGAGACAATAAAAAATGAGAATGGAGAGCCTGTTCAAGGGCAATATGTTAAGAAATCCAGAACGATAACGTTCAGTAATTATCCTCGACAACTAGTTGCATCAGAAGAATTTTACCATGCTTATCAAGACTGGTATGATAGTTATAATCATGTTGCTGAACCGTGGAATAGAGAATTTGAAGCGAAAGTAGCATCAATTCAAATGATGTCCCTTACTAATAACGGACCAATGGGTGGTATTGGGAATTTTGAGTATGAAAATACAGTCGGTAATAATGGATGGTACTTTAATCCTTTTAATTTAGGAAGTAAAGAAAAAGAATATATTTCTTTTGGCGATAAATTCACAGTGCAATATAAAGGCATTGACAATTACTCTGTAAAAGTAAACAGAATACCCGAAACGTTCAAATTTTTAATAATCAAGTCTTAT
>UQLZ01000026.1 GCA_900541935.1 uncultured Prevotellaceae bacterium | reverse complement strand
GAGCGCTTTTTTAGGAGTGTTGCTTACCTGGGGCGTTGCCCCAGGCTGATGAACCGTTGGACTTTCAGCCCGCAAATATAATTGCTTCTTGATTTCGTAATCGCGGACGCTTTTATTCAAAGCGTCCCTAAAGTGAATGTTACTCAATTAATTGAATATCTGTTATTTGTAGGGACACATTGCAAATGTGTCCGCTACGCACGAACAAAATGGATTTTAAATGTTTCCTGTTCAACAACAACTGTTCATCTAATGCGATGCCAGAGTCTTTCAATGCCAAAATCAAACTATTCCGTGCTAATCTAAGAGGTGTTGTAGACATGAAGCTCTTCCTTTTTCGCATTGCTAAATTATATGGTTATCCACACTAAAAATCTACTGACCCAATAATATTACTTTTTAAGCAGTTCTTTTAGCCGATTAACCAATAAAAAAAGCCAGCCAAGGATAACCTTAACTGGCTTGTCGGGGTGACTGGATTCGAACCAGCGACCACACGCCCCCCAGACGTGTACTCTAACCGGACTGAGCTACGCCCCGTTTTTGCGAGTGCAAAAGTACTCTTTATTTTTCTATTTGCCAAATAATGGCATCGTTTTTGCTTTTGCTAACAATTCTGAGGTTATATAATTTTATGTTTCCACCAGAAATGTAGCAGTGCCTTTATATGCACTTTCCCCATTTGTGACATCAGCCGCTTGTTGGATATTCTTTGGTATTCGTGAATGAATGATGCTGTTGGGATATATAGGGTTTTCCATCCGGCCTTTCTTGCACGCAGGCAGTAGTCTGCATCTTCAGGACCGTAGAATATCGCTTCGTCAAGTATGCCTATTTTTTCGATTACCGCCCTTCTTATCATTTGGCATGCTCCGATGATGTATTCTGCTTCAAACGGCTTGCTGCCGTTCATTTCTTTTGTGTAGAACTGTTTGCTGTTTAGGCGGTTTAGGGTATTTATTGCTTTATTATTGCTCCTTAGTTTAGCGGCAAGAGTGTTTAGGATTTTGTATCTCAGTCGGGGCAGTTTCCTGCAACTGTTTTGCACTTCACCGCTACTATGGATAAGTTTGCAACCGCAAATCCCGCAGTCGGGATTCTCTTGCAGGGTGTTGACCATAGCCCTAACGGCATCAGCATTGGTTGCAGTGTCGATGTCAAGCAGCCATACAAGGTCGCCTGACGATTGCTTTATTCCGAAATTTCTGCCTCCTGCAACGCCCAGATTTTCAGCCATTTCAAAGAGTTTTACTCTTGAATTGGTCAAGTAAGGCTTTAGAAGGTCTTTTGAGCCGTCAGTAGAATGGTTGTCAACGATAATTATTTCGTAGTCATATTCCTCCACTGCACCGATTGTTGAATCGATGCAGTCCCTTATAAACTTTTCCGAGTTCCAGGTGAGGAGGATTACGCTTATTTTCATTATCCGAACAATTTGGTTTTCAGAGCCTTGAAAGCAATCCAAAAATCTTTTGCCGAAGAGAATTTCGAAATGTTTGAGAATATGAACGACGGAGAGAGGTAGAAACGAATATTGTTCCAGAATAAAAGTTTCTCCATTTGCTTAGAACTCAAGTTAGGGTAATTTAAGATGGAAGTTCTCTGTACGTCAGTTGGCGTGTATTCTCCGTCCTTAATCCATCCGTTTTCTTTTGCAATGTCGTGGAAAAGGGTTGCAGGGAAAGGAGAAACGATGTTGAACATAACTTGTGATACTTTCAAAGCCTTAGCCTTCTTTAGGGTGTCTTTGATTGTATCGACCGTTTCAAGTGGGCTTGTTCCTATTAGGATGTTCAGTTTGATTGGCACGTTGTATTTGTGAAGCAATTCGATAGCCCTATATATATCCTTTTGAGTTATCCCCTTTTTGATGTATTTGAGTATGTCATCATTGAATGATTCCACACCGAGGTCAACGTATTGGCAGTTGTATTCTTGCAGCATCGCAGCCATCTCTTCAGAAATGGCATCAACGCGAGCCTGGCATCCCCATACAATGCCGTGTTTCTTAATCGCCTCGCCGATAGGTTGCAGGCGTTTTGTCGTTGTCAGGAAGTTGTCGTCCATAAATCCGATGGCTTTGTAGCCCATTTCTGCGAGTTTGTCTATTTCTGCAACAACGTTTTCTGTGCTTCTGAAGCCCACAGGCGGTTTTTTGCCGGTAACAGCCTTATGCTCAATTTCCCTTGCGAAAGAGAGAGAACTTGGCACGCAGTATATGCAGTGGAACGGGCAGTTCCTCGATGTTACCATAGAAATATATGGTGAAACTTTCAGTTTCGGGTTGAAGAAATGGTAATCCTTGATATGGTGGATTGCAGGAAATGGAATCTCGTCAAGGTTGTCGATAAGCGGACGGGTAGGGTTGTGCTTGATCTTTCCCGACTTGTCAATGTAACTGATTCCCTTTATTCCGTGCCAGTCTTCTCCTCTGCTGATAAGGTCAATCAATTCCTTCGCGGTAAGGTCCGGCTCGCCTCTAGCAATGATGGAACTATTCGGATGCTTCTTGTCGAGAAGCATTTGAGGAAAGTAAGTTCCAGCAGGACCCAAAAAAATACATTTTGCTTCAGGATGGTATTTGTGGATAATCTCCTGTACCATAGCATCGGTCGATATTGAAAGGTTAACCGACCAGAAAAAGTATATGTCGCTATTGTCGTTTTTTATGTAATCAATGCAGTCTTCCTTAGTGCCCCTTTCGAGAACGAAGTTTTTGTAATTTATCTGATATCCGCATTCTTCGAGTAGAGCAACAACCGTCAGTTCATAGATATTAGGCATATCATACACGAGACGGGTGCAGCCTGCAGTTCGTTCTGCCGGCTTGTTTTTGTCGAAAGAAGGCGGAGTTAAAAAGGTTATTCTCATATTTTATTTAATATCTCAGATTTCTTGTGCAAAGTTATTTGATGTGCACTATATTTCATAAGATATAACGAAGTAAAATGTTACTTATTGCATAAAACCCATTAAAATGGCTGTATTCTCGCTTTTTGTGTGGCTATATCAGTAAATTATAGACAAATGTATTAGTAAAAAGTTGTGTAACAATAATTTAGATATAAAGAGGTGTTTAATTTACTTTATTTAACATAATTAAAAGCAGTATTTAATGAGTTTAATTGTTATAAAGTCAGTGTGGGTATTATTATGTGTGTATGGGTTGGAAGGCCATTTAATGGCCTCCTCCCCTTTTTTAAAAATAAAAGTAGTTATATTATAGATATGAGAACATTAGGAATTATTGCCGCATTATTTGTGGCTGTTTTATTTACTTCTTGTGGTAACAAGGGTAATGTTAAAGTAGAAGGAGGTCAGGCTTCAGGCCTTGAAGGTGAATGGAATGTTTTGGCCATTAATGGCAAGGCACTGGAAAGCGATTCAGTGGGCTTCGTTCCTTATATTGGGATTGATTTGCAATCTTCAAGAGTATATTGCTTTGCTGGTTGCAACAGAATGTCGGCAACTGTAAAAGTTGAAGATACAGGAGCGTTGCAGTTTGGTCAGCCTATGTCAACAATGATGTATTGCCCTAATATTGATTTGGAGAAATCATTGATGAACGCAATGTCAGAAGTTGCTACATTTAAATTTATTGGCGAAGGAGCCGCTTTGCTTGATAAAGAAGGCAAGCAGATTGTTACCCTTCAGAAAAAGGCTTCGTTTGCATCATTGTCAGACATTAATGGAAGCTGGAACATTGTTGCTGTAAATGGTAAGTCTGTTTCAAAGAAGTTGGAGAAAAAGCCAACTTTAACATTTGATATTGCGGCAGGCAAGGTTTTTGGCAATACTTCTTGTAACAACATAAACGGACTTGTCGTTTCATTGGAAGGTAGCCGTAATTCATTGAAGTTTGAAAACGTTGCAACAACAATGATGGCGTGTCCTGATATGTCAACTGAAACGGCTGTATTGAGTGCTCTTGAAGGAGTTGAGTCTTTTGGAAAACTCAAAAACGGAAATATAGGTCTGTTTTCAGGTGAAGGCAATTTGCTTATTGAGTTGAAAAAGTAATTTTAGACATCATTTTTTGGGTTTTAATTTAAATATCTCGGGATTGGGAGCATGTGAAATGTTCCCAATTCTTTTTATTGTGTTGGGATAAAATGGAATTTACATTATCTGAGAAAATGTGTTAAAAATGAAATAATGTAAAAATTATTAACGACTTTTGTTAGCAAGTTATGTGTTAATGCGTACCTTTGAAGTTTGTTAATGATATGGAAGACATTAAACCAATACAAATAGATATTCGGAAAGTCATAATGGCAAAAGTTCCGAAATACGGCAAATTCATTCCGGGATTTGTCTATCGCTGGCTTGCGCATATAATTCGGCAAGACGTTTTAAACAGGATTCTTTCCGAAAACCATGGCAAGTATGGTCATGATTTTGCAACAGGGGCATTGTCAACGCTCGGGATGCGGCTTGAGGTCCGCGGATTGGAGAATATTCCGTCAGAAGGCCGATTTGTATTTGCCTCGAATCATCCGTTGGGTGGGCTTGACGGCATTGCTCTTATTTCTGTCCTCGGTAACAGGTTTGCTGGCAATGTTAAATGCATAGTTAACGATTTGCTTATGGCGGTTAAGCCGATGGAAAATGTCTTTCTGCCTATAAACAAGCATGGTAGACAAAGCCGCAGTTCCGCAGATGCGATAGAAAAGGCTTACGCCAGCGATTGCCAGATGATAATGTTTCCTGCAGGCTTATGCTCGCGAAAAGGAAAAGAAGGAGTTGTTAGAGACCTTGAATGGCAGAAATCGTTCATTGTGAAGAGCATTACATCCAAAAGAGATATTATTCCTGTGTATTTTGGAGGACTTAATTCAAAGTTTTTTTATAATTTTGCAAAACTTAGGCTTAGACTTGGTATAAAGTTTAATATAGAAATGGTTCAACTTCCGGCGGAACTCGTTAAAGGAGCCGGCAAGACGTTGACAATAACATTTGGAAAGCCTATAAGGTACACAACATTTGATAATAGCAAAACGCCGAAGGAGTGGGCGGCAGAAGTGAAGTCGCTCGTTTACCGGATGGCTGATGACAATAAATAAGATGAAAATACAGAGTGTTATTGCTCCTGTTCACAAGAGTCTTCTGAAGGTGGAATTGAAGGAGGAGCGATTTCTCAGAAATACCAATAAGGGTCATAACGAAATTTATATCGTTGACGCTCATAATTCTCCTAATATAATGTGGGAGATAGGTCGTTTGCGTGAGATAGCATTCCGAAGTGCCGGAGGTGGTACTGGCAAAAGTGCCGATATCGACGAGTTTGACACTATGGACGAGCCGTGCCAGCAACTTATTGTGTGGAATCCCGAAGCGGAGGAAATTGTAAGTGGCTATCGTTTTATCCTTGGTGAGAATATGAAGTTTGGAAGTGACGGAAAGCCGAATATTGCGATGTCGCACATGTTCGATTATTCCGATGAATTTATCAAAAACTATCTTCCTTATACTATAGAGTTGGGAAGGTCGTTTGTATCCGTTGAATATCAGTCAACACGAGCAGGGGCTAAGGGGATTTATGCCCTCGACAATATTTGGGACGGTCTTGGGGCGTTGACAGTTGTCTATCCTAATATAAAGTACCTTTTTGGCAAGATGACTATGTATCCTTCTTATCCGAAGGAATGCAGGGATATGATTCTGTATTTTCTTGACAAGTATTTTCATGATTCTGAAAAAATGGTGATGCCCATTCATGCGCTTGAAACGAGTATAAGTCCGCGTGAGTTGGATAAGATTTTTTCGGCAGAGACCTTTAAGGAAAATTATAGGACACTGAAATCCAATATCCGCAAAGGAGGAGTTACGATTCCGCCTCTTGTTAATTCATATATGAATTTGTCTCCTAATATGAAGGTATTTGGAACGGCTATTAACACCGAATTTGGAGATGTTGAGGAAACTGGTATTTTCATTACCATTTCAGAAATTTATGAAGATAAAAAAATGCGGCATATCAGTTCTTTTTATGAGCGGTTTATTGAGTATCGCCAGGAGGTTATTAGAAGAATCCGTGATTATGCCAGTGCAAAAAAGGATAATACATTATGATAAAGAAGATTGTTTTGGCATTGTCGGTGCTTTTTGCTGCAGTTGCTTTTGCAGAAGAGCCGCTGAAGGTGCAAGGGGAATTTATCGGAAATGCGGGTACAAAGGATTTGGCTCCGTATTATATTATGTCGAATAATGGAGGCATTGTAACGCAGCATTCATCGGCATTATTCCGTGCGAGTGCTGTAAAGGAATTGGACTTGTCACGCAGGTTCTCATATTCATTTGGAGTAGATGCACTTGCGGGTTATTCTGACAAGGCTGAATATCAGCGCTATAGTTTGACTGATAAGGGTATGGTTGCTAATGAAGCCGGTCCTGCTCCGATTTGGTTGCAGCAGTTGTTTGCGGAAGTTAAGTTCCGTGGCGTTTTTATCACAGTCGGAATGAAAGAGCGTCATTCACCACTTTTTAATTCAGAGTTGGGCTCTGGAGATTTCATTCAGTCTAATAATGCTCGTCCTGTTCCGGAAGTGCGTGCTGGATTTGTAGATTTCCAAAATGTTCCATTCACTAATGGCTGGTTACAGATTCAAGGTGAACTTTCATACGGAAAGTATGTTCAGAATGATTGGTTAAGAGATCATTATGGCTATCAGCGTGGTTTTATAAATACTGGTGTTTGGACGCATTATAAAAGGTTATATTTACGTTCGAAACCAGCAAAGCCTTTTTCTGTAACGGTTGGTATGCAGGTTTATTCTCAATTTGGAGGAACATGTGATTCTTATTCAAAAGGGGAGTTAATCAATTCCGATCCTTATGATGTCAAGTTGAAGGATTTTTTTAAGATTTTCGCTATGCAAGGGGGTGACGATAATGATAATCCTGGTGACAGTCAGTATTATTACGGTAACACGCTCGGTTCATGGGACTTTATGGCTCGTTATCGTTTGAAAAACGATTCCGAGTTGAAGGCTTATTTCCAGTGGCCATTTGAAGACGGGTCGGGTATTGGCAAGATGAACGGTTTCGATGGAATTTGGGGCTTGGAGTATAACAGTCACGATAAGTCAGCTATTGTTTCGTCTGCTGTACTGGAATATGTCGATTTCACTAACCAGAGCGGACCGAGCCATTGGGCTCCTGCTGACGTCCCTGATTCAGAAATGGGTGGCGAGGCTACAGGCGGTGACAGTTATTACAACAATTTCAGATATAATTCTTTTATGAATTTTGGTATGTCGCAAGGAACGCCGTTTATCCCGGGTACTATATATAATAAAGATGGACAGTTGCAGGTGCGTCATAACAGAATACGTGGCTTCCATTTGGGAGTTGCTGGTAATATAATTCCGCGTTTGCAATATCGTTTGCTCTTCTCCTACAGGAAATCTTGGGGAACTTATTCAAGTCCGTTGCTTGAAACGGTTGATGATACTTCCTTTATGATTGAAGGAAAGTATAATTTCAAGCAAGTTAAAGATTTGTCGTTGAAGGCTGCTTTGGCATTTGATAAGGGCAAATTGCTTGGCGACAATTTTGGAGCGATGGTAACGTTGAACTACACAGGCGTGTTTAAAATTTTTGAAAGATGAAAAAACTTAATATAATATTGATTTTCATTGCGATGCTATTGCCTTTAAGCAGTTGCTTGCACAATAATGGCGACATTGGTCCATGGTTTGGGCAGTGGAAGGTTACCGAAGTTCAAATTAATGGAGAAAGAGATCCAAAATATAAAGGAGACGGATTCTTTTGCTTTCAGTCATCTACTTTTAAACTGGTGCAAAGTTATCCCGAGGACAATAGTGCTACGAGCATCTTTGGTAACTGGGAAGAGAAAGACGGTTATATTTCGGTTTTTTTCCATGATAGGGAAGATTCTCCATGGTTGAGGGGATATTTCCACTTGGATAAAAAATCTATGCTTACTGTCGTAAAGAGAAAAGGAGATAAAGTCCTCAAATATACTGCAGAAGACGGAAACGAATACACTTATTTTTTGAAGAAGTGGTAATAATATAAAAACAATTTTTTAAATCATTCGATGAACTTTGTAGAAGAACTTAAATGGCGTGGCATGGTGCACGACATGATGCCAGGCACAGAAGAACAACTTCAGAAGGAAATGACAACTGCTTACGTTGGTATTGACCCGACGGCAGATTCATTGCATATCGGTCACTTGGTGAGCGTTATGATTTTGCGTCATTTCCAGCGTTGTGGTCACAAGCCTATTGCACTAATTGGTGGAGCAACAGGTATGATTGGTGACCCGTCAGGCAAATCGGCAGAACGCAATCTTTTGACAGAAGAAACTTTGCGTCACAACCAGGCATGCATTAAGGCACAGTTGGCGAAATTCCTCGATTTCGACTCAGATGCTCCTAATGCAGCGGAATTGGTTAATAACTATGACTGGATGAAGGATTTCGGTTTCTTAGATTTTGCTCGTGAAATCGGAAAGCACATTACGGTAAACTATATGATGGCAAAAGATTCCGTAAAGCGTCGCCTTAACGGTGAGGCTCGTGACGGTTTGTCATTTACTGAGTTTACTTATCAGTTGCTTCAAGGTTATGACTTCCTTCATCTTTATGAAACAAAGAACTGCAAATTGCAGATGGGTGGTTCTGACCAATGGGGTAACATTACTACAGGAACAGAGTTGATTCGCCGTAAAAACGGTGGTGATGCTTTCGCTTTGACTTGCCCGCTAATTACAAAGGCTGACGGTGGCAAGTTCGGAAAGACGGAAAGCGGCAATATCTGGCTTGACCCGAGATATACATCTCCTTATAAATTCTACCAATTCTGGTTGAATGTGAGTGATGATGATGCGGCTAAATACATCAAAATCTTTACGTTTATTTCGAAAGAAGAAATTGATGCATTGGTTGCAGAGCATCAATCGGCTCCTCATTTGCGTGTACTCCAGAAACGACTTGCAGAAGAAGTGACTTGCATGGTTCACTCTCGTGCAGACTACGAAGCTGCTGTTGAGGCATCTGGAATCCTTTTTGGTAATTCTGCGGCGGAAACTCTTCATAAGATTGACGAAAACACATTGCTTGCAGTATTTGAAGGCGTTCCTCAATTTGAGGTTAGCAAGTCTTTGCTTGAAGACGGAGTTAAGGCTGTTGATCTTTTTGCAGAGCATGCAGCGGTATTTGCTTCTAAAGGCGAGATGAGAAAACTTGTTCAAGGAGGCGGTGTATCGGTAAATAAAGAGAAGTTGGCTGCTTTCGATAAGGTTTTGACGACAGAAGACCTGCTTAACGGCAAGTATATTCTCGTTCAAAGAGGTAAGAAAAACTATTACTTGGTTATTGCTAAGTAATTCATTTCTGAATATAATTTAATATGATAGGCATGGCAAAATTTCCGTGCCTATCATATTTTTGCTTTCAAATTGTTACTTGATTGTTGTTGTTGTGTTAATTTATTGAATTGTAGTAGATTATGTTATATGTTAAGGGTGCCTTATTGTATTATGGTGAAACGTATGCGTTAATTGTTAAAATTAACAATTGAGTGAATGTATGGAATGGCATGGTATTATGTTTGATTTTTTAAGCAGAAAATAGATTTTTTTGAAAAAATATAAGTAAAACAAGTGTGAAAAATATTTAATAGGAGTTTTTCTGGCATAATTTGCAAAATATTTTTTTGGTAGTATATCTGAAAAATCGAATATATATTATGAATTTTCATAAAATTGGATATTCATCATTAATTATATAACACTGTTTTATAGCAGAATAAATTATAGAGCTAAAGCTGTTGTATCTGGTCAAAGTAGATATATAATTGCTTGAAAATTTTTAAAGTAAATATTTTGAGCAATGAAAAATATTGAGTAATTTAGCAAAATGCTAACAGAAAGATAAAAAACATCATTTTGTGATGCAAAATCGGATATGGTTATTAATATTTGATACTTAAAACGAGTAAATTTAAAAGTTATAATCTTAAATTCACGTAGTGTATTTAACAAATAACTTTATATATAAGGTGTCAAATTGTTATATGAGTTATATGCGTCAATCCGAATTTCTGTTAGGTTAAAATGAATAATTAATTGTGTGTTAAATAAATTTTATTTAAAGTATTTTATGGAACTAAAGAAATTTGTCATTTTGATAACGATGGCTATTCTCGCTATTCCGGCTTTCGCACAGTTGAAAGCAAGCGGCGTCGTTATTGCTGACGGTGAACCGGCGATCGGTGCTACCGTTCAGGTAAAGGGGCAACCGTCTATAGGTGCAGCAACTGATATAGATGGTAACTTTGTGTTGACAGTCCCAAACAGCAATTCGGTATTGGTGTTTAGTTACATTGGTTATGAAACTAAGGAAGTGAAGGCTTCAGAGAATATGAAGGTGGAGCTTTCTGTTGGAGATGCACATCAACTTAGCGAAGTTGTTGTAACAGGTATGCAGAAGATGGACAAGCGCTTGTTTACTGGTGCAACTACTCAAATCAATGCAGAAGATGCAAAATTGGATGGTGTTGCCGATATTAGCCGTTCTCTTGAAGGTAAGTCAGCGGGTGTGTCTGTGCAAAACGTTTCAGGTACATTCGGTACTGCTCCGAAAATTCGCGTGCGTGGTGCAACATCTATCTACGGTGCTTCAAAGCCGTTATGGGTTGTTGATGGTGTCGTTATGGAAGATGCAGTGGAGGTTTCTGCTGACGAACTTTCTTCAGGTGACGCTGTTACATTGATTTCATCTGCAATCGCAGGCCTTAACTCAGATGACATTGAGTCTTTCCAGATTTTGAAAGACGGTTCAGCAACATCTATCTATGGTGCTAAAGCCATGGCTGGTGTGATTGTCGTTACAACAAAGAAAGGTAAAGCGGGTTCTGCTCGCGTAAGTTATACAGGTGAGTTTACTACTCGTATGAAGCCTCGCTATGCTGACTTCAATATCAGTAACTCTCAAGAACAAATGGGTATCTACCGCGAAATGGAGCAAAAAGGTTGGTTGGAATTTGCATCAATCGCTTCTGCTGCCAATTCAGGTGTTTATGGTAAGATGTACCAGATGATTGAGCAATACGATGCTACTAATGGTAAGTTCGGTCTTGAACATACACCGTCTGCTATGAATGCATATCTTCGTGCTGCTGAGTACAGAAACACAGACTGGTTCGATGAACTCTTCAGCAATGCCTTGTTGCAAAACCACTCTGTTTCTATCGCAGGCGGTACAGAAAAAGGTAAATTCTATACTTCTCTTTCTGTAATGAATGACCCGGGATGGTATCAATCTTCAGATGTCCGCCGTTACACTTTCAATGCTAACGCGTCTTATGATATTTCAAAGACATTGAGAGTTTCTGTTTTGACTTCAGACTCTTATCGTAAGCAAAAAGCACCAGGAACATTGAGCCAGGAAACAGACCCGGTTAGTGGTGTTGTTAAGCGTGGTTTCGATATCAACCCATATAGTTATGCGTTGAATACATCTCGTACTCTTTCTGCTCACGAAACATATACTCGTAACTGGTCTGACTTTAATATTTTCCACGAGTTGGAAAACAACTATATTGATATAGGTGTTACTGATTTGAAGTTCCAAGGTGAAATTAACTGGCGTCCGATTTCTGGTCTTGAATTTAATGCTCTTGGTGCATACCGTTACCAGAGTTCTGTTCAAGAGCACCACGTTAAGGACCACTCTAACCAGGCTCTTGCTTACCGTGCAGGTATAGACCCGGAAGATGCAACTATCCGTGCAATCAACCCATACCTTTACACTGACCCGGAAGATCCTAACGCATTGCCTGTAACTATCTTGCCTAAAGGTGGTATCTATTACAATGATACATATAAGGTGTCTCAATATGACTTCCGTGCAACTGGAACATATAACAAGACATGGAACAATACTCACATCTTCAACATCTTTGCAGGTCTCGAAATTAACTCAACAGAGCGTGAGGCTTTGAGTTATACAGGTTGGGGCTTTGTTTATGACAACGGCGGTGTGCCTTTTGTTGACTACAACTGGTTGAAGCAATTGGGTGAAGAGAATGGTCAGTACTATTCTAACACTTATTCAACTTCTCGAAGTGCTGCATACTTTGCAAATGCTACTTATTCTTATAATGGTCGCTACGTTCTTAACGGAACAGTTCGTTACGAGGGTACAAATAAATTAGGTAAATCTCGTGATGCTCGCTGGTTGCCTACATGGAACGTTTCAGCAGCTTGGAATGCTCACGAAGAAGACTGGTTCAGAAACAATCTCGATTTGCAGAAAGTTTTGAGCCACGCAACATTGCGTCTATCTTACTCTTTGACAGCAGATAGCGGTCCAGCGTGGGTGTCTAACGCTACACCGGTATATAATCCTTACCGTCCATGGCGTCCGTTGTCAAGCGTTCAAGAACTTGGTTTGCAACTTTCTGATATTGCAAATGAAGAACTTACTTACGAGAAGAAGAAAGAGTTTAACGTCGGTTTTGACTTAGGCTTTATGCAAGGTAGCCGAATCAACTTCTCTGGAGATGTTTACTTCCGTGATAACTTTGACTTGATTGGTACAATCTACACTCAGGGTGTTGGTGGTGTTACTATGAAGTATGCTAACGTTGCAGCTATGAAGTCTCACGGTGTTGAATTTACACTTTCTTCAAGAAATATCGAGACTAAAGACTTCTCTTGGACAACAGACTTGACATTCTCTAAAACTAAAAACGAAATTACAGACCTTGACTCTCGTTCAAATGTAATGCAACTCGTTTCTGGTTCAGGTTATGCTAAGCAAGGTTATCCTGTTCGTGCAATCTTCTCAATTCCTTTCGTAGGATTGAGTGACGAAGGTCTTCCTATGATTATTAATGAAGACGGTAAAGTGACATCTACTGATATTAACTTCCAAGAGTTTGAAAAAACAGACTTCTTGAAGTATGAAGGTCCTACTGACCCAACAATTACTGGTGGTTTCGGTAACGTTTTGAGATGGAAAAACTTCCGTTTGAACTTGTTCATGACTTACTCATTCGGTAACAAGATTCGTCTTGACCCGGTATTTGCAGCATCTTACGATGACTTGACAGCAATGCCTAAGGAATTCAAGAACCGTTGGGTAATGCCAGGTGATGAAAGATATACAACTATCCCAGTTATTGCGAGCCGTCGTCTTGCTAAGAAGTATGACTATATTTCTCGTGCTTATTCAGCATACAACTATTCAACTGAGCGTATTGCTGACGGTGGTTTCATTCGTTTGAAAGAGGTCTCTCTTACTTATGACCTTCCTCAGTCTTTCCTTGAAAAAATCAGATTCTCTTCTGCTTCTATCAAGGTTCAGGCTACAAACCTTTGGTTGATTTATTCTGACAAGAAGTTGAATGGCCAGGATCCTGAGTTCTTTAACTCTGGTGGTGTTGCAACTCCATCTCCTAAGCAGTTTACATTCACTTTGCGTTTCAGTTTGTAATATTTAAAACGTTTGAAAAATGAAAATTAAGAGTTTAATATATATGGCAGTTGCAGGAGTACTTTCTCTTTCGTCTTGTAACAAATTCCTCGATGAGGTGCCAGATAACCGCGTAGATCCGCAAACTCCTGACCAACTGTTGATGATGATGGTTGATGGTTATTCTTTCGGTAACTATGCTAAATATTGTGAACTTAGTAGCGATAATATTGTTGACAATAACTCTCCAGACAAGGAAGGTGTTCGTTATAACTTGACATCAGCCGGCGTTATCGATGATGAAATGTTCGCTTGGGAAGATGCTAAGTCTGATATGGCTAATGACTCTCCTTCTTTTATTTGGGAGGGTGCATATCACGCGATTGCCGTTTCTAACCATGTTCTTGACATTATCAAGCAATGGGAAGATGCAGGCAGAAAATTTGAAGGAACAGATGCCAAAAAATTGGATGCAGCCCGTGGTGAGGCTTACCTTATCCGTGCTTACAACCACTTCGTGCTTGTAAACGTTTTCTGTAAGGCTTACGGTGCAACAAGTGCGTCTGACCCTGGTATTCCTTACGTAACAGAACCAGAAAGAACAGTGAACGTTCACTATGAGCGTGGTACCGTTGCTGAAACATACGCAAAGATTGAAGAGGACTTGAAACTTGGTTTGAAGTATGTTAACGACAACTTCTATGAGCAAACAAAGTATCACTTTAACAAGAAGGCTGCTAATGCGTTTGCTACAAGATTCTATCTTTTCAAGCGTGAGTATGATAAGGTTGTCAATTATGCTGACGTTGTTCTTGGCGCTGAGCCTTCAACAATGATGAGAACGTACTGGGGAACTAACTATTCGTCATCAGATGCTAACATTCTTTCATACGTTGACGCTAAGTCTCCGAGTAACTTGCTCCTTATTCCGACTTACTCTTCTTTCTGGAGGTCTATAGGAATTGGTATGCGTTATGGAGTTAACCGTGATGCGGCAACAGAAACACTTTACGGACAAGGTCCAACATGGTCAAATACAGGTTTTATCCTTCACCCATGTATGATTGGTAAACTTTATGTTAATGGTAACCAAGACTACGGTGTTTACTTCTTGAAGTTAGGTGAGTTGTTTGAATATACAGACAAGGTTGCTGGTATCGGTTATGTTCACATGGTAAGAACTGAGTTTACAGCAGAAGAAACACTTCTTTGCCGTGCAGAAGCTAAGATTTATTTGAAGGACTTCCCGGGTGCAGTTGCCGACTTGAAGGTATGGGATGAATCTCGTCAAAAACTTCCTGCTAACTATAAGTTCGACGAGCTTACTCCGGAACTTGTTGAAGAATACTATGATGAGGCTAAGCACCAAACTGCAGCAAACAAGTGGGATCCACGTCCAGGTTTGTTTAAGAAATTGAACATTGACCAAGTTTGTCCGAGTGACAAATATGCAATGACACCGGAAATGGCACCTTATTTGCAATGCTTGATGCACTTCCGCCGTATCGAAACAATCTTTGACGGTTACCGTTGGTTTGATATTAAGAGATATGGTATTGAAGTAACTCACAAAATCGGAAGAAGCCGTGTTGAAGTGCTTACTATTAACGACCCACGCCGTGCGCTTCAATTGCCTTCTGAGGTTATTGCTGCAGGTATTGCAGGTAATGTCCGTAAGCCAGAGTTGACAATTCCTAATGGTAAGGGATATGTTAGATATTCTGGCGGTTATAGAGTGTCAAACAAATAATTTAGAAAGTTATGTTCAAAAAATATATTAAAATTGCATTTGTTGCATTCCTTGGCGTAGCGTTCGCAGGATGTAGTGAAGACGACTTGTCACCGGAAAGTGTTTTCCCAGAAACAAGTGATGAACTTGACCCAAATTCAGCATCTTATCAGTTGGACAAGTTCTTGGAAGACAACTATTTGAAGGTTTATAACCTCCAATTCCGTTATAAGTTGCAAGATGTTGGTGCTGATATGAACTACAACCTTGTTCCAGCAACATACGAGAATGCCGTAGATATGGCGGTATTGGCAAAGTATCTTTGGTTTGACGTTTACAAAAAGTGCGTTGACCCAGAATTCTTGAAGCAATATGGTCCGAGAATCATTCACCTTATTGGTTCGCCAGCATATAATCCTCACAATGGTACAATGCTTCTTGGTCTTGCAGAAGGTGGTTTGAAAGTGACTTTGTTCCGTATGAACTTGATGGATATCAATGATTTCGAGCAACTCAATGAGATGTACTTCAAGACAATGCACCACGAGTTCTCTCACATCTTGCACCAGACAAAGACTTATCCAAATGAGTTCAATATGATTTCTAACCAGTATTATGACCCAATGGGCTGGCAGGATAGAAATGATAATGTTTGCTACTCTTTAGGATTTGCTTCTGATTATGGTAGTTCAGAATCACGTGAAGACTTTGCGGAAATCATTGCAAACTATATCACAAAGACTGACGAGCAGTGGAACAAGATGCTTGAACTTGCAGATTATGGCTGGGAGCAACAATATGACGAGCAAGGTTTGCCAGTTTATCAAGAAGGAAGCAATAAACCTGTTTGTAAGCAAGTAGAAGACTTTGATGGTGTTGACGGACGTGCAATCATACTTCAAAAGGTGGATATCGCTCGTCAATGGTTCAAGGATGCTTGGGGTATGGATCTTGATGCTCTTCGTGCTGAGGTTCAGTATCGTCAGAAGCACTATGATATCAATGATTTGAGACAGGAAGTTTATGGTATTACTGTTGATAAAAAATAAGTAGAATAATATGAAAAAATCATTTGCAATAATATTAAGTGTCGCTTTGGTCGCTGGATTTTCTTCTTGCTCTCGTGAGGAGGATGATATATTCGCTGAAAGCCCGGCACACCGCCTCAATCACTCTATTGAAGAATATACTGCTTTCCTTTCAGATGCGGAAAACGGTTGGATTATGGAGTACATGGCTAAGCCTGATGAAGCAGCATATCCTATCTTGATGAAGTTTACTGCTGGTGGTAGTGTTACAATGGCTGCGAAGAATCCGGTATCATCTAATAATGTTTATAAAGAGCAATCAAGTCTTTATGAGATTATTACGGATAACGGTCCAGTATTGACTTTCAATACATATAATGATCTGCTTCACGCTTTCTCTACTCCAGAAGATGATCCAGATACTGACGGTAATGAGGCTGGTCTTGGTCACGAAGGTGATTATGAATTCGTTGTTTACGAAGCAGACAAGGATCATTTCGTTCTTAGAGGTAAGAAATATGGCTATACTATCAATATGACAAAGGTTCCTGCTGATTTGGCTTGGGAGGATTATTTCAAGAAAATCGAGGAAATTCGCAATACATATTTTAGCACCAAGATTAAGAATGTATATTTGAATACCGATAAGGGTAACTATACTATCTCAGGTATGGGTGCAGGCTTGTTCAACTTTGTTCCAGAAGGTGGCGACCCAATTTCTCAGACAATTACACATCCTTACACTGTTCGTCTTGATGGTTCTGTATATTTGAATGTGCCATTTACAGGTGAAAAGGGCGATTTGAAATTGGTACACTTTGATGTTGCTGAAGATGGCACTCTTTACTGTACAGATGAAGGTCAAAAGGCTGCTATGACTTGTGGAACGCCTGCATTTATTTTTACTAATAAGGATTACAAGTGGCGTCTTGACAAGAATGTTCTTGAAGGGGACTGGAAGACTGCATACGACAATTTGGCAACAGGTCTTCGCAAGTACAACAAGAATGCAAACCTTCAATATATTGAACTTTCTTACAATGCTGCTAATGAAAAGTACAATCTGTTGGTTAAGACAAGCCGTTACAGTCTGAACTTCTTTATCACAGAGAACGTTTCAGAGCAAACAATCAAGTTCGCATATCAGGATGGCGATTGTGAGCAGAACGCAACCGTTTTCTATAAGAATGTTGCAGAACTTAGAAACTTCATTGCATTGCTGACTTCAAAGACATTCAATATGTCGGGTAATTCACCAATGGCTATGACAGTAGTTACTTTGGGTGCTGATAACGGCAACCTCGTATTTAACTTGCAATAGTTCATAAGAATACTTTAATAACGACAGAGGGCGTGCCGTGGTGGCATGCCCTCTGTGTTTTTTTCGTTTTCTACCGGTGTTTGTGTTTTGTTTTTTACGACAATATTTAGTATTTTTGCAGACTAATATTTACTCTATGGCACTGATAGATATTTTGATATTGGTACTTGTTATTGTTGGTGGTGCTTATGGGTTCTATAAGGGCCTCGTTAGTGGCATTGGCGGGTTGATTGGCCTTGTTGTGGGTATCATTGCCTGCAGGCTTTTCGGGTCAACGTTCAGTGACGCTATAGTCGAAGCCTTTCCAGGAGCGGAGCACTATATAGCGGTTATTTCTGCCTATATCATTATATTCTTAGTGTTTTTCTTCGGGATTAAATTAGTGGCATTACTTCTCAAGCAAACGTTGAAGGCGCTCAGCCTTGGCGGTTTTGACCGTATCGGAGGTGCAATTTTAGGCATTTTCAAGTGGCTTTTGCTGTTGAGCGTTATCCTAAACGGGCTCTACGTTATTGCTCCTAATATGTCGCTTTTCCATTCCTCACATTTGCTTGACGGCAAGATTTTCGAATTTGTTATGCGGATTGCACCGTGGGCGTGGGGTGTTGACATTTTCCCGAGTAGCGTAGGGTAGGTCATTTTGGTATGTTTAATGATTCATATCCGGAAGTGCAAATGAAAAAAGAAAAAGAAATAAAGACAGATAGCGAAATTATCAAGGACGCTGCTGAAGGTGATTACAAGTACGGTTTTGTTACCGATATTGATACTCACATCATTCCTGTTGGATTGAATGAAGATGTTGTCAGATATATTTCTACTGTCAAAGGCGAGCCGGAATGGCTCCTTGAGTTTCGTCTGAAGGCTTTCCGCCATTGGCAGACAATGGAGATGCCAAATTGGGCACACCTCCAAATTCCAGAAATCGATTATCAGGCGATTAGTTATTATGCAGCCCCAAAGGCAAAGCCGTCGCTAAACAGTATGGACGAGGTTGACCCGGAGTTGCGTAAAACGTTTGACAAACTCGGCATTCCCCTTGAGGAACAGATGGCTCTGTCGGGTGTTGCCGTTGATGCCGTTATGGATAGTGTTTCGGTAAAGACTACATATCGCGATAAGTTGGCTGAGTTGGGAGTTATTTTCTGCTCAATATCTGAGGCGGTTAAAGATTATCCTGATTTGGTTAAGAAGTACCTTGGTTCAGTGGTTTCATACCGCGATAATTTCTTTGCGGCATTGAATTCTGCTGTTTTTTCTGACGGTTCATTCGTATATATCCCTAAAGGCGTTCGCTGTCCGATGGAGTTGTCAACATATTTCCGCATTAATGCAGCCAATACGGGTCAGTTTGAGCGCACGCTTATCGTTGCAGACGATGATGCATACGTTTCTTATCTCGAAGGCTGTACTGCTCCTATGCGCGACGAAAACCAGTTGCACGCGGCAATTGTGGAAATCGTTGTTGAAGACAGGGCCGAGGTTAAGTATTCTACTGTTCAGAACTGGTACCCTGGAGACAAGGACGGTAAGGGCGGTATCTATAACTTCGTTACAAAACGCGGACTCTGCCGTGGCGATTATTCCAAATTGTCGTGGACGCAGGTTGAAACAGGTTCTGCTATTACGTGGAAATATCCGAGTTGCGTTTTAAAGGGCAAAAATTCCGTTGGTGAGTTCTACTCAGTGGCTGTTACAAACAATTTCCAGCAGGCAGACACTGGTACAAAGATGATTCATATAGGCAAGAACTCCCGCAGTACTATCGTTTCCAAAGGCATTTCCGCAGGAAAAAGCCAGAATAGTTACCGTGGTCTTGTAAAGGTTGTTAAAGATGCAGAAAACTGCAGGAACTATACCCAATGCGACAGTTTGCTGCTTAGCGACACTTGTGGTGCGCATACGTTCCCGTATATTGATGTGCAGAACAAGTCTTCGATTGTTGAGCATGAGGCTACAACTTCAAAAATTAACGAGGACCAATTGTTCTATTGCAACCAGCGCGGTATCTCTACAGAGGACGCGGTTGGACTTATTGTCAACGGTTATGCTAAAGAGGTTATGAACAAACTTCCGATGGAGTTTGCAGTAGAAGCGCAGAAACTGTTGCAGATTTCACTTGAGGGTTCAGTTGGATAAAGAAAAAATTACTACAATGCTTGAAATAAAAAACTTACATGCCGAAATTGAAGGCAAGGAAATTCTAAGAGGTATCAATCTCACGGTTAAGCCGGGAGAAGTTCACGCAATTATGGGACCTAACGGTTCTGGCAAGTCAACTTTGTCATCTGTATTGACAGGTCACCCTGCTTTTACAGTAACAGAAGGTGAAGTTACTTTTAATGGCAAGAATTTGCTTGAAATGTCAGCCGAAGATCGCTCTCATGAAGGTCTGTTCCTGAGTTTCCAGTATCCTGTTGAGATTCCGGGAGTTTCGATGGTGAACTTTATGCGTGCAGCGTTGAATGCCAAGCGTAAATATTTCAACCAAGAGCCACTTTCAGCAGGCGATTTCCTTAAATTAATGAGAGAAAAGCGTGCCATTGTTCAGTTAGACAATAAGTTGGCATCTCGTTCAGTAAACGAGGGCTTCTCTGGAGGCGAAAAGAAGCGTAACGAAATCTTTCAGATGGCGGTTCTCGAGCCGAAATTGAGCATTCTCGACGAGACTGACAGTGGCTTGGATATCGATGCTTTGCGTATCGTTGCTGAGGGGGTTAACAAGTTGAAGACTGATAATAATGCAACAATAGTTATTACCCACTACCAACGCTTGTTGGACTATATCAAGCCGGATATTGTGCACGTTCTATATAAAGGACGAATTGTGAAGACAGCCGGACCTGAACTCGCTCTTGAGTTGGAGGAAAAAGGCTACGACTGGATTAAAGAGGAAGTTGACGGTAAATAGTGGATGAAATGACAGCAATTAATCAATATCTTGATTTGTATAAGTCGAATAGAGAAACGATTGATTCATTCTCTGCGGGGGCTTTGAATGCCAGTCGCCAGAGTGCTTTCGAGGCTCTTTGCGACTGCTCTTCTCTGCCCAAAAAGGGTGCGGAAGATTATGAAGTGACCGATTTGGAGTCGCTTTTCGCTCCAGATTATGGTGTGAACATCAAGCGTTTTGAACTTGGAGTTAATCCTGCTGACGCATTCCGTTGCGAGGTGCCGAACATGAGCACTTGCATGTATTTTCTTTTCAATGACACTTTTCATCCAACGGCAAATGCTCACAAATCACTGCCTGAAGGGGTTATAATCAAATCTCTTAAGGTTGCTGCTATCGAAAATGCTGATTTGGTAGAGAAATATTACGGCAAGGCGGCAGGCATTGCAGAGCCGCATGTTGCGCTGAACACAATGTTGGTGCAAGATGGTATATTCATTTATGTTCCAAAGGGTAAGGTGGTTGAAAAGCCTATCCAATTGGTGAATATCCTTAACAGTTCTGCACCGTTGATGGTTAACCGCCGTATGCTTGTCGTTATCGAGGAAGGTGCGGAGGCGAGACTGCTTGTTTGCGACCATACGCAAGGCAAGGATGCCGGTTACTTATCTTCACAGGTTGTTGAAATCTTTGCCGGCAAGAATTGCGTTTTCGACTATTATGACATAGAAGATTCTTCCGATTCAACCAATAGGGTGTCTTCACTTTATCTCCGTCAGGAGGAAGGCTCAAACGTTATGGTTGACGGCATAACGCTCAATAACGGCAAAACGCGAAATAATTTTGTTGTTGATATGGCGGGAGCCCATGCAGAATTGCATTTGCTTGGCATGGCTATAGCAGGCGGTGAAAGGCTTGTTGACAATCATACTGTCGTTAATCATGTTGCCGAGTCTTGCCATACTGATGAATTGTTCAAGTATGTTCTCGACGGTAATGCAGTTGGCTCTTTTTCAGGTTTAATTAAGGTGGCACCTGGAGCGTATAAGACACAGGCATACCAGAGCAATAAGAATATTTGTGCATCAGATGGTGCGAGAATGTACTCTAAGCCTCAGTTGCTTATTGATTGCGATGACGTTAAGTGTAATCATGGTTCCACGATTGGTCAGATTGACAAGAATGCACTCTTCTATATGCGTTCAAGGGGTATTCCTGAGAGCGATGCCCGCCTGATGCTTATGCAGGCGTTTATGAACGACGTTATTTCAGGCGTTAGAATGGAGTCGTTGAAAGACAGGTTGCGTCACCTTGTGGAAAACCGTTTCCTTGGAAATCAGACTAACTGCGCAAATTGCCAGCAGGCAAAATTATAGTTTGGAAAAAATTATGTTAGATATAAAAGAAATTCGTTCGGAATATCCTATCCTCGACCGTAAGGTTTTCGGGAAAGACTTGGTCTATCTTGATACTGCCGCAACTTCGCAGACACCGTCTTGCGTTGTAAAGAAAATTGAGGAGATGTATTTCACGAAAAAGGCAAACGTTCATCGTGGTGTCCACTTGCTGTCTCAGGAAGCTACTGAGATGCAGGAGGCAACGCGTGAAAAGGTTAGGAAATATATAAATGCTTCTTCAACAAAAGAGATAATTTTCACTCGTGGCACAACGGAGGCTATAAACCTCGTAGCCTCTTCTTTTGGTGACAGATTGTGTAATGGCGATGAGATAATCCTAACAGCTATGGAGCATCATTCGAATATAGTTCCTTGGCAATTGCTTCAGCAAAAGAAGCGTATCCGTATCCGTGTCGTTCCTATCAACGAGAAGGGCGAATTGAATATGGATATCTATGAGGATATGTTTACCGAGAATACTCGAATGGTTGCATTCTGCCATGTTTCAAACGTACTGGGTACAGTAAATCCTGTAAAGGAAATGATTGAGATTGCGCATTCCCATGGCGTTCCGGTACTTGTTGATGGTGCTCAGGCAGCTCCGCATACGAGAGTTGACATCGCTGATTTGAATCCTGATTTCTACGTGTTCTCCGCCCATAAAATGTATGGACCGACTGGTGTTGGCGTTCTCTATGGCAGAAAGTCAATACTTGAGTCAATGACTCCGTATCAGGGAGGAGGAGAGATGATTGGAACCGTTTCTTTTGAGAAGACAACCTTTGCAGAATTGCCTTATAAGTTTGAGGCAGGAACGCCGGATTTCGTTGGCATTGCTGCTTTTGGTGAGGCGCTCGACTATATTGAGCGTATCGGTATCGAAAATATCGAAAGCCATGAGCGTGAATTGCTTGACTATGCAACTGAAAAGTTGATGGAGATTCCGGAAATGAGAATTTTCGGCACTTCGGAGTATAAAGGTGGTGTTATTTCATTCCTTGTTGGTAATATCCATCATTACGATATGGGTATGCTTCTTGACAAGATGGGCGTTGCTGTCAGAACTGGTCATCACTGTGCAGAGCCATTGATGCGAGTGCTTGGCATTGAAGGCACTGTTAGAGCCTCTTTCGGCGTATATAACACCAAAGAGGAGGTTGATGTATTTGTAGATGCTGTAAAGAAAGCCGCAATGATGCTTGGCTAAATCACTTGCATAACTAACCACGTTGTATAAGCAACGTAGCAAGCGACCATTACAGAGCCTTCTGCTCTCGTAATGGTCTTACTTTTGAAGAACCATCCAACAATCCAGAAAAGGACGGCTGAAGCCACGAGAGTGAGCAAATCAAGGTTCGTTATTTTTCCCATTGGTAGAGGCTTGATGGTTGCACTCGTTCCGAGAATGAAGAAAATATTGAATAAGTTACTCCCGATAACGTTACCAATAGCGATACCGGGATTCTTTTTTACTGCAGCCACAATTGATGTTGCAAGTTCTGGAAGAGAAGTTCCGCATGCAACTAAAGTAAGACCTATAACTGCTTCGCTAACGCCAAGACTGCGGGCTATTTCGCTTGCTCCGTCAACGAATAGTTGTCCGCCAAAAATCAATCCTGCAAGACCTCCAACGATAAATAGGCAAGCCTTCCACATTGGCATTGACTTAATTTCTTCGCCACTTTCACTGCTATTCTTTGCAATGGAGAAGGTGTATCGCATAAAGATAGCGAAAAATAATAGGAGTATTATACCGTCGATTCTGCTGATAATGTTTTCCGAGCTGCCGTCAATAAGCGAGTCGCTTGCGCAGGCAACGAGTGCCAATGAAGATAGTATCACCAGTGGTATTTCATTGGTCATAATTGATTTCTGTACCTTGATAGGCATTACCAGTGCGGTTATACCAACTATTATAAGAATATTGAATATATTACTGCCAACAACATTACCTACTGCAAGTTCTGCACTTCCATTAACAGCAGCAACAACACTTACCATAAGTTCTGGTGCTGATGTGCCGAATGCTACTATTGTCAGACCGATAACGAGGTCAGATATGCCAAATTTTTTTGCAATTGATGACGAACCGTCTGTAAGGCAGTTTGCACCAATGAGAATTAACAGGAGTCCAATGAGAAGGAATACTATATTCAATAACATAATCTTATTTTTTTACAAAGGTAATATATATTTTTGGCTACAGCAATTTCGCTTTATTAATGCTAAAAATAAAAAAAGTCACATCGACTTTCGATGCGACTTTATTCGTTGATTGTATTTAACTGCAAATTATTTTACAGAATCAGCAGCAACAGTGTCAACTGCAGCAGTGTCAGCAGCAGTAGTGTCAACAGCAACAACTGTATCTACAGCAGCAGAATCAGCAGCAGTAGCTTCAGCAGCTTTGTTACCACAAGAGAACAATGATGCACTAAATACAACAGCAAGTAATAAAACTAACTTTTTCATTTCTTTTAAATTTTAATAATAAAACAATTTTTTATGCTTCAAAAACACTACAAAGGTATAACAAAAAACTGTACTACAACAATTTTTGCCAAAAAAAAATCAGTTTTTTTTATTTTTTATCCTTTCGTTTTTTGATAAAAATTTTAATCAAGGCTATTTGCTATTATAATATATTGATATATAGTATATTGAAACTGCTGTACGGGTATGTTGAATAACATATCTTTTTAAGCATTTTTTAGGCTTTAGATATGCCTTTATTGGTTTTTATGTAAAATTTTCTCTTTTATATTTAGGTTTTTATCTTGTTTTTCTTTTAACAATCTTAATTTTAACACATTTAATATTCAAATTTGTTATGTTTATAATGCAAAAAGAGGCGGAATTAAAAAAATTCCGCCTCTTTTGCCTTTAAAATCTATAGAATAACTTTCGTTCCTTTGATAATGTATATTCCGCGTGCTAAACCTTCGATTTTGTTTATACCAGGTTTTATTTTCTTAGTATAGAATCTGCCGTCGATTGATGCAATTTGGATTATTGTCGCTTTTTCTGTTTCGATGATTATATTACTGTTTGAAGCATATATTTTCATTTTGTCTTTGTTGATTGCTTCAACACCTGAAGTATTATTAACTACATATTGCAAGCCATTTACTGTGTAGTAACCGCCGTTCTTGAACTCGAATTCAGCTGTTTGTGGGCTTCCTGAGTTGTTAAAGATGATATGCGTTGGCATATCGTTTGTTGGAATGCCATTTGAGAAAGTCCATTTCCATATTTTGTTTCCGTTTGAGGCAGACCCCATTAAAACAGCTTTTTCGCCTGGCCATGTTCCGCCTGTGTAGTTAGTGCCTGATTTGTTGCTCCAGCACCATACTTTTACATTTTTGTAAGGACCGTCGGCCGGAGCTTCGAAGAATGCCGCCATTTCAGTATCGCTTAGTGATGGAGAGTATGGTTCTGTAACTTCTGGATTAGAGCCTCCGCCTTGTTGTTCTTCAATAAGTTCTTCTTGAGTACCATCGTATCCAGGTTGTTGTGCAGATACTGGTGACGTTGAGTATAGCCATTTGCCGTCGTAGCCAATTTTTCCGCTAATCGAGTTCTTGGCAGTTTTAAGAACGTAGATACGCATATTACCTCTACCAGAGCAGTTCGCTTTTAGGGTGCCGTTTGTAACAGTTTGCTTGTCACCAGTAATTGCGTCAGTGTATTCACCGTTTTCAATGCCGGTAAATGTAGCACCGCCAGAAATAGTTACAAGAACGTAACTGTCAGTTGTGTCATCTGTGAAGCGGCGTTTGAATGCGTATTGACCTTGGCAGCCTTCAGTGCTGTATTGACCTTTACGGAGAGCTGGAATGGCCATTCTTATCTTGTTAAGGCGTTGGATGTGAAGTGCAAGCGGATAGTTAAGAGTTGCGTTAATATTTCCAGTAGCATCGGTCCATTCAGCAAAGTCAGTAACGTTGATGTTGCCTTTTATATAGCCGCCGAAGTAAGCACGGCCAGAATCCTTTAAAGGCATGTTCGGACCTTTGTCGATAGTGCAGCCTTTTTTAAATTCTATTTCGCTACCGTAGTACAGACATGGAATTCCGCGGAAAGTAAACATGAGGCTAAGGTTTTCAGCCCAGGTGTCTGTTCCCTGGTTAAAACGGGTGTCTTCTGGTGCGCCGTTGGGGGCGTAGTCATGAGAATCAACGTAAACAACGTTATATGAAGCGTCATTATAGTATCTGTCGCCGCTTGTTGCAATGCCCCAAGCACCTTCAATATTGCAGAAATTGTGGTGCATCGGGAAGTCGATGACGCTCAGGCCGGAATATCTTGAGTAGTCAGGTTTGTGGTAAGTGTTGCCTTGTAGAAAGACGTTGTCAGAAACAGGTTGGCTGCCTTTTGAGTTTTCACCATTGTCTCTGTAGTGTTCAAGGCAAGATTGCTGGTTGACATGTGTAAGATATTGGTCTCCTTCAAAGACAACCATTGATTCCCAGGATTTAGGGTTATTGTCCCAAGCATATTCTTTGCTTTCTTTCCAAGTGTAGAAAGGAACAGATAGGACCGGTTGCTCTCGGTACCAGATGCCTGTGTAGCGTGCGCATACCTCGCTGAACATAAAGAACGGACCTCCGTTTCGTGCGGCCTTGTATTTCTCTGCAGCAGCTGTGAATGCTGGGTTGAAAACTTTATTAAACACAAGTCTGGAGATGTGACCTCCGGTATCAATGCGAAATCCGTCAACACCCATCTTGATGAAGTTAGAATAGCAGTTGATTAGATAGTTATAAGTTGTTGGATTTTCTGTATTCAAGTCAACGCAGTCACCGGCGATTTGTGCCCACCAACGAGTTTCATTGTCCCAGTTGAAGTTTCCAAAATGATGCCAGAGGTTCTTTGTGTCATGGTTTTTACCGTCTGTATTTTTCATTTCACGAAGCCGGCAACCATATTGTTCGCCCCCAGGCAGTTCTGAATAGTTGTCAGGAAGTCTGCCACCGTTCTTTTGAGTTAAAGGAATCATACATTTTTCACTGTCGCTTTGGTCAGCGTTCCAGTCGCGTGTAAATAGTTTGCAAAGGTTTTCTTCCCCGAAGTTGCCAGTGTGGTTCAAAACGATGTCGAGGATAATTTTCATACCTTTGGCGTGAGCAGCATCGATAAGCGATTGGAATGTAACGTCTTCAGATTCATACCGTTTGTCAACTTTGCTGATGTTGCTTGCGTGGTATCCGTGATAGTCATATCCAGAAGCGTTTTCCACAACGGGAGTAATCCATATTGCAGTAAAGCCGAGAGCTTTGATGTAGTCAAGTTTCTCAATAAGACCTTTGAAGTCACCGCGCCAGGCAGGGTCGCCTGCATTGTATTGCTGACCGTCCCAGCATTGGGTGTTGTTAGATTTGTCTCCGTCATAGAAGCGTGTTGTCATGACGAAATAAATAGATTCATCGCGAAAATCATCACGATTACCGATAAATGAAGCGGCACAGGTTGGAAATGCTATTAAAAATAGCAGTGCTTTTAATAGGGTTTTCATAGGTTATAAAATTTTAATTAAATGGAATTTACAGGATCTAGTGCACTTGGTTCTGTCAGTTTCCGGTATTGTTTTTGCAAAAATAGTATATATTATGTTTAAAAGCAAGGAAATTATGCTTTTATTGGTTTATGATGCCTTATAAGTGTTTTATTCAAGTCAGAAGGTAACAAAAAAGGATATGTAATTTTACATATCCTTTTTTATATAATATTTGTCGTAAACGACAAGTGCTCGAATTACTTGTATTTCTTTACAATAATGCTGGCGTTGTGACCTCCGAAACCGAAAGTGTTAGAAAGTGCCGCATTAACAGTTCTCTTTTGAGCCTCACCAAACGTAAAGTTCAGATTGTAGTCAATTTCCGGATCATTGTCTCCTTCTTCATGGTTGATAGTAGGAGGAACAATGTCTTCAAGTACGGCCTTTACACAGAACATTGCTTCAAGAGCACCTGTAGCACCGAGGAGGTGACCGGTCATAGACTTAGTTGAACTGATGTTTAGTTTGTAAGCGTGGTCTCCGAAAACGCTTTGGATAGCCTTTACTTCTGAGATATCGCCTACAGGGGTAGATGTACCGTGGATATTGATGTAGTCAATATCTTCTGGTTTCATTTCTGCATCTTCAAGAGCATTACTCATAACGAGTTTAGCACCCAAACCTTCAGGGTGAGTAGCAGTCAAGTGATAAGCGTCGGCAGATAAGCCGCCACCTGCTACTTCAGCGTAGATGTGAGCGCCACGAGCCAAAGCATGCTCTAATTCTTCGAACACAAGACATGCACCGCCTTCACCCATAACGAAACCGTCGCGAGAGCCACTTAGTGGTCTTGATGCGTGTTCTGGGTCGTCATTTCTTGTTGAAATAGCGTGCATTGAGTTGAAACCGCCAACACCTGCAGGGAAGATTGCTGCTTCTGCACCACCAGTGATGATAGCGTCAGCCTTGCCCAAGCGGATGAGGTTGAATGCATCGATCAATGCGTGTGTTGATGATGCACATGCTGATACTGTAGCGTAGTTAGGGCCTCTGTATCCATATTGCATAGATACATGACCTGCTGCCATATCTGCAATCATCTTAGGAATGAAGAATGGGCTATATTTTGGACCTTTGTCTTGGTTCAAAGCATAGTAACCTGCTTCTTCCTCAAATGTGTGCAAACCACCGATACCTGCAGAGATGATGACACCAACTCGGTTGCGGTTTAGGCCTTCAAGGTCTTCCAAGCCAGAATCGGCAATTGCCTCTCTTGCTGCAACTACGCCATATTGTGCGTATAGGTCATACTTGCGAAGGTCCTTGCGGTCGAAATGCTCTGCAGAGTTGTACCCCTTAACCTCGCATGCAAATTTTGTTTTGAATAATGAGGCGTCAAAATGGGTAATAGGAGCTGCACCGCTTACTCCCTTCAACGCGTTTGCCCATGTTTCGGCTGCCGTGTTTCCAATAGGAGAAATGGCTCCAAGTCCTGTTACAACAACTCTTTTTAGTTCCATTAAGGTTTAATTATTTGTTTTCTTCAATAAATGCAACTGCATCTGCTACTGTCTTGATGCCTTCTGCTTTATCGTCTGGAATAGTAATGCCAAATTCTTTTTCGAATTCCATGATCAACTCTACTGTGTCAAGTGAGTCCAAACCAAGGTCTTGAGTGAATGATGCTTCTGGAGTTACTTCACTTGCATTAACACCGCACTTTTCAACGATGATATCCGTTACTTTTTGTTGAATTTCAGACATAATTTTTAGTTTTTAAATTAATAATTAGTTTCTATTCTTCTTTTTAGACGTGCAAAGTAAGTAATAATTATCAATATACGGAAATTTTTCCGTGAAAAAACGCTCAAAATTGCACAACAACGCGTTTTATGTGCATATTTTTCCCTCTTTTTCTATTTTATTGTATCTTTTTTATTCTTTTTCTTGTCTAGTCCTGCCATAGCGTTACACAAAAAAGTAACAAAAAATGAAAGAGACT
>UQLZ01000025.1 GCA_900541935.1 uncultured Prevotellaceae bacterium | reverse complement strand
TAGTCTCTTTCATTTTCTGTTACTTTTTAGTGTAACGCTATGGCAGGACTAGACAGATAAATTAAAGAAAAAGAATGATTTAGGTTTCCCTAAATCATTCTTTTTTTATTCATTGAAGAAACAAATGAATGTTTTAATCATGCATTCGTGGTCGAAAAGAGACCCTGTTTCCATTGCTGAGTGCATTGCCCATATAGGATTGCCAACGTCAACGCCGCAGATGTCAATTTGTGATGTCAGAATATTTCCTAATGTAGAGCCACCAGCGTTGTCGGAGTGGTTCACGAAATACTGATAAGGAACTTTTGCCTTATTGCAAATTCCGATAAAAATTGCAGAAGAATTTGCGTCGGTCATATATTTGCAATTGGCATTAATTTTGATAACAGGACCTCCGCCCATAGTCGGGTGGTTTGTCGGGTCATATTTTTCTGGATAATTCGGGTGTGCGGCATGTGCGTTATCAGCAGAAATCATAAATGATTTTTCTATAGTGCGGTAGAATGTTTCTTGGTCATCGCCCAAAGCCATAGAAATACGTTGCAGAACGTTTGCAAAGACAGGAGATGCTGCACCTTGTTTTGTTCCGCTACCAGTTTCTTCATTGTCGAATATTGCTATCACTTGTGTTGTGGTAGTATCGCAGCAGTTTATAAGGGCGGTTGTTGCAGCATGTGCCATACTCAAGTCATCGATTCTTCCAGACATAAATAACTCGCCATTCATGCCAACTGTTTCTGCTTTTTGGCAATTGTATAGGAGTAGGTCAAAGTCAAGAATGTCATTCTTGTTAATTTTAAGTTCTTTTGAAATCAGGTCAAGAATAAAATTGTCTTTCTCGAAAGTATCGTTGACGATTCCTATAATAGGAAGCATATCTTTTTGCTTCGACAGTTTGTTGCCCTCGTTTACTGTTCTATTGAAGTGAATAGCAAGGTGAGGAATAACCATCAAAGGCTTTTTAATATGGATTAGTTTTGTTTCTGGTGCCAGAATGCTACCGCCCTTAACAATAACTCTACCTGCTATTGATAGAGGTCTGTCGAACCAAGTATAAAGGATTGGCCCGCCATAGACTTCAGTGTTCAAGCGAATAACGCCGTCGTTGAGCATAATTGGGTTTGGCTTGATTCTGAAGCAGGGAGAATCAGAATGGGCAGACACGATTTTAAAACCGGTCTTGCTTATAGGTTGGCAACCTATTTTAAATGCGAAAATAGCAGAATCGTTTTTCTTTACGAAATATTTGCCTCCTGCTTGGATATTCCAACTTTTGGTAAGGTCAAGTTCAGTAAAACCATTTTCTGCCAATTCTCTCTGAATTGAAGCAACTGCCAAGAAATTGCATGGGCTATTATCAAGGAAGTTCAGTAATGATGCTTCATTTGGATATGCCATAATTTTAGTTTTATAGAGGTTAGTATTTTAAGGAGTTCAAATAATTACATACCATAATTGTACTTGACGTTATGCAATGCACGTAGAACATTACATAATGTCTGCCCCCAGTATGAGTCAAAGTTTTCCTTGCAGATAAGCAGAAACTCGTTCATGTGTTCTTGAGGAATATCCTTAACGGCATGAATCAAGTCATACAGGCATTGGAAGATGTCAGAAAGACATTCGGCAATGCTTGAAGCGATTGGAGTGTCTGAGAATTTCATATCCTCCATAAAAACTTCGAGGTATGTATCATCTTCGCCCAAGAGCATTTCGAGGTTTCTTCGAACGCTGTCGTAGTAAATTTCATCAAGGTAACCTTCTGAATAAGAACTTTCCGCTTCGATGGGGAAGGTTAGGTCGGTTGCTGAAATATATATTCTTGGAAGAAGTTTTATCATGTGGTTGATAAATTCTTCCTTTTCAGTGGAACCTGCATTTTCTATGGCATTGCAGTACTCGTTAGCAAGGCCAAGAAAGAGAATGCTGTTATTATTCAGTGTATCCATATAGTTTGTGTTCTTTTATATATTCGTTTACTTTTTCGGGAACCATAAATCCGATGTCCTTACCTGATTTTAATGATTCTCTTATAAAGGTTGATGAAATCTCGATTATTGGGGCGTTAACAATTATTGCATTAGGGTGCACTTTGTTAGATATGTCGTACCCAATGCGAGGATAAATAATTACGCCAAATTCATCAATTATTTTTTGATAGTCCCTCCATTTGTCAAATTTCAACCAATTGTCAGCACCAATAATAAGTTTAAAAGAATGTTCAGGATGTTTTTCTTTTAATGCTTGTAAGGTAGTTATTGTGTATGACGGTTTTGGAAGGGTATATTCAATATCGCTTGCATTCAAGTTGGAATGACCAGTTAAGGCAAGTTGTACCATAGTCAATTTGTGCTGGTCATAACTGGCATCTTGCAATTCCTTTAATGGGTTTTGCGGAGAGACAACAAACCATACCTGGTCAACTATATTCTGCTGGCAAATATAGTTTGCTAAAATACAGTGACCGATATGTATTGGGTTGAATGTCCCCCCGAAAACTCCAATAATCATTAATTGATAAATTCTGTAAGTATTTTAGTAGTTTCTTCAACTGCTACCGATAAATCGTCATTGACAACGATTTTATCATATTCTTTAGCGAAAGAGATTTCGTATTCCGCTTTGGATATGCGTTGGTTGATTGTTTCTTCGTTATCGGTATTGCGGTTGATTAAGCGCTCTTTTAATGCCTCTATACTTGGTGGCATGATAAATAATGCCAGGGCGTCAGGATAAAGTTTTTTCACATTTATACCGCCTTTAACGTCAATGTCAAGGATCAGATTGTTTCCTCCGTCCAAAATTTTTTGAACTTCAGATTTCAATGTCCCGTAATATCGTCCTGGATAGACCTCCTCAAATTCAACAAATTTATTTTCTTTTATTGCGTCTTGGAATTGTTCTGTTGTCAGGAAATGGTAACTTACTCCATCTTCTTCACCAACTCGCGGACTGCGGTTGGTTGCAGATACAGAGAATTTCAATTTTAATTTTTCGTTGCCGATGATTTGATTGATAATTGTTGATTTGCCTGAACCTGATGGGGCTGATATGATGATTATTTTTCCTGATTTCATAGAATTACATTACGTTAAGTATTTGCTCTTTGATTTGTTCCAATTGGTCTTTCATGCGGACAACAACGCGTTGCAGTTCTGCATGGTTTGCTTTGGAACCAAGGGTGTTGATTTCGCGACCCATTTCTTGAGTGATGAAACCTAATTTTTTTCCTTGACCTCTTCCACTTTTCATTGTTGACAAGAAATATTCCAAGTGGTTTTGGAGTCTTACCTTTTCTTCTGTAATATCTAATTTCTCAATATAGAAAATCATTTCTTGCTCAAAGCGGTTTTTATCATACTCAACGGTGTCGAGTTTTTGTAGAGAGTCAACAATTCTTGTTCTAATCTTTTCAACTCTTTCCTGCTCGTATTGAGGGACTTCATTAAGAAGTTCTTGAATTTTAGCGATTTTTTCTTCAAAGAAAAGTTCAAGGCGGTGACCTTCTTGCTTTCTGAATTCATTGAGTTTCTCAATTGCTTCAGATACTGCTTTTGTCAGAGCGTTGATTTCTTTTTCATCAACGTCGCTTACTTCGCTTTTGAGAATTTCCGGCATTCTTAAAAGTGTTGCATACCAGTCTGTTGGAAGTGGTATGTTGAGTTCTTTGGAAAGGTCTTCAAGTTGTGCCTTATAACCTTTTGCCAAAGATTTGTTTATCGTTGTTTGGCAATTTTCACCAATGTTGTCAGTTGTAATTGTTAAATCAACTTTTCCTCTTTCAAGATTTGTTGCTATGAGATTGCGAAGCTGCAATTCATATTCTCTATACTGTTGAGGAATTCTGATAGACAAGTCTAATTGCTTGCTATTAAGTGATTTGATTTCTGCTGTTATTTTTTTATTTTCAATTTCGACACAAGATTTGCCGAAACCTGTCATAGAAAAAATCATAATTGTTGCTTTTTTTGCAAAATTAGTTATTCAAACCAACTTAAGCAAGAAAAAACACTGCTTTTCTGTTTTTCAAGTTGCTGTTTTAAAAGTAAAATTAATTGTAACAGACATAATCGGCTTTTTATAATTAAAATATTATCTTTGTTTCATTATAAATCATAAATGACTGTGTTATGACAAAAGAGGAATCAGCAAAATTGCTCGAAAAGGCGGCAAAAATATGCGTAGAAAAGCATTCAGGGCAGAGGGATAAGTCAGGTACTGCATATTTTTTGCATCCTATGCGTGTTGCAATGCGTTGCCGTACCGATGAGGAGAAAATAGTTGCTATGTTGCACGATGTTATTGAAGATACGGAGGTAACTGCTGAGAATTTGTTAGAGGATGGATTTCCTAAATATATTGTTGATAGCGTATTGTCGGTGACAAAAGGGGCAGGCGAAAGTTATGAGGATTTTGTTGCCCGTGCTAAGGCGGATCCGATTGGAAAAGTTGTCAAATTATATGATTTGGAGGATAATTTGAATGTGCTGCGTCTTGACACACTGACGGACGATATGGCTCAAAGATATAATAGATATCTTAGAGCAAGAACCTTTTTGTTGGAAAAAGGTGTTTAATAAACTTTTGAGCAAATAAGGAGGATATGTTTATTTTCTGCGGTTGTTGTCGCAAATATATAAACTTCGCCTCCGTCTTTTATCTTTAGTTTGCTTTTAAGGGCGTCAGGGGAGAGCGGAAAATTACGGCATGCAATATTCGCTTTTTTAATACTTTTTCTCAGGTTGATAACTTCCGATTTTGACATGCCGCAAATATTATCAATAGAGAAAATCTTACCAGGAAAATTTGCTTTTTTATCTGGACCTGAGTAGAGGTGGCTATTGACAGCGATTTTAGCCAGTTTGAAATTCTCTGAAATTGCACCAAAGAGATTAGCTTTCATTATTGATGAATTAGGCAAATAAAGATAATTTCCAATTTCTGGAGTTACAAATTTGCTTGAAGAATCATTATTCCTAAATATTGAATCAAAAGTTTCGACTTTTGAGTTTTCGTAGTTGATAGTATGTAGGGAGATTTTTTCAGTTTTTTGTTTAAAATCGACTTTGAAAAGTAGTTCCTTGCAGTCGTTCTTTATTGATATTATCCAAATATCAGAAATCTCGTCAATGTATTTGATTGTTTGGGTAATGTCAATCATAGGGGATGCTTTGACAATCAGAAAATTAGCTTTATCTTTGATTGAATCAATAATAATTTTAACATCTGGTTCGCAACTTTCAAGACTGTAAAGGCGTGAAGAAGAGTCGGTCTTGTCTCGCCTTGAAGGATCAATAAAGCCTGCAGATATTTGTCCTGTTATATTTTTTGCAACTTCTGTACTGTCGCCTTGAAAAGCAGTTATATTCGGTTGATTCAACCGCTTGTAATTCTCGTTTGCAATTTCGGCAACTTTCTCGTTAATGTCGAAACTTCTAACCGTTTTGGCATTTTGTGATATGAAGAAAGAATCAATGCCAAGGCCGCAAGTGAAATCATAAACAGTGTCACATCCCTTAAATAAAGAACCATGAAATTCTGCAACTGTTTCAGTGGTACATTGCTCGATAGATATATCAGTAGGGTAAAATATCTTGTCGTACAATGATGGTAACTTTGATTTTGCTTTATTTCGGCATGCGATTTGTGTAATTGCAAAATTAATGTCGAAAGTAGTGTCCTTGAATTTTTTCAAACGCAAGGAAGTTGGGGTGACATTCTTGTTCTTTTCGATAAAATCGATGAAGTCTTTATTGCTGATAAAATCAAAGTCCATATATTTTTGTTTATTTTGCAAAGGTACGTTTTATAGTTGGTATATGCCATAGATAATAATATGAGAAAAATAAATCCTTAAATAGTTTTTGGAAATAAGGTGAGAAATATCGAGTTTTTTTGTAAATTTGTAGAATATTAGTCCGCCTGTTATCGTTTTAGAGGCGACTTTTAAGTTAGAAATAGAAAATTGAACATATAATATGAAGAATGATTTTAGAGATTACGCCGTAAAGCATATAGGAATGAATGGCTTGGCGTTGGATGACTATGCTCGCATAACAAGCAGTTATATTTCTCCAACAATTATTGAGGAGCGTCAGTTGAACGTTGCACAAATGGATGTTTTCAGCCGTCTTATGATGGATCGAATCATCTTTTTGGGTACGCAAGTCGATGACTATACTGCAAACGTTATTCAAGCGCAGTTGCTGTATCTTGATTCTGCAGATCCAGGTAAGGATATTTCTATCTATATTAATTCTCCAGGTGGCTCTGTTTATTCCGGTCTTGGTATCTATGATACAATGCAGTATATTTCCTGTGATGTGAAGACAATCTGTACCGGTATGGCGGCATCTATGGCAGCCGTTCTTTTGGTAGCAGGTGAGAAGGGTAAGAGATATGCATTGAAACACTCAAGGGTGATGATTCACCAACCGCTAGGCGGAGTTCAAGGTCAGGCTTCTGATATTGAGATTACAGCGCGAGAAATCTTGAAATTGAAAAATGAACTATATACTATCATTTCAGACCATTCAGGCAAACCGTTGTGCGATGTAGAGCGTGACAGTGACCGTGACTATTGGATGACTGCGGCAGAAGCAAAGGATTACGGAATGGTAGATGAAGTGTTGATTAAAGTTGGCAAATAAGCATGGCAAAAAAAGGAAAGTCTGTTGATTGTTGCAGTTTCTGTGGTCGTAGAGCAGATGAGGTGATGTTCCTTATCCCAGCTAGAGATGGTGGAGCAATCTGTAATTTTTGCGTGGAGCAGGCGCATGATGTCATGAATCAATATATGGGAGGCGTGTCGCATGACAAGTCTGTTGGGGCAGAAATGCTTTCTTTGGATGAAATTCCAACTCCTAAAGAAATTGTTGAGCATCTTGACAAATACGTTATTGGTCAAGATAATGCTAAAAAATATTTATCAGTAGCGGTATATAATCACTATAAGAGGTTAATGCAGCCTGTTACTGATGATGACGTTGAAATTGAAAAGAGTAACATTATCATAGTTGGACCAACAGGAACTGGTAAAACACTGTTGGCTAAGACAATAGCTAAGTTGCTAAAGGTTCCATTTGCGATTGTTGATGCAACGGTGCTTACAGAAGCAGGTTACGTCGGTGAAGATATTGAAAGTCTTCTTGTTCGACTTCTTCAGGCTTGTGACTATAACCTTGAAGAAGCGCAAAAAGGAATTGTATTTATCGATGAAATCGATAAAATCGCTCGTAAGGGAGACAATCCGTCAATTACGCGAGACGTCAGTGGAGAGGGCGTTCAGCAAGGCTTGCTGAAATTGCTTGAAGGTTCGATTGTGAATGTTCCGCCTAATGGTGGAAGAAAGCATCCTGAGCAGAAAATGATTCCGGTAGATACAAAGAATATTTTGTTTATTTGCGGAGGCGCGTTTGAAGGTATTGAAAGAAAGATTGCGCAAAGATTAAATACCCATGTTGTTGGTTATGGAACAGATAAAGGAACACGTCAGATTGATAGAAACAATTTGATGAACTATGTAACTCCACAGGATTTGCGTTCCTTTGGCTTGATTCCTGAGATTATCGGCAGGTTGCCTATCTTGACAAATCTTGAACCATTGGATCGTGATGCATTAAAACGAATACTTACTGAACCGAAGAATGCTATTGTTAAGCAATATCAAAAACTCTTCGACATGGATGGCATAAAACTTATATTTGAGGAAGACGCTCTTGATTTAATTGTGGATAAGGCAATTGAATTCAAATTGGGGGCAAGAGGTTTGAGATCATTGACAGAAACAGTAATGATTGATGCTATGTATGAAGCGCCATCTCTATCGAAGAAGAAATTTGTTGTTAAATATGATTACGCCAAGGAAAAATTAGATAAGGCAAATTTTGATGCAATGAATTAAAAAATATGTACTTTTAATTTGCATAGTGTCAAATATTTTTTAATTTTGTAGTAATTCGAAAATTAATTGCTAAGTCTATTATTATGGAGCAGAAGAATGAATTGATAGCAAAGTTGAAAGAATATTTCGGATTTGAAACATTCAAAGGAAACCAGGAGAAGATTATAGAAAATCTTCTTTCTGGAAATGATACTTTTGTCTTGATGCCAACCGGTGGTGGCAAGTCGTTGTGCTATCAACTTCCTTCTTTGTTGATGGATGGAACTGCAATTGTCATATCTCCTCTCATAGCATTAATGAAAAATCAAGTTGATGCAATGCGGAACTTTAGTGAGGAGGATGGCATAGCGCATTTTTTAAATTCATCGCTAAACAAATCGGCTATTGATCAAGTTAAAAGTGATATAGTCGCAGGCAAAACAAAATTGCTGTATGTTGCTCCAGAATCATTGACAAAAGAGGAAAACGTAGAGTTCCTAAAAACCGTGAAAATCTCCTTTTATGCAGTAGATGAAGCACATTGTATTTCAGAGTGGGGGCATGACTTCCGCCCTGAATATAGAAGGATACGCCCGATTATTAATGAGTTGGGAGTGCGTCCTGTTATCGCTTTGACTGCAACTGCAACGCCTAAAGTCCAACATGATATACAGAAAAATCTTGGAATGCAAGATGCTGTTGTTTTCAAGTCTTCTTTTAACCGCCCAAATTTATATTATGAAGTAAGGCCGAAGACCAAAGATGTTGACAAGGAAATAATAAAGTTTATTAAATCAAATGAGGGGAAATCGGGTATTATTTATTGTTTGAGCAGAAAAAAAGTAGAAGAACTTGCAGAAAAACTAACAGTTAACAACATAAAGGCTCTTCCGTATCACGCAGGTATGGATGGAGCAATGCGAAATGCAAATCAAGATGCCTTCTTGTTGGAAAAGGTTGACGTTATAGTTGCGACTATTGCGTTTGGAATGGGTATTGATAAGCCTGATGTAAGATATGTTATACATTATGACATTCCCAAGAGCCTTGAAGGATACTATCAAGAGACAGGAAGAGCTGGAAGAGACGGCGGAGAAGGTCTGTGTATTGCTTTTTATACAAGCAAGGACCTGCAGAAATTGGAAAAGTTTATGCAGGGCAAGCCTAATGCAGAACAGGAGATTGGAAAACAGTTATTAATGGAAACAGCTGCATACTGTGAATCCTCGGTGTGCAGAAGAAAGACGCTACTCTATTATTTTGGAGAAGAATACAAAGAGGAGAATTGCGGAAATTGTGATAATTGTTTAAATCCCAAAAAGAAAGTGGAAACAAAAGATCAACTTTGCGCGACAATTGAAACGATTGTCGCTTTGAAAGAAAAATTTAAATCAGAGTATGTTATTGATGTAATGCTTGGTAAGGAAACTTCTGAAATCAAGTCATATATGCATGATCAATTGGAGGTTTTCGGATGTCAGGAGGCTGAAGACGAAAAATTGCTAAGTGCCGTTATTCATCAGGCAATTATTGCTGGTTATATAGATAAAGATATAGAAAATTATGGTTTGCTGAAAGTGACCAGTAAGGGTCGCTCATTCTTGAAAAAACCACAATCATTCAAGGTCGTTGAAGATAATGAATATAATGATGATGTGGATGACGTTATGTTAAAAGGCGGAGGGGCTTGTGCCGTAGATCCTGAATTATATTCAATTCTTAAGGATTTGCGCAAGAAACGAGCAAAGAGTGAAGAATTGCCTCCCTATGTCATTTTTCAAGACGTGTCACTCGAAGCAATGGCAACAACGTATCCGATTACAATGGAAGAGTTGCAAACTATTCCTGGGGTTGGGGCAGGAAAGGCAAAGAGATATGGTGCTGAGTTCCTAAAGGTTATTAAGGCTCACGTCGAAGAAAATGAAATTGAGCGTCCTGAAGATTTGAGAGTAAGAACAGTTGCCAATAAGAGTAAATTGAAAATCTCTATTATACAAGGTATTGACAGAAAAATTGCACTTGATGAATTGGCTGAATCTAAAGGTCTTGACTTTTCTGAACTTTTGGATGAAGTTGAGGCGATTGTCTATTCAGGAACAAAGATAAATATTGATTATTTCCTTGATGAAGTTATTGATGAAGATCATCTTGAAGATATCTTTGAATACTTTAAGGAGAGTGAGAGTGATGATTTGGAAGCAGCCATTCAAGAATTGGGAGGAGAATATACAGAGGAGGAAATTCGTCTTGTGAAAATTAAATTTCTCTCAGAAATGGGCAACTAAAAATCTATAAATGGAAGTCGTTTACGAAGATAATCATATTATCATAGTTAATAAATCTCCTGGAGAAATTGTGCAGGGTGATAAAACGGGAGATACGCCACTTGTCGAAATAGTTAAGCAATACTTGAAAGACAAGTATTGCAAACCAGGCAATGTGTTTTGTGGCGTTATTCACCGAATAGATCGTCCTGTTGGAGGGCTTGTCGTTTTTGCAAAGACAAGTAAGGCTCTTGCAAGGATGAATGCCTTATTCCAGAAAAGGGAGGTGCGTAAAATATATTGGGCAATCGTAAAAAATGCCAATATACCATCGCAAGGAACATTAAAAAATTATCTGACTTCAATAGAGCGGAATAACAAATCGTATGTTTTTGATTATCCAAAAGAAGGGGCCTTAGAGGCTGTTTTAGACTATAAGGTTTTGACTGTTGGAGATAATTATTCCCTTTTGGAAGTTGAATTGCATACAGGAAGGAAACACCAGATAAGAGTGCAATTATCCTACTTGGGCTGTCCTATTAAGGGAGACTTAAAGTATGGATCAAAGCGAAGTAATTTAGATGGCAGTATCAGCCTTCAGTCGCATAGGGTAATATTTAAACATCCTGTGTCAGGGCAACTGATAGACATAACTGCCCCTGTCCCTAATGATGCATTGTGGAGGGCTTTGGCAGAATCAGTTAAGTAAAGGTTCGACAGGAAATAAAAGCCAGTTCAAGAAGTCTTTACCAAGCAGTTTAACGGTATTTTCCCAGTCATTATCAGTAGTGCTATTTAGAATTAATGCGTTATCCAGACTAGGCAGAATAGCCCAGGTGCCTATTTTTAATTCATTTTCTAATTGTTCTGGATCCCAGCTGCAGTAGCCGATAAAGAATTTAATATGCTTGTTGCATTCCGGTTCTGAGTTAATATAATCTATGACTGAGTCCAAATTCCCGTTGAGGAAAAGACCATTTGTAACTGGTATGGCATCTGGAAGATTGATGATATCATGAATGTAGAATAGTCTGTCTAAACTCAAGGGTCCGCCACAGAAAACTGGTAGCCTACTATCTGAACTAATACCAGTAATTAATTCGTCTAAGAAATATTCAGTTTTGTTGTTGAGAACAAAACCGGCTGAAGGTTTGTCTTTTGACATTTTTGTCATCAGTATGCAACTTCTTTTGAAGAAAAATTCATCAAGAAAAGGTTGGGCAACAAGAATTGTCCCCTCTTTTAGATTTTCTTCAGAAGTATAATTGGTTCTAATATCAAATATTGCCATAATAATTATTTGTTATTGTAAAGTTAATGAAAATTATTTGGAAACAAAAGATGTATTTATCTGTGGTGTTTCAAAACAATAAATTTTTATCGATTAATGTAAAAATAATTAATTGCTGGTCAAGAATCTCTAATTAATTATTATCTTTACAATTTAAATAAAGAATAATAACTTTGGAAGATATATAAATAATGAAGGTATTAAAATTTGGTGGAACTTCTGTTGGCAGTGTTGATAGTATTGCTAACGTTAAGAGAATTGTAGAAGACTCAGAAGAGCAGGTAATAGTTGTAGTCTCCGCTTTGGGAGGTATAACAGATATGTTAATTTCCACTGCTAAGATGGCATCAGAGGGTGAGGCTTCTTATTTATATAATTACTCTTTGATAATTGAGCGGCACAATAATGTCATTTCAGGTATTGTCCCTGAAGAAAAACAGTTAGACGTTAAGTCTCTAATCGACCCGTTGCTTGAAGAGTTGGGAAATATCTATCGCGGAGTTGCTTTGATAAAGGATTTGTCACAGCGAACTTTGGACATGATTGTTAGTTATGGTGAAAGATTGTCGTCAGTCATAATTAGTAATGTTATTAAGGACGCGAAACATTTTGATTCAAGGAATTTTATTAAAACTGAGTTGCAATTTGGCAAGCATGTTGCAGATTTGGATTTAACAAAGAGTCTTGTTTGCTCTACGTTTGCAGATTTTACAGATAAAGTTGCTATTGTTCCCGGTTTTATTTCAACAGATAAGAATACTGGCAGTATAACTAATCTTGGAAGGGGAGGAAGTGACTATACTGCAGCTATTATAGCAGCATCGTTAAATGCTTCCGTTTTGGAAATCTGGACAGATGTTGACGGTTTCATGACAGCAGACCCAAGGGTAATCAGTTCTGCATACGTTATTGACCATTTGTCGTTTGTAGAAGCGATGGAACTATGCAATTTTGGTGCAAAGGTCATTTATCCTCCAACTATATATCCCGTATTTCACAAGAATATACCAATTGTAATTAAAAATACTTTTAATTCAGAAGCTGCTGGAACATGGATTACCAATGAGTTACCGCCGCAGGACGGGAAGGCGATAAAGGGTATTTCTTCAATTAATGATACATGCCTGATTACTGTTTCTGGTTTGGGTATGGTTGGTGTTATTGGAGTAAACTCAAGAATATTCAATGCTCTCGCCAAGAGTGGCGTTAGTGTTTTTCTGGTTTCTCAGGCGTCATCGGAGCATAATACATCCTTTGCGGTTAAGAATTGTGATGCGGACCTTGCTGTTAAAGTGCTTGAAGATGAATTTGCATCTGAAATTGCTATGGGCGAAATTACCACTATTCATGCGGAGAGAGGATTGGCAACAGTTGCGATTGTTGGAGAAAATATGAAACATACACCAGGCATTGCAGGTAAATTGTTTAATACTCTTGGCAGAAATGGTATTAACGTTATTGCTTGTGCTCAAGGTGCTTCGGAAACTAATATATCTTTTGTTATTAATTTCAACAGTTTAAAAAAGGCTCTAAATGTCATACATGATTCTTTTTTCCTTTCAGAAACCCAAGTCTTAAATTTGTTTGTTGTTGGTGTTGGTCATGTTGGTAAGAATTTGCTAAAGCAAATTAAGATGCAGCAGAAAATGCTTAAAAACACAAAGGCTTTATCTTTAAATGTTGTTGGTATTTCTAATTCTCGTCATAGTGTTTTTGATAGAAATGGAATTGACATTGATAACTTTGAAGAAATTCTTGAAAATTCTGAATTTGCAGCAGATCCAAAGACGATTACGGAAGAGATTATTAAAATGAATATATTTAATTCGGTATTCGTTGACTGTACTGCAAGTAAGGATATTGCGAGTGTTTATGCTGACTTGTTGTCACATAACGTTAATGTAGTTGCTGCAAATAAGATTGCTGCATCTTCAGCTTATGACAATTATTTGAATTTGAAGCAGATAGCGAGGAAAAAGGATGTTAAGTTCTTGTTTGAAACTAATGTGGGAGCCGGATTGCCAATTATCAACACAATTAATAGTTTGATAAATTCTGGAGACAAAATATTGAAAATTGAGGCAGTAATTTCAGGAACATTGAATTACATTTTCAATATACTCAGCAAAGATATCCGATTGTCACAGGCTATTAAAATGGCAAAGGAGTCTGGCTATAGTGAGCCAGATCCTCGTGAAGACTTGAGTGGAAAAGATGTTGTAAGAAAAATTGTTATTCTTTCCCGTGAGGCTGGATATAGGGTAGAACCAGAGGATGTTGATAAAAAATTGTTTATTCCTGAAGAATTCTTCAATGGCACTATTGAGGATTTTTATAAAGGAATCGAAACAATGGAAGATGATTTTGAAAAGATGCGTTACTCGGCTGAGCAGCGTGGATGTAAATTGAGATTTGTTGCAAGTCTTGACAATTCTAAGGTTTCTGTTGGATTGCAGGAAGTGTCTTCATCTCATCCGTTCTATTCTCTTGAAAGTAGCAATAATGTTATTTTGATTACAACAGAGCGATATAAAGAATATCCAATGGCAATAAAGGGTTATGGAGCAGGTGCGGAAGTAACAGCCGCTGGTGTATTCGCAGATATAATTAGTATTGCAAATATTAGGTAACATGAAATATTTGATAATATTGGGTGATGGTATGGCAGATGAGCCTATTGCGGAGTTGGAAGGAAAAACGCCGTTGCAATATGCTAATACTCCTACACTTGACTATATGGCTAAGCGCTCAAGAATGGGGCTTCTCAAGACTGTTCCTAAAGGGTTCCATCCAGGAAGTGAGGTCGCAAACATGTCTGTTTTGGGATATGATTTAAGTAAGACCTATGAAGGAAGGGGGTCGCTTGAGGCGGCAAGTATGGGTATTCCTGTAGAGGAAGGCGAAATGGCTATGCGCTGCAATCTTATTTGCATTGAAGATGGCATTATTAAAAATCATTCAGCGGGTCACATTTCAAATGAAGAGGCAACAGTGTTGATAGACTTCCTTTCTCAAAAGTTGGGCTCTGATGTTGTTTCTTTCTATTCAGGAGTTTCTTATCGTCATCTCTTGAAAATTAGGGGTGGAAATAAAGAAATTGATTGTACTCCCCCACATGATGTTCCAGGAACTCCTTTTAAAGATGTTATGGTTAAGCCATTATCTGAAGAAGGGGAGAATACCGCTATATTAATTAATAAGTTGATTCTAAAATCCAAAGAATTGCTGGAGAATCATCCTGTTAATATTAAGCGTAAGCAGGAGGGAAAGGATCCTGCAAACAGCATTTGGCCTTGGTCTCCAGGTTATAAGCCGAATATGCAAACGATGAAGGAACGATTTGGTGTCGAAAAAGGAAGTGTTATTTCTGCTGTGGACTTGATTAGAGGTATTGGAGTCTATGCAGGGTTAAATCCGATTATCGTGGAAGGAGCAACTGGATTGTGGAATACAAATTATAAGGGGAAGGCAGAGGCTGCTATTAATGCTTTGAAGAATTCTGATTTTGTTTTTCTTCATATTGAGGCGAGTGATGAAGCAGGGCATGAAGGAGATTTTCAGTTAAAGATTAAAACGATTGAGAATCTTGACAGTCTTATTTGTAAGCCTATTTTAGAAGCCATAGAAAAAATGGATGAATCTGTTGCTGTTGCAGTATTACCAGATCATCCCACGCCATGCAGGTTGCGAACACATACTGCTGATGCTGTTCCTTTTATGATTTTTGCAAAAGGCATTGTTCCTGATGGTATTGATGAATATAATGAGGAATCTGCAAAAAATGGTTCTTACGGGACCTTGCAGAATGATGAATTTATTAATGAATTGTTGAAGATATGAGATACTATAGTACAAATAAGCAGGCTCCGGTAGTTACCTTGGCAGAGGCTGTAGTAAAAGGTCTTGCTCCAGATAATGGATTGTATATGCCAGAGAAAATACATGTTCTGCCAGATGCGTTTTTTAAGAACATTGGGGAGATGACATTGCAGGAAATTTCCTATGTTGTCGCAAATACTTTATTTGGAGAGGATGTTGATTCTGAGATGTTGCGTAATATCGTATATGACGCCTTGAATTTTGAAATTCCATTGGTGAAAGTAGATGATAATAAATATAGTTTGGAATTATTTCACGGGCCAACGCTTGCATTTAAGGATGTTGGTGCTCGTTTCATGGCAAGGATACTTGGATTTTTCAATTCAGTAAATGATGATAAAAGGCCAGTAAATGTACTTGTTGCAACATCAGGAGATACGGGTAGTGCTGTTGCTAATGGATTCCTTGGGGTAGAGGGTGTTCGTGTATTTGTTCTTTACCCTTCTGGGAAGGTGAGTGCAATTCAAGAGTCTCAGTTTACAACTCTTGGTGAGAATGTTTATGCAATAGAGGTAAATGGCACTTTTGATGATTGCCAAGCATTGGTGAAGAAGGCTTTCCTTGATGAAGAACTGAATTCTCTCCATAAATTGACAAGTGCTAACTCTATTAATATAGCACGCTTTATGCCACAGATGTTTTATTATTTCTATGCATTTGCTCAACTTGCAAAAATGGGTGAGAAATTGGATAGTATTGTAGTAAGTGTGCCAAGTGGAAATTTTGGAAATATAACGGCAGGTCTTATAGGAAAACGAATGGGATTGCCGATAAAGCGGTTTATTGCAGCCAATAATGTAAATGATGTATTTTACAATTATTGGAGGACAGGAGTTTATGAGGCAAAGCCATCGGTGCAAACAATTGCAAATGCAATGGATGTCGGTAATCCAAGCAATTTTGCGAGGATTTTGGATTTATATAAGAATTCTCATACGGAAATTTGTAAGGATATAACATGCTATTCATATACCGACGACGAGATTTCTGACACATTAAGGCAAACATTTGAAAATTGTAATTATCTTTTGGATCCACATGGAGCGGTTGGTTACAGAGCGTTGTGTGATGGTCTTGAGGATAATGAAATAGGTATATGCCTTGAAACAGCCCATCCTGCAAAGTTTAAGGAAACAGTTGAAAAAATTATTGGCAGGGAAGTTGAAATTCCTGAAAAACTTAAGACTTTTATGTCTGGCAGAAAAGAAACGATACAAATATCTAAGGAATTTTCTGAATTTAAAGACCTGTTGATGGCCTTTTAATAGAATTTATATGGATTAAATGCTACCTGAAATATTAAAAAACTGGTGGCATTTTTTAATTTTGTGCAAAAAAGTGCAAGTGTTAAAATGCGCTTTAACATTGTAAACTTAAAATACAATAAATTAACGTCTCTTTGTTCTCTTTTTTGGTTAGATATAGATATATTTGCAGAATAAATAAAAGAAAAACAAAAAATCATATAGAATATGAGTGAATCAGTTAACATTCGTGAGTTGAATGATTTAATCGCAAGCAAAAGCGGTATAGTTAATTTAGTTAACCAAGGGATGAACCAAGCCATTGTAGGGCAAAAACATTTGGTTGACTCATTGTTGATAGCATTGCTTTCTAATGGTCACATCTTGCTTGAAGGTGTTCCTGGTTTGGCAAAGACTTTGGCTATCAAGACTCTTGCAGAAACTATTGATGGCAAATATAACCGTATTCAGTTTACTCCAGATTTATTGCCTGCCGATGTTATTGGTACAATGATGTATAGTACACAGCAGGAGCAATTCAAAATCAAGAAAGGACCTGTTTTCGCAAACTTCGTCCTTGCTGATGAAATTAACCGTGCTCCGGCTAAAGTTCAGAGTGCTCTTCTTGAAGCAATGCAGGAACGCCAGGTGACAATCGGTGGCAAGACTTTTAAATTAGATGAGCCATTCTTGGTTATGGCTACTCAAAACCCTATTGAGCAAGAAGGTACTTATCCGCTTCCGGAGGCACAGGTAGACCGTTTCCTTCTTAAAGTTATTATTGGTTACCCGACAAAAGAAGAAGAGAAGTTAATCATCCGTCAAAATATAAGCAATATAAAGCCTGAAGTTAAGCCATTGCTTAAGCCGGAAGAAATTGTTGAAACGCAAAAGATCGTTGGGCAAATTTATATCGATGAGAAAATCGAGAAATATATTGTCGATATTGTATTTGCTACTCGTTATCCGAGTGAGGCTGGCCTTTCTGATTTAGGTAGCATTATTTCCTATGGAGCATCTCCGCGTGCATCAATCAGTTTGGCATTGGCATCTCGTGCATACGCATTCTTGAAGGGCAGAGGTTTCGTAATTCCTGAGGATGTTCGTGCGGTTTGCCATGATGTGATGCGTCACCGTATTGGCTTGACATACGAAGCGGAAGCAAATAATATTTCTTCAGACGAAATTATTAGTAACATTCTTGATAAAGTTATCGTTCCATAATCACTGTCAAAATGGATGCAACAGAACTTCTTGCAAAAGTAAGGCAGATTGAAATAAAGACTCGTGGACTCTCGCAGAATATATTTGCGGGCGAGTATCATTCTGCGTTTAAGGGCAGGGGTATGACGTTCTCTGAAGTAAGAGAGTATCAGTATGGTGATGAAATAAGGGATATTGACTGGAATGTAACAGCCAGAACAAGCAAGCCATATATAAAAGTATATGAAGAGGAACGCGAGTTGACGGTTATGCTTCTTGTTGACGTTTCTGGTAGTGGTAATTTTGGTGCTGTGGGATCTGTCAAAAGAGAGCAAATTGCTGAAATAGCCGCTACCTTGGCATTCTCTGCAGACCAAAATAATGATAAGGTCGGTGTTGTGCTGTTTTCAGACAAGATTGAAAGGTTTATTCCTCCTAAAAAGGGGAGAAAGCATGTTTTGCTAATTATTAGGGAACTGCTGAATTTTAAACCAGAAAGTAATGGAACAAGCATTGAGTATGCATTGAGGTTTCTTACAGACGCTTTGAAGAAAAAATGTACAACGTTTATGATTTCTGACTTTATTGACGACGCTGATTACTCTAAAGCGATGACTATTGCTGGCCGTAAGCATGATGTTACTGCCATTCAGGTATATGACAAGCGTGACTCTGTTATGCCTAAAGTTGGCTTGGTAAAACTTTTTGATGCTGAAACAGGAAAAGAGAAATGGGTAAATACCAATTCTGCCAAGGTTAGAAACCTTTATAATAAATGGTGGTATGAGCGCCAGTTGGTAATGAATGAGAGAATGCTCAAGTGTAATGTTGAGTTCGCTTCCATATCAACTGATGATGATTATGTTAAGGCGTTGATGTCGTTATTTAAAAGAAGAGGTACACATTGACAATATGAATAGAAAATTTATATATAACTTGCCTTTGGCAGTTTTCTTGGTCGTTTCAATGCTATCATGGGCAGGACCAACTAAGATAACTGCAAAATTGGATTCAACGACTCTTTTGATGGGAAAGGTGGTTGGGTATAATATTGAAATTATTCAAGATAAGGATAAGCATGGATATGTCCTTATGAATGAAGGTGATACTCTTACTAAAAATGTTGAAATACATAGTTTGAAGTTATCAGATACTGTTGATTTGGATAATAATCGTGTTCAAATCAATAAAACGTATTTGCTTCAGTCTTTTGATTCAGGATTATACGCCCTTCCTCCAGTTTTATATATTTCAGGTAAAGATACTTTTGCAAGCGCAAGTACTTCATTAAAGGTATTGCCTGCTGAAGTTGACTCTTTAAAGAATATCCATGACTATAAGACTGTTATGGTACCCGAGAGGAAATGGTATGATTTCTTACCTGATTTTGTGACTGACTATTGGTGGGTGTCGTTGGTATTATTGTTAATTGCTGCCATTGTTGTTTTTGTTCTTTATAGGATAAAGAAAGGTAAGCCACTGAAAATAAGCCTTGCTCCTAAAAAGAAAATTCTTCCTCCATACGATGAGGCTGTTTTGGCATTGCAGAACTTAAAGGCAAGAGGTTTATGGCAAGGTGGACAAGAGAAGGAATATTATTCTGAAATAACAGATATTATTCGTCACTACATTGACCGTCGTTTCAATGTTAATGCAATGGAGATGACAACAACTCAGATCATGGCATTGCTGAACAATGAGGAAGTCGCATCTGCTAAAGCGGAATTAAAAGAAATTTTAAGTCTTGCAGATTTTGTTAAGTTCGCTAAACTTAAGCCATTGGCGGATGAAAACGAACAAGTCTTCAGACTGGCTCAGGCCTTCCTTGAAAAGACAAAACCTGTAGAGATTGAGCCATTGGAAGAGGATAAAAAAGAAAATAAAGAAAAGTAACCTACTTAAAACAGATTATAGTCTATAAATTATGGAATTTTCAAGACCTGATTTTTTATGGCTGTTTTTGATATATATACCTTTAATATATTGGTATATAAAAAAGTATAAGAAAGCGGAATCTTCGGTTCAGATTTCTACAATCGAAGCGTTTTCAAAATTGCCTACGTCTTATAAAGTCTATTTGAAGCACGGCTTGTTCGTATTGCGAATGCTTGCAATAGGTTGCTTGATAATAATTTTATGCCGTCCGCAGACACATGATAGTTGGGAGTCTTCAAAGACTGAAGGTACTGATATTGTTATTGCGCTTGATGTTTCTACCAGTATGTTGGCGCGAGATTTTAATCCTGACAGATTTGAAGCTGCCAAAGAGGTTGCCTCGCAGTTTGTAACTGGAAGGGAATCTGATAATATAGGTATTGTTATATTTTCAGGTGAGAGTTTTACACTTGTGCCAATGACAACAGATAAATCAGTTCTTGTCAATTATATTAATGAGATAAAGATGGGTATGTTGCAAGATGGTACAGCGATAGGCGACGGCTTGGCTACCGCAATAAATCGAATCAAAAATGGGAAGGCAAAATCAAAGAGTATTATTTTGCTGACTGACGGCTCAAATAATACAGGTGTTGTTGCACCTCTGACAGCGGCTGAGATTGCACAAAAGTTCGGCATTAAAGTATATACCATAGGTGTCGGAACTATGGGGTCTGCTGAATTTCCTGTAGGTATTAATATATATGGAAAGGTTGAATATCAAACCTTACCAGTCGTTATTGACGAGGCAACTTTGAAGAGCATTTCTGAAAAGACTGGAGGCAAGTATTTTAGAGCAACAAATAAGCATGTTCTTAAGGAAATATTTGCAGAAATTGACAAGTTGGAAAAAACAGAGTTGGATATAAGAAAATTCAACCAAACGGAAGATGATTATATGCCTTGGGCCATCTTGCTTCTTGTGCTCTTCCTCTTGGAAATTGTATTGAGGCATACGTTATTGAGGAACATCCCTTAAAATTGTTATTATGTTTACATTTGCATATCCTAAATTACTATATCTGCTATTTATATTGCCGGTTATCTTTGGATTATTTGTGCTGGCGAGAAGAAGCAGAAAGAAGAAACTTGAAAGATTTGGCAATTTGAAAGTGTTGCAAAGTCAAATGCCAGATGTCTCTATTTATAAACCTTGGATTAAGATAACTTTGCATCTGATGATAGCAGCATTGATTGTTGTTATGCTTGCTCGTCCTCGTGCCCTTGGTGGAAGCAAGTCTGAGGTTGTAAGTGTTAGTGGCATTGAGGTTATTGTTGCATTAGATGTGTCTAACTCTATGCTTGCTTCCTCTACCGATGATCCAAAAGGCGTAAGTCGCTTGCAGAAGTCAAAGTTAATGCTTGAAAAGTTAATAGATAAACTTGGAAATGACAAGGTGGGGCTAATAGTTTTTGCCGGCGATGCATATACCCAAATTCCTATTACTGCAGATTTTGTTTCAGCAAAGATGTTCCTTAGTAGCATTAATCCGTCGATGGTTCCTACTCAGGGAACAGCGATTGGTAGTGCTATTAAAATGGCTATGAATTCATTTACAGCTGATGATAAAATACAGAAATCAATTATTATTATAACAGATGGTGAAAACCACGAAGACGATGCGGTAGAAGCGGCAAAAGCGGCAGCTGATAAAGGTATTCAGGTAAATGTTATGTGTATCGGAACTCAAAAGGGTGGACCAATTCCTCTTGAGGATGGAACATACATGAAAGATGAGTCTGGGAATATGGTAATTTCCGTACCGAATGAAAATGTTTCAAGAGATATAGCAAAAGCATCTAAGGGTATATTTGTTTCCGCCAATAATAATGATGCGGTAGATGTGCTTGATGCTCGTTTAAAAGAGTTGTCTAAGTCAAGCATACAAAAGACAGTATTCTCTCCCAATGATGAGCAGTTCCCAATATTTGCATGGCTGATTTTGGCTCTCTTGGTAATAGATATTTTCGTTCTTGACAGAAAAATATCATGGCTTAAAAATATTAATTTCTTTAGTAAATAATAATGAATATGAAAAAGACATTGATATTACTTTTAATGATTTCGCTTTCAGTTCTTTCTTACTCACAGAGTACAAAAAAAGAGCGTAACTACATTAGAGAGGGTAACGAAAAATTTGATGGAAAGAATTATTCTGAAGCGGAAAAGGCTTATAGAAAGGCTTTGCAAGAAAATGAGATGTCGGAATTGGCTAAGTTTAATTTGGCAACGACTTACCTGAGGCAGGTAAACGTTAATGATACAACAAAGAATAGTCTTACTCAGCAAACAATGAAAATGCTCGAAGAATTAGGTAATTCTGCAGATAACTCTATCTCATCGAAGGCTAATTACGATCTTGGCAATATCTATTACAACAAGAAAGATTTTGCTAGGAGTATAGATTATTATAAACAATCATTGAGAAGAAATCCTGATGATGACCAGGCTCGTCAAAATTTGAGATTGGCACAAAAGCAACTCCAAGAGCAGCAGAACAATAAGAATAATCAGGATAACAAGCAAGATAAACAGGAAAATAAAAAAGAGAAGCAAGACCAGAATAAGAATAAAGATAAAAACGGTCAAGACCAGCAAAAGCCACAAAATCAGAATAAAGAACAGAACAAAAATGGCATAAGCAAAGATAATGCTGAGCAGATTCTACAAACAATGCAGAATGAAGAGAAGAATACTCAGGATAAGGTTAATAAGGCCAAGATGCAGCAGATGAAATCTGGAAGAAGAACAGGTAAACAATGGTAAATCAATAAAAATGTTACGACATATATTATTAATATTTTCAACTATTTTTGCCGTTATCTCGGCATACGGTGCTTCGTTTACCGTAAATGCTCCGCGACAAGTTATAAAAGGTAATAAGTTCAATATAACTTATTCTTTGGAGAATGCATCCGGATCAGGATTTAAAAGTCCGGATGTTCAAGGTTGCAAGTATTTATATGGACCGTCAATGTCTCAGAGTATGAGTTCATATAGTGTTAATGGTAAAGTTACTTCCAGTTCTTCTCAGTCATATACTATGACATATAAGGCTGAGAAAGAGGGAACATATACAGTTGGTTCTGCTACTATAGTTGTAGATGGTAAAACATATAAGACAAAACCGTTTAAGTTACAGATTCTTCCACCGGATAAATCTGCTTCTAATGGAAGTAATCAAAGTCAGAGTGTCCAAGTATATGATATAGATTCGCAGTCATCAGGTAAGAGTGTAAATAAAAATGATGTATTTGTTAGAATTATTCTTTCAAAAAATTCTGCTTATGAGCAAGAAGGTATTTTATGTACAATAAGATTGTATACAAAATATAATATTGTAAGTTTTATGCCAACGCTTCAACCGTCATTTAATGGCTTTATATCTCAGGAAATACCTATAACTTCTCAGATTAATCGCCTTGAAAACTATAATGGTGAAAACTATATGGTTGCCGATTTGAAGCAGTGTATTTTATTCCCGCAGCAAACTGGTAAACTGTCCATTACTTCAGGCAATTATAATGTCACAGTAGTTCAGTATGAGATGGTGAGAAGTATTTTTGGTCAAATGCGCAGACCGGTTGAAAAGCAGATTGAAATTAAGTCTAATAGTGGTTCGATAAATATCTCTTCTCTGCCAGAACCTCGTCCGTCTGATTTTATTGGTGCCGTAGGGTCCTTTAAGGCAACAGCCAAGATGCTTAATAATAACCTTAAAACGAACGAATCTGGTACTTTAAGATTGGTTATTTCTGGAACAGGAAATGTTAAGAACATAAAGAATCCAACTGTTGAGTTCCCTTCTCAGTTTGATGTATATGACCCACAAGTGACGGTTGACGCCAATCCAAATGGCTCTAATCTTTCTGGAAACGTTACTATCGATTATGCCTTTGTCCCGCAGTACGTCGGAAAATTTAATGTTAAGCCAATAACATTCTCATATTTTGATATTAGTAAAAAGAAATATGAGAGGGTTACTTTAGGCGGCTACGAATTGGACGTTGCAAAAGGAAAATTCTCTGGAAATACCGTTGCTTCTGATCTTAATCAAAATAAGGATATATTATATATTAAACGTGGTGACTTGAAATTGCATGACATCAACAATGTAATATTATATAAATGGTGGTATGTCTTTGCTTATATCGTACCCTTGATGCTATTTGCGTTAGTATTATTCTATTATAGAAAGTTGATAAAAGAGCGTGCAAATGTAACTCTTATGAAGACTAAGAAAGCAAATAAGGTAGCAACAAAAAGGCTGAAAAATGCACGAGTTCTAATGGGTAAGAATAAAACGGATGAATTCTATGAAGAATTACTTCGTGCATTGTGGGGATATTTGAGTGATAAACTTGCTATTCCAGTATCCGAGTTGAATAGAGATAATATAAAAAACGAACTTGACAAATATGGTGTTGTTGAAAGCGTTATTGAAACCGCTATTGACATTCTTGATAAATGCGAGTTTGCAAGATATTCAAGTGTTAAAGGAGAAAATGACATGAGTAACATCTATAAAGAAGCGTGTGAACTCATTGATAAAATAGAAAACACTAAAAGGAAATAATATGAAAACATTATTATATATAATTGCATTTGTTTGCCTGTCTGTTCAAGGGGTTTTTGCTCAAACGGCTTCAGATAAAGCCGAAAAGGCATATACTGAGGATAAATACCAGGAAGCGGTTACAATATATGAGCAGATTATTAAGAATGGTCAAGTTTCCTCTGATTTATACTATAATCTTGGAAATTCTTATTTCAAGTCTGGCAATTTGGGCAAGGCGGTGTTAAGTTATGAAAGGGCCTTGCTATTAGATCCTAACAATAAGGAGGCTCAAGCAAATTTGGCTTTTGTTAATTCAAAGATAAAAGACAAGATGGCGAATGGCGAGAATATGATGAATTCATTATACGCAGGCATATTGCATTCATTTAGTTATAATGGGTGGGCTATTCTTGGCATCGTTTCATTCTTTTTGATTCTTGCATGTGCAGCCTTGTATATCTTCAATAATAGCATATTGATAAGAAAGATAGGTTTTTTCGTAGGCATGTCGATGATTTTTATATGCTTATTGGCGAATATCTTTGCATATAAGTCATCAAAGGCTCTTACTAATAGCGGAAACGCAGTTGTTATTGATGATTCTGTAATATTGAGTTTGTCGCCCAGAGAACCAAAGTCAAAATCTGAAGAGGCTTTCATACTTAATGAAGGCGTAAAAGTAGAGATTCTTGACTCAGTTGAAGTGAAAGAGGGTGAGATCAAACAAGTGTGGTATAATGTGCAAGCAGACGATGCGCATAAAGCATGGATCGACTCAAAGCATGTAGAAAAGATTTAGCAGGAGAAAATTTTATAGCATAATTCTTCCAAAAGGTCATATTCGTTTTTGTTAGAGCCAACGCCTTTACTCTTTGCGTCGAAATCTCTAATAAAACAAATTATATTAAAAGTTTGCCTGGCATTGTATTTCGACATTGCCAGGCGAATGTCTTTTAATTGATATGGTGTTTTAAACCTGAGTTGCTCCATTAGCACTCTTTCATCCGTAGTGCGTGCATAATAAGCAATAAGCAAATTTGAAAACAGGTTGAAAAGAAGTGCAGTTGTAACAGCCGTTGGGTTCTTGCGAGAGTTGCTTTTAAAGTAGTTGGCAATTTTAAAAGTTTTAGCAACGTCGCGGCTTGCAATGGCTTTGATAAATTCGAAATTATTGTAGTCTTTACTTGCACCAATATTCTTTTCTACCATTTCTGGAGTTATGCGAACTCCGTTAGGTGAAATGAGTTTTAGTTTGTCAACCTCTTTAGCAATGTGCGACATATCGCAGCCAACATATTCGGCAAGCATAGCATTTGCTTTCTCATCTATGGTGCAACCAATGAGGCGTACATATTCATTTATTGCTCCGTTTATATTGTATTCTGTAAGAGCCTTTGATTCAAAAATTGTACCAACGGGATTGCCATCAATTATTGTGTTGGTCAGCGCTTTGGTTAACCCTGCAGATTTTATGGTAGAACCTTTATAGCATACAATTAGTATGGTCGTTGGCGTTGGTTGCTTTGCGTATGACTCAAGGATTTCAAGTTCTCGTTTTTCATTGACGCCTGGAAGACTTTTCCACGATTGTGCTTCTTTAAGCACAATTACTTGCCTTTCTGCCATCATGGGATATCTTCTGCATGCTAAAACAACCTCTGACATTTTGACGTCACTACCATAATAAATAGACAAATTGAAATCTTTTTCCTCTTCGCTAATTGATGAGTTAATTATTTTGTCAGTAAGGTAATCAATGTAGAATGCTTCTTCTCCAGATAGTAAATAAATTTTTGAAAAATTCTTATTCTTTATCTGAAGCTCTATATCTTTTCTTTGAGTTGAATTTACTGTTTTAGCCATACATTTTTGCCGATTGTCAAATTTGTAGTAAATTTACAATTAATTTTCCTACTATCGAAGAAATGAGCATAAATTTATCCAAATATAAATTAAGATACAGCAATAGTGATAAGGGTATTGTAGTTTTTGATAGGTTAAGAGGGAAATATATAGCATTGACTCCAGAAGAAAGAGTTCGGCAAGGTTTTGTTGAATTTTTGATAAATGAAAAATTATATCCTGGAGGCCTTATGGGCAATGAAATATCTATTGTCCAAAATGGTATAAAGCGTCGATGTGATACCGTCGTTTATGATCGAAAAGGAAATCCTGTAATGATAGTGGAATATAAAGCATCAACTGTAAATATAACACAAGAGGTTTTTAATCAGATATATAGGTATAATATAGTGCTTAAAGTGAAATATTTAGTAGTTACAAATGGCATTGCTTTTTATTGCTGTGAGATTGATTATAATAACATGGTATGCCGATTTATAGACCATATACCTTCATATAATGAATTGATAAAAGATTAAATAGTGGAAGCATATTTAGAAGGATTGAACCAGCAACAGTATGAGGCTGTTGTTTATAGCGATGGACCTGCTTTGGTTATTGCAGGTGCGGGGTCAGGTAAGACAAAGGTGCTTACCCATAAAATTATGCATTTGTTGAAGAATGGTTACAATGGAGAGGAAATACTTGCATTAACCTTTACTAATAAGGCAGCAAGGGAGATGAAAGAAAGAATTTCTACCCTTTTAGGTGCGGAATTTTCGAGTAAAATCTGGATGGGAACTTTCCATTCAAACTTTTTGAGAATATTAAAGACTCATTGCGACAGGTTAGGCTATGCTTCTACTTTTACAATTTATGAACCTGCAGATACAAAGTCTTTACTGAAAAGTATTATAAAAGAAGAGTGCCTTGATGAAAAGAAGTATGCAGTTAATATAGTTGCTAATTGTATTTCATCTGCAAAAAATGCTTTGAAGCTTCCGGATGATTATGCAAATGACCCGGCACTTATGACGAGAGACAGACATCATGATTGTCCATATATTTCGGAAATTTACAGAATTTATCAGCAACGTTGTAAAGTCGCCGAAGCAATGGACTTTGACGATATCCTAATGCTTACAAATATTCTATTTCGGGATAATCCGGATATTCTTGAAAAATATCAGACTAAGTTTAAGTATATCCTTGTTGATGAGTATCAAGATACTAATTTTGCACAGCACATGATTATCCGTCAACTTGTTGCAAAAAATCAAAGGCTGTTTGCCGTTGGTGATGATGCGCAAAGTATTTATTCCTTTAGAGGTGCTAATATAAGTAACATATTAGGATTATCAAAACTGTTTCCTAATTTGAAAATTTTCAAATTGGAGCGTAATTATCGTTCAACTCAAATGGTTGTCAATGCTGCAAACAGTTTGATTGCCAAGAATACTCGCCAAATTCGCAAAGATGTATTTTCTGAAAATGAACTTGGTAATAAACTGCTTGTTATGGAAGCAGCAACTGATCTGGAAGAAGGTAAGAAAGTTTCCAGTAAATTGTTTGAGATTAAGATGCGCCAGCATTTTTTATATAGTGATTTTGCAATTTTGTATAGGACAAATGCCCAGTCTCGTATTATTGAGGAAGCGCTAAGAAAAGATAATATACCATATCGCATTTATGGCGGTATGTCATTCTATCAAAGACGAGAAATAAAAGACGCTTTATGCTATTTCCGATTGGCAGTAAATCCGGATGATAATGAGGCGTTATGTAAAATCATTAATTATCCAGTTAGGGGCATAGGGGAGACAACTGTTGGAAAGTTACGTAAGTTGGCCGCAGGCAGTAATGCAAGTATTTGGACTGTATTGCAAAACATAGAAAATATTGATTCCAATTTTAATACGGGAACAAAAAGTAAATTGGCTTCTTTTCGAGAACTAATAGAAAGATTGACAACAATTGCGGTAAGTTCAAATGCTTATAGTGCTGCAGTATTGATATATGATGAAACAGGGGTGTTGCGAGTTTTGAATACAAGTGACAGTCCTGAGAATGTAAGCAAAAGAGAAAATCTTGATGAATTGCTAAATGCTATAAAAGCATATTGTGAAAGTTCAGAAAATGAATATAAGTCGTTGAGTGATTTTGTTGCAAATATTTCATTAATAACGGAACAGGATGAAGAAGCAGATGCATCTGATAAGGTAACACTCATGACTGTCCATGCAGCAAAGGGGCTTGAGTTTAATAATGTTTTTATCGTTGGCTTGGAAGAGAATTTGTTCCCGTCATTTAGGAGCGTAGGCAATTATGCTGAGATAGAAGAGGAGAGGCGATTGCTGTATGTTGCTATTACAAGGGCTAAGAAAAATTGCATAATGACATACGCACGGTCAAGGTTTAGAAATGGTCAGAGTATGTTTACTGAGAAGAGCCGCTTTATTAACGATATAGACCAAACGTATTTGCAGTTGCCGTTTGGTAGCAATTTCCGAACAAACAACACGAATTCTTCGGGAAGAAACCCTAAATTTATTCCTCTAAAAGGACGGTCGGAAATGGTAAAACAAACTAATGCAACAATAAAACCTGACCAATTGGTTGAGGGCTTGGTTGTTAAACACAAGACATTTGGAATCGGTAAAGTTATGACTATTGACAAGTCAATGGGCGATACAAAGATTATTGTTAAGTTTGAAAACGGTGCTGAAAAGAAATTATTACTTAGATTTGCTAATTTAGAAATTGTAAAATAATATGAGAACTCCTTATTACATTGTTTTTGAAGAGAAGTTGAGATCTAATCTAAAATTGATAGATTATGTTTCAAAACAGGCAAATGTTAAAATTATTATGGCATTCAAGGCCAATGCTTTATGGAAAACATTTGGCATAATTTCCGAATATTGTTCTTCTTCAACCGCAAGTTCTATCAATGAGATGAAATTGTCGTTAGAGGAATTAGGAAATGATGTTCATGCTTATTGTCCTGTCTATACAGATGAATCAATTGTGGATTTTATTGACGGATGTTCTCATATTACGTTTAATTCTGTAAGTCAATTTTCAAAGTATTTTCCATTGGTGGAAAAACACAATGCAAATTCTGACAGGAAAATAAGTTGTGGCTTAAGAATTAATCCAGAGTGCTCTGTAATTGAAACAGATATTTATAATCCTTGTATGCCTGGCTCTCGTTTTGGCGTTACTTCAGAGGCTTTGGAAGAATTGCCGGTGGGACTTGAAGGTTTCCATTTTCATGCACTATGTGAGTCAACTTCTTATGATCTGAAAAATGTTCTGGAAAGTGTTGAACTAAAGTTCGGCAAGTATCTTCCCTGTTTGAAATGGCTCAATATGGGAGGCGGACACCTTATGACAAAAGAGGGCTATGACGTTGAGCATTTGATTCAAACATTAAATGAGTTTCATGCAAAATATCCGAATCTTGAGTTGATAATGGAGCCGGGTAGTGCCTTTACATGGAGAACAGGTGATTTGATTGCAAAAGTACTTGATATTGTTGAAAATAATGGCGTTAAAACAGCAATTATAGATGCGTCGTTTTCATGCCACATGCCAGATTGCCTTGAAATGCCATATAAGCCAGTAATTACAGAAGCGCTTGAAAATGTGGATTTCTCGAAACCTACATACAGAATAGGTGGCAACTCTTGTCTAAGTGGTGATTTTATGGGTGATTGGAGTTTTGAGCGACCTCTTGAAGTTGGAGATTTACTTACCTTTGAGGATATGAATCATTACACAACAGTAAAGACCAATATGTTCAATGGTATTCAGCACCCGTCAATGCTTTTGCAAAAGGCAAATGGAGAAATTGAAGTTCTGAGAGAGTTCACATTTGCTGACTATAAGGCAAGAATGGATTAGGATGAAGAAATCACTATATGTTTTTAATCCAGAAAATGATTTGGCTTTAGCAGATGGTTCATGGAATTATACTGCTCCAAAGCATGCCAAAAAAATAAGGAATGATTTACAGATGCTTCCAGTCTGGTATGCAGAGGCTGGGAGCTCTGTTTTGGCGGATAAAAGCAAGTCTAATTGTGATTTTTTAAATGATATAAAGCAAAAATTCTGCAATATTAGTGGTGTTACGGTTTTTGATGCTTGTGATTCAATTGATAAAATATATCCTTGGGGTTGGAGTCAGGCTACCTGTTACCAGATGAAGCAACTTGTATATGACGCTTTAGTGCCGAGCAGCGATATAATTGAACTTTTTAGAAGTATATCACATCGAAGGACAACGCTAAGAATCTTGCAAGGGTTGGAGTATAAAGGTGTAATGCCAAAAGAATGCCATAATTTAGGAGATGTTGTGGAATTTCTGAATTTTTTTGGGAGATGTATAGTTAAAGCTCCTTGGTCAAGTAGTGGAAAAGGTGTATTTCTTGTTACTAAATCAAATTTTGATGCATATAAGCCATTGGTCGGAGGCTTTATTAAAAAGCAAGGGAGCGTTATTTGCGAGAAATTCTTGGATAAAGTACTTGACTTTGCAATGGAATTTAAATCAGAAAACGGAGTATTGTCATTTGTTGGTCTTTCTGTATTTGAAAATAACAATAGATTTTCTTATGAGAGGGCAGTCGTTGGGTCGTATGAGGTTCTGTTACAAAAAATTGTTAAGTATGTCCCATCAGAATGTATTGATAATCTGAAAACTAAATCATTAGAAGTCCTTTCAAGCATTATACCCAAAGAATATCAAGGCTATTTTGGTCTTGATATGATGCTATTTAAGGAGAATGGTGACTTTGTTATAATGCCCTGTATAGAATTGAATCTTAGGACGACAATGGGTCTCGTTGCTTCTATGGTAGGTGAAAACGTATTAGAGGAAAATAAAGAAGGTCGTATGACTATTCTTTTCCATAAATCAGAAACGGAGTTGAATAATTTTCTTAGTCATCTAAAACCTCCTGTTGTAAAAAGTGGTCGGCTTTGTGATGGCTCATTGCTGCTTGTTCCAGTATATTCAGACTCTCGTTTTACAGCGTTGGTTGAGATTGTTTGATTATGTAGTCGCCCCTTAAAAATATTCTTAATTACTGGTATTCAGTAATTTAGTCTATAAAATTCTTTGATAAAACTGCAAGTTTTAGTACCATTAGGTCGAGAAACTTGCAGATTTTATGATTAAAAAGACGAATAATATCCCATCTTTATTCAG
>UQLZ01000024.1 GCA_900541935.1 uncultured Prevotellaceae bacterium | reverse complement strand
ACAAATCTTCGTTAAATTTAAGACTATTTGTGTTGAAACCTGCTTTTATACCAAAGCGGAATTGTGCCGATGCCGGGATTGTAAATGCAACAATTAGTGCAATAATTAATAATGTCTTTTTCATAATTGTATTATTGTTAATAAATATTTTTGACAAAATTAGACTATTTATTGAATTTATCAAACTTTTCAACCATTTTTGTTAATGGGTTAGGGGCTATAGGTGCTATAGAAAGTATAGATAGGATAAAAAATCCCCAAAGCGGATTTCCGCTCTGGGGATGGTTGCAATTTTTATGCTCGGCGATAAAATGTGTTATTGCCTCGCTATGCTTTTAACTTGCACCGCCATAGTCGGACATGCGCCCTCCTGTGGCGACAGCAAGTGCAATGCTCGGCGATAAAAACTTACAAAGTAAGTTTTTATTCCCACTCGATTGTTGCTGGTGGTTTTGACGAGATGTCGTAGCAAACGCGGTTAACGCCTTTTACCTTGTTGATAATGTCGTTGCTTACCTTTGCAAGGAAGTCGTAAGGCAGTCTTGCCCAGTCGGCTGTCATAGCGTCGGTACTTGTTACCGCTCTGATGGCAACGGCACGTTCGTATGTTCTTTCATCACCCATAACGCCAACGCTCTGAACAGGAAGCAATACAACTCCCGCTTGCCATACTTCGTTATATAGACCCCAGTCGCGTAGGTTTTGGATAAAGATATCGTCAGCATTTTGTAGAATTTCCACCTTTTCTGGAGTGATGTCGCCAAGGATTCTCACTGCAAGACCCGGACCAGGGAATGGGTGACGGTTGATGAGGTGTTCCGGCATACCCAATTCGCGTCCAACGTTGCGTACCTCATCTTTGAAGAGGAGTCGCAATGGTTCGCATAATTTCAGGTTCATCTTCTCTGGCAGACCTCCAACGTTGTGGTGGCTCTTGATAACAGTACCGGTAATTGAAAGAGATTCGATGCAGTCAGGGTAGATAGTTCCTTGAGCAAGCCATTTAACGTCGGTAATCTTGTGTGCTTCTTCGTCGAAAACGTCGATAAAGCCTTTGCCGATGATTTTTCTTTTCTTTTCAGGGTCAGTTACTCCAGCCAATTCGCTGAAGAATTTCTTAGAAGCGTCAACGCCGATAACGTTCAAACCAAGTCCTTCGTAGTCGCGAAGCACGTTTGCAAACTCGTTCTTTCTAAGCAATCCGTGGTCAACGAAGATACATGTAAGGTTGCTTCCGATAGCCTTGTTTAGGAGAACGGCTGCAACAGAAGAGTCAACGCCACCGCTAAGACCGAGGACGACCTTGTCGTTGCCCAAAGTTTCTTTCAGATTGGCAACGGTAGTTTCGATGAAAGAAGAAGCACTCCAGTCCTGCTTAGCGCCGCAAACGCCGACAACGAAGTTTTCGAGCATCTTTGTGCCTTCTGTAGAGTGGAACACTTCAGGGTGGAATTGAACGCCCCATACCTTTTCATCGCAAATCTGGTAAGCAGCAATCTTCACCTTGTCGGTAGAAGCGATTACCTTGAAACTTTCAGGAATTGCGGTGATAGTGTCGCCGTGGCTCATCCATACTTGAGATTTTGGAGTGATGCCTTTGAATAGCGGGTTCTCAGCGTCGAAGGTATCAAGATGTGCGCGACCGTACTCTCTTGAGCCAGCCGGTTCTACCTTTCCACCGTTAGAGTATGAGATGAACTGTGCACCGTAGCAAATTCCCAAGATAGGGTATTTGCCTCGAATTGTTGACAAGTCTATCTTGAATGCCTTTTCATCATATACCGAAAAAGGGCTTCCCGAAAGGATTACTCCAATAACGTCCGGGTCATTTTCCGGCATCTTGTTGTAAGGCAAGATTTCGCAATAGACGTTTAGTTCTCTGACGCGACGACCGATAAGTTGTGTTGTCTGCGAGCCGAAGTCTAAGATTATAATTTTCTCGTGCATAAGAAAGTTATTTATTGATGTTTAAATGATTTCCTTAATTTTATTTTTGTCACCAACCAGCCAAATATTGTCACCAGAATTCAGAACAGTATCAGCATTAGGGCTTTCAAAAGTACCGTCTGCTCTTTCAACTGAAACGATAAGTGCAGTATAATTGTCTCGCAAGCCAATTTCAGCCAGGCGCTTTCCGACAAGAGGGGAATTGTCGTCAAGAACGATGCTTGTAAATTCCATTTCAATTTCTTCACTTGCCGGTGCAGATGAATTTATTTGTTCGATATGGTTTAGCAGTTGTTGAATTTGCTCGTCAGTGCCGATAATACCCAGAGTGTCACCAGGAAAAATGCGTGTATCGCCTTTTGGAATTGCTATTGTCTTTTCGCCACGCTGTATGCTTGCAACGTTAATACCAAAAAGGCGTCCCAGATTAGAATCCCTAAGTTTTTGTCCAACAAACGGGCAGTTATACCCTATGTTTATATACGCAAGGTGCATATCACTAACAAGATTATTGTTTTTTCCACTGCGTCGCAATTCTCTTTCATTGAGGTTGTTGATAAAGGTTGATTCGATGCGTTTCATCCTTTTCTTTACCGATTTGGAGAAGTATATTGCAATAAGCACGAATATAGCAAAAGCGATAGTTACAGCAATCAAATGAGAGTAAATTTCTGTAATGAACCCAACGATAAATGCTATTGCGATAAGAACACGCACCAGTCTGAATGCGATAAATGGAACGTTTGAATGAATGCTTGTTTGCAGTTTTTCCCTTTCCCAGTGCTTAGTGCTTGGGTAGCATAGAGCCAATAAGAAAGGCGACATTGCAGCAATTGTTATGCCTGTTGCAAGCAGTTTGCCAAGATTTTCGCCAATTGTTTTCTCCATAATCGGGAATAAGAGGCTGGTTGAAGCATATATAACAGCCACGAGAATAACAGAATAGAGCAATATTCTGGTAATATTCCTCATTGCAATTTTTTTCCATAGTCCGCTAAGTTCTGTTTCGCTGCGTGTGGAGTTTTTGCTGTACCCGTTAATAAATAATGCAAGGCGTTTCGGCATCTTCTTTTCTACCCAACGGCTGAAAGGGTCAGACAGTTTGATAAAGTAAGGCGTAAAGAATGTTGTTATAACTGAAACTGCAACAACAATAGGGTACAGATTTGCGTCTATAACACCGAGCGACATGCCAAGAGTTGCGATAATAAAAGAGAACTCGCCGATTTGTGTTAGCGAAAATCCTGATTCAATGGCTATTCTCATTGGCTGACCAGACGCGAGCATACCTATTGTTCCGAAAAAAATCATACCTATTATAACTGTTAGCGAAAGACCGGCAATAGGGCCTGCGTATTCACTTATAATAGTTGGGTTAACCATCATTCCAACTGATACAAAAAAGACTGCTCCAAAAAGGTCTTTAACTGGAGAAATCAGTTTCTCTATTCTTTCAGCCTCGCTTGTTCCTGCAAGGATAGAACCCATTATGAATGCTCCTAAAGCGGAAGAGAAACCAGAGTATGTTGAGCATATTACCATTAGGAAGCATAACCCTACCGCAATTACAAGCAGTAATTCGTTTGAAAGATATTTATGTTGTTTTTGCAGAAATGACGGAATTGCATATACTCCAACAAGAAACCAGAGAATCAGGAAAAATGACAGTTTGGCGATACTTCCTATAAGTGCATCGCCAGAGAAACTGTTGTTAATAGCAATTGAAGAAAGGAGGACCATCATAACGACGGCAAAAAGGTCTTCAACGATAAGAACTGCAAGAACTTGCGATGTGAATCTCCGATGCATCAAGTTAAGGTCAGTAAGTGCTTTTAGGATAATCGTTGTTGACGACATTGAAAGCATGCCACCAAGAAACAGGCTGCTTATAAAAGAGAAGCCCATAATCTTTCCGGCAAAGAAACCCGTTGTCATCATTCCGGAAATGATAACGAGTGCCGTTATCGCCGCCGAGCCGCCAACGTTCAGCAACTTTTTGAAACTGAACTCCAAACCGAGAGAAAAGAGCAGAAATATTATACCCAATTCAGCCCAGAAGTCGATATTCGCTTCATTGACAACAGTAGGGAAGAAGCCACAGTGAGGGCCAACGAGGAAACCTGCAACAATGTATCCAAGAACAACAGGCTGCTTTAAACGCTTGAAAATCACCGTTGCCAAACCGGCAACAACAAGGATTAGGGCAAGGTCAGAGATCAGACCTGTTTCATTTTCACCTTCAGATGAATTGCTTTCCTTTGCGGGTATTTCAGTCGCTACACTTTTGGAAGAACTGCTTAGTGCAGTTTCTCCATTTGCTTTTAGAATATTGTCGAAAATCGGTACGCTGAAAAATTTATCCAATTCAATCATAAGTTAAAGTCGCTGTCAAATGAAACGGATTTAATATTGCCAAGGTTTCTTAGTTTGGCGAACATTGCCGGCATGTCGAGATTAGCCTTGACAAGGGTTATCATACTGATTGTTGTTGAATTTTCATGAAAATCCTGTTTCATGAAAGTATCAACAATTCTTATATGTTTGTTGGAAATAGTCTGCTTGATGGCGTTAATATCGATATCCGTAGAAGAAACAACGATTTTCAGCGTTTTTGTCTTCCACCCGATATTTACCCGTTGCTCATAATCTGAAACGCCAGTAAGAATGGCAATCATTATAAGGGTGGCAATAATTCCTACGAGGTACATTCCCGAACCTACCGCCATACCAACCATTGCCATCATCCATATACCTGCAGCCGTTGTAAGTCCCTTGATTGTTCCTTTCATTCGGATAATTGCTCCAGCGCCGAGGAAACCGATACCTGTAATAACCTGAGCAGCAATGCGCCCAGGGTCGCCGTTTTTCAGTCCAATATATTCTTGTGGGATATACACAGACAGAATCATAGCCAATGCTGCACCTGCAGAAATCAGAGCAAACGTACCCACTCCGGCGATTTGTCCGCGACTTTTTCTTTCGTAGCCTACGGCACAACCGAGGGCAGCGCTCAACAGCAATCGTAGAGTCGCATTTGACAGGTTCACTTCCGGCGATTCGCACGCAGATAGTGCACTGCTGATAATTCCGCTGAGTGATGCTATTTCCATTAGTGCAAAGTTATAACATTTCAATTGGCTTTGCAACCGATTTTTTACCTTTTATTTTTATATAACGTATTGTGCGGAAAAATGTTTGGTTGGAAAATAAAAGAGAAGGCGGTGTGTCATAATTGCAAATTGCTTCCTTACTGTCGAAATCCGATTTCAGTCAGTTACTATTAGTAAACTTCTGTTGACCTAATTCTCAGAGCCTTACGTTTTGTCAATTATAACCACCAAAAAGGGGTTGCGTCAAAAATTTATTTTGACACAACCCCTTTCCTCAAAAAAACAATACCTACTATTTTACAATGAATCGCTTAGTTATGCTTGAATTTTCATTACGCATGTTAAGGAAGTAAACGCCCTTAGACAAGTTAGAAACAGAAACCTTAGTGTTACCATTGTTTCTTTCTGAACTGAAGATGCATATACCTGCAGCATTCATAATTTCAATGTCGTAGTCGCTCATGTCAGTGTTGATATTCAGCCAGTCAACAGCAGGAACAGGGAAAATTCTTACGTTTGCTGTTTCGATAGTCTCAACAGAAGAGAATTTATACTCGTCGATGCTAAATGGAAGTCTTACAAACTGCAATTTGCCCTTTTGCTTAGCGCTGATGATAAGTTCTCCGCTTTCAAAGTCTTTTGCGCCAAGAATTTCGAGATTGTCGCCGCTGATTGTTGCTGTTGCGATGCTTGCGTCGCAATTGTCAGTAATAGCGTACTCAACAGAAGAACCGTCGCTTTCAACGGCGAATAGAGAACTTAGGCTTATTGGTCTTGTTGATGAAGTTCCAACAATTTGTTCCTGAGCATCGGTGATTTCTCTTGAACCGCCGAAATCATCAAGACAGAAATAAGTTGGAGTAGTCAATCCGTAAGCATTTCTCTTAGTTCCTTCAAAAGCAAACTTGAAGTTCTTCACCTTTCCGAGGCTTCGAAGGTCAACCCATTGCCAAGAGTCGAGATAGAAGTGGTCAAGACTGTTATCAGAGCGGTAGTCTGCAAGGTAATAATCCTTAGAGACAGTAGAGCCGTCCGCTTTTTCTGCATTGATGATAAGTTTGAAGTAGTCACCTTTCTCGAAACCAGTGTTAGGGTTCGACATACCGTCACCGTTAACGATAGCATTAGCAGTGTAAGCGGCATTTGTAACGTAGAAACCACTTACAATGTCTCCTTCCGTGCGGTTGTTGCTAACCTCGATAGTGTAAGTAGAACCAGATTCAGGAGCGAAGGCAACGCCGTAGTTAGCGGAGTTGTGTCCGTGACCCACAGCAGACTTGTATTGGTCATTCAAACCTATAAAGTCAACAGAAGTTTGGTTCGACATACCGAAACCACCCCACCAAGTTGCAGTATGGCGGTTAGTGAAGAAAGAGTATGAGCCACTGATGAATCGGGAGTCTGTACCTGGGTGAGTATAGTCGCCATTATCTTTTCCAAGACCGTTATAGTAACTTTCTGGAGCAAGATAGTTATCGTCAAAAGTAGCCACGAAAGCAGGGCCTGCCACGTAAACTGTTACTCTGTCGTTAAGAGTATTTCCCCAAGCATCGGTAACTGTTACGTCGTAGATTCCAGAGTGTTCAGGTTTTGCAACAGAGCATTCAGCAGTAGTTGCGATAACTGTTGTCATAGCGTCAGTCCAAGAGTAAGCAAATGGAGCAACGCCACCGTTTGCAGTTACAGAGAATGTTGCATTTTCGCCAGCAGTTACAGAAATTTCCTTAGATGAAGTTTTTATAGTCAAAGGAAGCGGTTTGCCGCTGAAGTTGTCGATAAAAGCGTTACCGGTTGTTTCAAAGTCAATTTTTGTCACATATCCCTTGTCTTTCAAGTTGATGAATGACCAAGAGTTTTCAGTGCTTGCAAGGTTGTAAGGTTTCATTTCGCCTTGACCGTTGTAAGTCTTAATGGTAACGTCTTTATCCGATTTCAAGAAGAAACCAGTAAGAACCAAGCCAGAATCAGTATTTGTCAGTTTTACAGAGGCGTTAGTTCCAACTTTAGCAGCCTTCTCGCCGTCAACAACAGCGTCGCTGATAGTTTCAACAGTAAAGTTAGAGAATTGAGCAGTACCGTCTCTGAAGCCTTCTTCATTTGTAGTAACGTTTTCGAAAGTAGAAACCTCTGTTGGGTCGAATGTTGTTGTGAACACGTCAGAGGCAATAACTTCAGAAACGCCAAGGCCGTTGAGGCTCATAAGTATAGAGTAGAGTTTATACTCAGTTTGTCGTGACAGACCTGTTAACTTAAGTGATAAAACCTTTCCTTTTCTTAGTTCAACAACATTTAGAGTTGCCATGAGTTCATCTGTAGAAGGAGCAGGTTCAGATGCTTTTTTAACAAGAGTAAAAGCAGTAGCGTTAATATCTGTCATCAGTTCGGCAGTTGCAGAAGAATTATTGATTCCCCCAAAAGCAGGGTATCCTTCAGAATAAGCAGGTACATCTGCATTTTCATTATATTCGTAAGCACCGATAGTCGGTTTAGTTGCATTTCTAACAGTACCGTCTTTGTCAGTCTTGACGTACTCAAGTGGAAGTGCGTTTTGCAAATTACCAGCCTCAGTTGGAGTAAGGATTGTTGCAGAGTAGAATTTAACCTCTTCGTTAAAACTGTTTTTTTCTCCGGATGTAGCAACCCAGTCAGTTAAATTTGCAAATGTTGTCGGGTTCGATTTTGCAAAACCAGTACCATTTGTAAATACGGCATTGTTAGAGAAAGTAACACCTTCTATGCAATTGTCTTTATAGAAACGATAAACGTAACCGCCTTCGGTATTAACAAGAATGTTGTTTACGATAGTAACGTTTGTAGTTGTATTGTTAAGCCAAAGAGCAACGCCGAATGCCGAATTGTTTTTCGTACCGCTCATTAGAACTGTATTGTTTGCAATGTTGACATTTGAAGAAGCTGATGATAGTTTAATTCCAGCAGATGTTGCCGATGGGCAAACAACAGAAATTTCGTTATTTGTGATTATGCCAGGCTTTTCCTGAGTGCCTTCAATGCCACGAATGTTTACGGCAGTGGCATTTTCAGCAGTTGCCAAGAAAACAGAGTTCCCTTCAAAAATAAAGTTCTCAGAGGTTTCAACGTCAACACCGTAGAATCCGGATTTTGTAGCGGTTGTATTCTCTATAACGTTTCCTTTCAAAGTCAAGTCACGCTCTCTTGACGCAGAGTAGAAAGCCTTAGAGCCTTGGTCGCGGAAAGTGTTGTTTTCCACCAAGCCACCCTTTTGTTTAGGCAATTTTACGAAAGAAGTACCTTGAATAACAACGCCGATATAACCACCTTCAATCAAGCAGTTTTTGATAGAGGGGAAGTCATTATTGCAGTTTGCAACATTTTTCGCATACTGGTTAATCAATCTGATGTCTTGGTTTGCAGAAGCCGATTCAGATCGTTTGGTGAAGATGTGGCAGTTGTCAACAGTCACGTGACGACTCTGATTCCTGTAGTGGATAACTGATGGGTAGTTTAAGTCTGTAGTTGTAACGGTTACTCCCTTTAGGGTGAAATAGTCAACGCCGTCGAAAGTGAATACACCGTATTCATCGTTCATCTTGTCGTCGGAATAAGGTGGCTCAACGTAGTAGTCGTTGAAAATAACAACGTCATCACGTTTCCCGGTTTCAGATTGAAGGGTAATTGTGTTTGTAGCAGAAGTACCAGGAATTTCAGGAACTTTGACAGTCTCTTCGTAAGAGCCCTTCTTGATGTTTATAGTAACAGGACCGTCGATACCGCCTTTTATGGCATCGATAGCAGATTGGATAGTCTTGTACTGGCTGTCTTCGCCAACGGTAAGAGTTCCGCTAATTCCTTTTTGTACCTTAGTTTCAGCAACGACTGCTTGTGTTGGAGTATAGTCCGCATTGGAAACAGTCACTTTCTTTAACGACATTTTGATACGTTTCATCAGATCAGCCTCAGAAGAAACATTATATGTCAGCCAGAAATGGTATGTTCCGGCAGAGGTAATCTTGTAAGAGCCATTGAGTGCGTATGGAGCAGCAGTTGCTTCCATAACCTTGTCAACCGGGCTGAATGTTGTTTCGAGACCTGTTGTAAATACAGAAACGCCATTGAGATATGTTTCAGTTGTTCCTTCGGTTGACATTTCAACAGAAGTAAGGTCAAGTTCGCCCTTGTCGCCTGAAACAGTAACGGCAACGTCAAGCATGGCAACGTCGGTCATGCCGCGCATTACCTGTAATGGAGCAACGGCAGATGCAGTAACTTCAGAAACCTCCAAAGCCTTCATTTCATATTGGCAAACTTCGATTTCCCAACCGTCAGAAGCGTAAGAATAAGACGGAGAGCGGAAATTAACTGTCAATTTACCGTCAGGAGATTTAGAAACAACGTCGGCAGGCAATGTCGCTTGTGACTGGTATTTAATGTCTTCCTTACCAGTTGCCGAACCGCCGTAGTAAATCTTCATAGCGTCGTAGTTGCCGTTTGGTTTCCATTTCTTGAAAATCATCTTGATAACTTTACCGGCATCTTGAGGAGCGAAAGTAACAGTGCCTTCAAAATCTTTAGGCGTTTTACCGTCAGGACCGCCAAAGTCGTAGAACATAAGAGAGTTTGCTCCGATAGTTACTTCTCCGTTTTCACCCTTTTGAAGTAGAAATAGGTTTTTGATAGTGCCGAATCCTTCCGGGTCACCAACTTTTATCTCAGGAGCAGTGGTTTGTCCGTTTATTTCTGCAAAAGAAAGAGCCGCATCGATTTGAGTATCTATAGGAGCAGTATCGCTGATATCGTATGCAACGATGAAATTGTTGTCACCCTCGAGAAGAGATATAGGAGCGGAAAGTTTGAATACCGCAGATTCAGTTTCAGGAGTAACGGCAATCGTTTCAATCGGAGTATTCTTAACAATGGCAGGGTTAGCACCATTATAATATAGATAAGCATTTTTGATGGCTACTTGTGAGCCCTTTAGGTCGATTGTTATTTCGCTAACCTTTTGAGGGTTGAGGTCGCCAATTGTTTTGATGTTAAAGCCGATAACTTCAAGATTCTTTGCCCCCATTTTAACAGTTCCGTCAACAAGTTGAGTTGCAGCAAAGCCATCAAGAGTCATTGGCACTGATTTGTATTCGCGAACTTCAGCCGTCCATCCTTTTGCTGTGTAGGATGAAGAAGTAGTTTTAGCGTCAAAGACAACTGTTAATGCACCGTCGGCAGATTTGGAGCGAAGGATTCGTCCAGGACCTTTGTCTTTGTCATCAATATTAGTCAAAGACCAAAGTAGTTCTCCATTAGCATCCTTACCGCTATATACCTCAAATTTGGCTTTTGTAGCCCATGAACTTGTAGAGTAGAAAAGAGCAAATGATTTGATGTCAAGTTCTACAATCATACCTTTTGAACCTGGAACGAAAGTCGTTATTTGGTCGCCTTCAACAGGGTTGTAGCCGTTATAACTTGATAGCGGGTTCTTTTCGCTTGTAAACATCCAAGTGCCGTAAACGGTTTTTTCAACTTTACCGACTTTGGAAATCACCGTATTTTCAATAACAATTTCACCGTTAGGGTTTCCGTTGGCAACGGCGTTTTCTTTGTCAGATAAAGTGACGTTTTGTATGGCAGCATCTATTTTTTGTCCGTTTAGAACAGTTGGAGCGATGTCGAGAGCCACCCAGAAGTAGTTGTCGCCCTCAAGGAGACTTGTTGGAACTGTTGCGTTTATTGTGTAGGAATCAGCATTTACTTCAGCCTCTCCAACCTTTTGGGCAGTAGAGAATTTGCTTGAGCGTCCAGTGTAGTAGATGCTTGCTTTTGTTATGTTTTCAAAAGTTGAGTTTGAAGTAAGTGTGAATTTAGAAGCCGTCAAAGCCGGTTCTGTGTTTGCTGTCTTGATGTTGAAAGACAGAGCAGGAACGTTTGAGTCACCAGCACATGCTTTTAAATTGCTTTCTTGAGAAGCAGTTATGCTCTCAACTGTCATTGCTGTTGGCTTGAATTGCGAAACAGTAGCCTCAAAACCGTCTTTTGGGAAACCAGTGTCGCAAGTTAGAGTGACTGTTAAAGCACCGTCGGCAGATGTTGAGCGGATTTTTTCAGGAACGCCATTCTTGATGCGGCAGATAAGGTTTTCCGGCTTCGCTTCAGTGCCGTTATAAACGTTAAGAATTTCATTTTTATTGGAACTTTCGAAGAGATTGACTTTAGTGAAGTCAATCATAATCTTCATACCCGGAGTTTCCGGTTTGAAAGTTGTTGTTCCAACAAAGTTTTCAGAAATTTTACCATCCTTACCGCCGTCGTCGAAGAATAAGATAGCGTTATTTCCTACGTTATATGAAGAAATTCCCTTTTGCATAAGAACCATGTAAGGCAGGTTGATATTAACAGCATTCGCCTTAGCAAATCCGGAAAATCCATTAGGATTATCAGTAGTTTTAACACCGATAGCATCAACCTTTACGTTGGCATTGAAAGCCGCTTCAGGCAATATGTCACTGGCAATAGTGAAGAAGTTGCGGTTTTCTTTTAGCGGTTCTTCCAAGGTGAATTTGTAAGTGCTGCCTTCGTTAGAAATAGTAGCGTTAAGAGGCAGTTCGTCCTTGAATTCACTTTTAATACCTGAGTATAGTTTCAGTTGAGTCGGGTCAACAACGTTTTCGTTTACAGGAATAGTAAATGAAACCTCAGTGAGTTTTACAGGATTTAGAATTCCGGAAGCGTCAATATATACGCCAGCAAGGGCAACGCCTTTATTGGCAGTTGGAGTCGCCAATACTTTGGAGTTGTCGCTACCAGCAGCAGTTGTGCTCATATCGCTGACAGTTATGGTCTTAACACGAGCAACCCATCCATCGCTTCGTTTGCCATACCTGAATATGCACCCAACAGAAAGACAGCCGTCGGAAGCGGTTGAAACGAATGTTTTGTTGACGTACTGACCTTCAAGTTTCTCCAAAACTTCACCTTCTGGAAGGGTTGAAGAACTTGTTACGCCAGATGTTGTTTCGGGATAAACGAATTTGTTGCTCGGGTCAACTTCTCCGTTATAGACATTTGCGTAACCAAAGTAAGAGCCAAAGTCAGAGCGTAGGTCAAAATCTTCAAAAGTGATTTGAACTACTTTCCCTGGTTCCGTAGGTTTGAAAACGATTGTAGCAAGAGTGTTGTCGGAATTTGAGGAATTAATGTAACCTGTTCCCTTATAGTCGTAGAACAGCATCTCTTCCGAAACTTCCACCACTTGCTTGCCCCAGCGGGGCATAAGAATTTCTTTCATAGCCTGGGCATTGGCGTTGCTTGCCCCAAATATGGTAAGTAGCAGCGTCACCAGCATGAAAAAGCGTGAAATTTGTTTCATAAGCATGATGATTAGTTATACAATAAATAAATTTTCAAACATTTATTGATTAACTTTCATGCTCTGCACGAATTGAAAGAAATAAAGCCTATATGCCACCAAAAGGGCCTATAATCTTTAGAAAAGTCAAAAGTTGGCATCATTTCTACTCTTTGCTTTAACTCCCGAAAGCGATGAAAATTAATCGAGTAAAAGAAATGGCAGGTCTTCTGACTTATCCCTCCTCTCGTACGCCTTCCCGCGAAGCACAGAACTTTGCAGTGACATAGTGTACGGGTTCAACAGGAATTACAGCAGCGGGTACTGTCGCCGATTCTAACGGCGTTCCCTTTTATCGCATATAATACGAACCGTTTCGGGAGCAAAGATAGTGCTTGGGATTCATATAAAAAAACAAATTGTGGATTTTTATTTAGTGATTAAGAAATTAATGGGTTGATAGTATGGTTAGGGATTATAGTAATTATAGAGGAATAGGATGCACCTCGGCAAAAATTGCAAGTAAACTTGCTTTTTGCAATCGGTTTGTATTATATTTGTATAATATAGGATTCGGTTCGGCATAGCCAAGTTCGAAAACTTCGTTTTCACTTGTCTCTGCACTCACCTTTCACTATATTTGTAAAAAAATAGGAAATGTTATTATCATCAAAACCATTTACCTTTGACAGAGTTGTCAGGTTGTTAATAACGGTCGGCTTTTTTGTTGTCGTTATATGGTTGCTCAACGTTCTCAGTGATGCGTTGCTGCCATTTTTTGTTGCCTGCTTGCTGGCTTATGTATTCAAGCCGTTTGTTGAGTTTAATAAGAAAGTCCTTCATGTGAAGAGTAATGTTCTTCCTATCGTCTTGTTTCTTATAGAGATGATAGGCGTAGTTTTTTTATTTTTCTATCTGCTTGTTCCAGTAATTATTGACGAGTTCGTCGTTGTTGCAAATTTGGTTAAGGATTATGCCAATTCTTCCAGCAATCAGAATTTGCCGGTGGTTGTTGATGAGTTTGTCCGCAAGTATATAGATTTTGAGCATCTAAAGGACTTTTTGACAAAGGAGCAGTGGATGACTTTGATAAAGAATACATTGCAGGGAACTTGGAGTTTTGTTAGTGGCAGTATATCTGTTATTCTTACTGTTGCGAGTTGGTTTATCGTTCTGCTTTATTTTATCTTCATACTTCTTGATTATGATAATTTTGTTTCTGGGTTGAAGCGTCTTATCCCAGACCGGTATGAGAAGATGGTCTTTAAGGTTGTTGGAGATGTTAAATATAGTATGAACAAGTATTTCCGCGGTCAGGCACTTATTGCGTTTCTTGTTGGAGTGCTATTCAGTATCGGCTTTAGTCTGATAGGTATGCCAATGGCTATAGTAATGGGTATGTTTATCGGTTTTCTGAACCTTGTTCCTTACTTGCAATTGATATCAATACCTCCAACGATATTTTTATGTGTTATTTATTCAGCGGAGACTGGGACGAGTTTTTGGCAGATTTTTGCTTTGGCAATGCTCGTCTATATTGTCGTTCAGGCTATTCAGGACCTTTACCTTACCCCTAAGATAATGGGCAAATTTATGGGGCTGAATCCTGCTATTATTCTGCTTTCATTGTCAATATGGGGAACTTTGTTAGGATTTATAGGGCTTATTATTGCCTTGCCTTTGACAACGTTGGTCCTTTCGTACTATAACCGCTATGTTATAGAAGTAGATAAAGAGTATTCAAATAATAATAAAGATGAATTATTGTCCTAATTGTGGAAGAGCAACTAATGGTTCTGAAAGATTTTGCCCAAATTGTGGAACGTCGTTGAACGGAAATTTTCCGCCACCATATAGAGATAAAATTGATAACAGTAAGGAATATCCTCATTTGACAGGAGGAGATATTATTATCGATGCATGTAAGAAATTTTGGCTTCGGGCATTTGATTTCGAGGGAAGAACGTGCAAGTCTTATTTTTGGTGGGCTGTTTTGATGTGCTTTTTGTTGAGTGGAATACCAAGTGTTGGTTTGGTTGTTTTAATTCCCTTTGTGGCTATAACAATACGCAGACTGCATGATATGGGTAAGAGCGGATTTTTTTGTTTGTTAGGTCTTATTCCGGTTGCTGGCGTTATTATATTACTCATTATGTGTGTGGGAGAAGGTGATAAGTTTTGTAATGAATATGGTGAGCCTCAAGAAAATAATTATTAGAAATTGTTTTTATATTAAATATAAATGCTATATTTGTGATTGTATTTAAAACCTAAATCGTTATGAGATATTGTCAGAAATGCGGTAATCCAGTAGGGGAAAATACTGGATTCTGCCAGAATTGCGGAGCACCTGTTCAGCCACAGCAACCGCAACAGCCGCGTCAACAAGCGCAGCAGAATTTTTACCAACCGCCTTATAATCCGGGTCAGCAGAACTTTAGTCAAAATCAAGGTAATGGAGGTGTAAAACCTATGGATTTTGGAACAGCATTGAAAAAGTTTTTCCAAAATTATGCAAATTTTGAGGGGCGTGCCCGTCGAGCTGAATATTGGTGGCCTTACTTGGCTGTTATGATTGGTTGTTGCATCCCTTTCCTTAATATTTTGGTCGGCCTTGCAACAATGATTCCTATTATTGCGGCCGGTGTCCGCCGTTTGCATGACTTGGGTAAAAGTGGACTATATTATTTATTTGTCCTTATTCCAGTCGTTGGCGGTATTATTCTGCTTATTTGGTTTGCTCAAGAGGGACAGAGAGGTCCTAATGAGTATGGAGAAGATCCTAAGTATTACTAATATTCCAGTTTAGTTATATCAAACAGGGTTTCGCAAAGAAAAAGGCGTAACCCTGTTTCTTTACTGACGATATGATATTTCATTCCTTTGAGTTCTTGGTGTTTCTGCCGTTGGTGTTTGTTCTCTACTATGCCTTTGCGAAGAAGGTGCGGTGGCAGAATACACTTGTCGTTGCCTCAAGCATGGTATTTTATGGCTGGTGGAACTGGAAACTCTTGTCGTTGATTTTATCGGTTACAGCGGTTAGTTTTGTTTCGGGACTACTGATAGAGCGGTTTTCCGAGAGGCGAAAAACTGCGAAGTTTATTTGTGCGGTTTCGGTTATTCTTATACTAAGTACACTTGGGGTTTTTAAATACTTTAATTTCTTTGTTGATAATTTCGCGTTGCTATTGGAGCGGTTTGGTTTTTACCCCGACAAGGTAACACTTCATTTGGTTTTGCCTGTTGGCATAAGTTTTTATACCTTTCAGACTGTTGCCTATATTGTTGATGTCTATCGGAAAAATATTACAGCATCGCGGAATATTATCTCATTTACTGCATTTATTTCTTTTTTTCCACAGTTGGTGGCAGGACCAATTGAGCGTGCGAAGGACCTTTTGACTCAGTTTGGCGAGAGCCGCCGTTTTGATGCGGCGAGGGCTACTGACGGACTCAGACAAATGTTGTGGGGCTTTTTCAAGAAAATCGTTGTTGCAGATACTTGTGCCGTTCTTGTTAACCCTGTTTTCAGTGATTATGCTTATGCTGATGGCGGTACGCTTGTGTATGCCGCTATACTTTTTACTATACAAATTTACGGAGATTTTTCCGCTTATTCGGATATTGCAGTCGGAACAGCAAAATTGCTTGGTATCCGCTTGTCAAGGAATTTTGACAATCCATACTTCTCTTCATCGATACCAGAATTTTGGAGAAGGTGGCATATCTCGCTAATGTCGTGGTTTAGGGATTATGTTTATATCCCCTTGGGCGGAAATCGCAAAGGTAAGTTTCGCCAGTTGTTGAATGTTTCCATAGTGTTTTTGACCAGCGGGTTATGGCATGGGGCAAACTGGACCTTTGTTGCGTGGGGCGGTTATAATGGCTTGCTCTTTCTCCCGTCGGTGATGTTTAATAAATCATTTGCGAAAGTCAATGCGTGGACCGACAATTTAAAGGTGTTGAAGGTAATGAAGATTATAGTTACTTTTGCGCTTGTTGTTATCGGTTTTACGGTTTTCCGCTCGGAAACCATTGGTGATGCCGTCAATTATTTTGCAAGGATATTTGACTGTGGTTTGGGCGGATTCTTTGCTAATCCGATGACAATATTTATTTACGTTGCGGTGATGCTTGGTGTTGAATGGTATGGCAGAGATTATGACTATGGATTCCGCATTGTAGGTAAGGTACGAAGCCGGTTCTACCGTTATGCAATTTACTATGTAATGATTGTCTTTATCCTTCAAAAGGCGTGTGAAGACATTCAGTTTATTTATTTTCAATTTTAGGCTGCGATGAAGAAAGTTTTCAAATATCTGTTGAGGGTTCTGGTATTCCTGATACCGGCGTGGCTTCTTATAGTAGTCTATCTTATTACAGATCCTTTTAAGGTCATACATACAAATTCCCCCTTTTATGCCGAGGAAGGTTATTTGGGAGTTAATTCGAATGCCGGATATATCAGTACGATGACTTTTAAGGAGAATTACCCAAGGTATCATTACGATTCCTTTATTTTCGGCTCGTCAAGAAGTATCCATTACAGTGTTTCCGATTGGAAAAATTATATTGGAGATAGTGCCAGTTGCTATCATTTTAATGCCGATGGGGAAACGCTCTACGGAATGATGAAAAAGGTTGAGTATATCGACAGTGTTGGCGCTAAGATTGAAAATGCCCTGTTTATTGTTGATTCTTACCTTCTTGAATGCGATTATAACAAGCCTGGACATCTATATACAATATGTCCTGAACTTGAGGGCGGAAGAAATCAGGTAATGTTTCACTGGCAGTTTTTCAAGGCGTTTACCAGCCCGGAATTTTGGTACACATTTGCAGATTTCAAAATCAATGGCGAATTGAAGCCATATATGCTTAACCAGTTGATTATTTCTCATGAATATATCCATTATGACGTTGTTACTAATGAGGTTAGGGATATTCGTTTTGAGCAAGAGATAGCGGATGGACAATATTTTAATTCCCGTCGGTTGGAAAATTTCCTAAATTTAAGAAGGCGGCCGTTTAAACGCGTTATGGGAACGCGTCATAAAGTAATGCTTGAGCGTATTGCATCTATATTAGAAAGGCATAGTGCGTCATACAAGGTGATTGTTCACCCAATATACAATAGGGTAAATATAGATTCTAAAGACTTGAAAACGCTAAAGGCTGTTTTTGGAAAAGAAAACGTCTATGACTTTTCTTCGGATTCTGTATTGACAAGCGACTATACTCTATTCTATGACCCTCATCATTTAAGGCCAAAAGGAACGCGGCAAATACTTGAAAGGGTATATTTGCCTAATGATGATTTATAAGAATGATTATTTTTTAGCAATTAATACGGTAGCGTATGCTGAAATACCTTCCTCGCGACCTGTGAAACCTAATTTTTCCGTTGTTGTAGCCTTAATGGATATGTCGGCTTTGTCAACAGACAGGCATCCAGCCATAACTGCTTGCATATTCGGTATATGTGGGTTTATTTTAGGTCTTTCTGCGCAAATTGTTATGTCTGCATTCCCGAAAACATAGCCTTCACTGTCAAGGAGACTTGCAACGTTTCTAAGTAATATTTTACTGTCTATACCCTTATATTTCGGATCTGTATCGGGAAAGTGGAAACCGATGTCGCGCAAGTTGGCAGCGCCAAGTATGGCATCGCAAAGAGCGTGTATAACCACATCGGCATCGCTGTGTCCGAGAAGTCCTTTAGTATGTTCTATTTTGATTCCACCAAGCCAAAGGTCCCGACCTTCCACCAATTGGTGGACATCGAATCCCATTCCTACTCGTATGTTTATACCGTTAGCCATCAGTCTTTACCAAGAAGGTGTTTAAGTCCGTCCATATCGAAAGTTAGTGAAAATCTCAAAGTTTGGTCGAGGGGACTGTTTTGTGCAGTAGCAAGCATATATGCAGCGTCGAGTTGGATAACGTTCAGGGAGAAGCCAGCTCCGAATGAGAAGTATTGACGATTACCCTTCATTGCATTTTCATAGAAATAACCTGCGCGTACGAAGAACTGTTGGTTATAATTATATTCTGCACCCAGCGAAACGGTGATTTCTTTCAATTCCTCTTTGAAACCTCCAGGAGCATCGGAGAACGACTTGAAGATACCAGAAATGGAAGATGTGTTTCTCCAGTCTTCCAAAGCCTCTTCGTAAGCCAATTGGTCATCTGTTCCGTCTTCAGTTTTATAGTCAGATTGGCGAGGTCTGGTAGGTACAAGTAATTTGTTTATATCCAATGATAAAGCAAGATTATTTGCCTGGGCAATTGGGAACGTGAAAGTTGTTCCTAATCTTAAGTTTGTAGGCAAAAATGCAGGGTCATTACCGTCGTTATAAGAAACTTTTGAACCGATGTTTGAGATGTTGAAACCCCAAGACCATTGGCATTCGTTGCGTCCGATAATTGGGTAAGTAGTTAAGAAACCGGAGATGTCGGCAGCAAAAGCAGAAGCACCGCTTTGCTGCTCAGCGGAGTAAGCATCGCTAAAAGCAAGGTCAGAATAAATATATCTCAAAGCCACACCCATAGAAAAACTTTCAGAAAGTTTTCGAGAGTATCCGAGGTCGAAAGCAAGTTCGTAAGGATTTACGGTATTTGTAACAGTACCAACATTATCTGTCATTTTGATTTCACCCAAAGAGAAATATCTTAGAGAAGCACTGACTGCCTGATTGTCGCTGCTTCCTATTTTCCAATAGCCTGACATATTTGCCAGGAAAATATCGTTTACCAATTTTCTCAACCATGGGGTATAGGATAAACTGATAGCCGCTGTACTATAAGCGAAAGCGTATTTAGAAGGGTTCCAATATTGGCTATAGGCATCAGGCTCAGTAGCAACGCCAAGGTCTCCCATAGCAGCACCTCTTGCATCAGGAGCAATATTTAGAGATGTAACACCTGTCTGAACAGGGTTAAATTGATTTGCAGCATTTTCATCAGCCGCCTTTGCTGGAATGCTAAGGGCTGTGATAAGTGCTGCAACAATAATTCCTTTTATCTTCATTTAAAAATACTTTACAAGTCTGTACTATTACTAACTGAAAAAATCTGATTTTATTGCTTCAAAATGACAATTTTTTTGATTTCTGTTCCAATATTGTTTATTTTGGCGTATGCGTTATAGTCTCCTGCAGCCAATCTCAAGCCATTGTTGTCTGTAAGATTCCATTCGTAAGGGAATGAAGAAACATTAGTGTTGTATAGGATGTTTCCTTTAGAATCGGTTACAAATATTTCAGCAGTTTTAATATCTTCGCTGTTATCAAGGTCGAAATTTACTGCAGTTGCAGTAGCAGGGTTTGTGATAATTAGATTTCTGTCTAATTTGTTGTCAACGAAGAAAGAAATTGTTTTTCTTTGAATGTTTCCGCTGAGGTCACTGATTGAAACGTCAATAGTATGACGCCCGTTATCAACATCATAGAAAGGCACGTTGAAAATGCCGCTTGCTTCATTAGCAGGGTCGTAGTTATAAATTGGTGCATTTCTTTTACTTGAATCAAGGGCTATTGTCATAGATGAGACAAAAGATTCTGTTGAGGTGTTAATTCCTTCATTGTCTAAGACCTCACCATAGACGGTAAAGTTGCTGCCAACAGTCATACCGTCTTTGAAAGTGTCAGGGTCGTTTATGTAAAGACTGCTGATAGTAGGACTTTCAGAGTCTTGCGGCTGCTCAGAAGTCAAAGTTCTGTCAATTGCAAGATTTTTGTTAGAGCCCGATAGGATTTTCCCGTCTGTTCCTTCTGCAATCATTCGAATCATAAGACTGTTGCCAGTAACTGTTTCTGAAAAATTCGGAATTGTTATAGAGCAACTGAATCTGCCGTTTATAACGTCAGCTTTTGTTTGGTTTAGAGCCTTACCCCTGGTGTAAATGTCGGTATAAACGCGAGTGTTGTGCTCGTTGGTTTTTAAGGCTGATATAAGGAATCTGTCTTTGTCGTAAAGTTGGACAATAACATTTCCCGTGAATGATTCGTCAGCAGTACCGTCAGGCAATTTTATTTCTCCTTCTAAAGTAACCTTATCGCAAAGAGCGGCCTTTACTTTAGAGTCTTTTTGAAGGGATTGACCGTTGATAGCGTTCAGAACAACGCGGTTTTCCGGAGGTGTTAACTTGATTGCAGGGTCGCCGAGAATACAGTATTTCAATTTGTTAATTGAATTTTCCTTTGCGTTGTTTTTTGCATCCTTGAAAATGTTGCCAATTGTTTTTTCACCCATATAGTATTCAGGTAATTTTGCAAGACTTGTAGCGAAACTGTCAGAAAGTTTACCGTTTAGATTGGTGTAAACAACGCGAGTGGAAGCAATTGCTGCAATTAGTCCGCCATTCTCGTTAGCAAACATTGTGCTAACGATGTTAGAACCGCCGTTGTCGTATCTTGCAACATCACAAGTTGAAAAGTATATAATTGGCAATTGCGGGTACTTTGTTTCCTTCCCTTTGTCAAGGTTGGTTATTATTTGTGTTTTTGTCAGGGAAGTAGGGGTCCCGTGTCCTACGTACAGGGCAAAATATTGTCCGCTGTTTAGGTATTCAAGAAATTTCTCTCTTACAGTGTATTTGTCGTAGCATTGGAGGTATAGTTTGTTGTAGTTAACGTCAAAGTTGCCGGAATCAATCATTTTTTCAGAGAAAGTTTCGCATTGTTCCAGGTGAATGTCATCATCGCCGTTCTCTGCAATCAGCATAATGTTATTTCTCCACTTGCAGTCGTTTTTATCTCTTTCAAGAGTGTATTTGATAAGTTTGTCGATATATGTCTTTGCTTCTTTGGGTGATGATACAGGGATTCTTCCCACAGCAATTTGCAGTTTTCTTTGGGTGTAAAGAGTGTTTGAGTCGTCAAGAAAGCCAAAAAAGTCATCAGTACAGTATGATTTCGTTTGGTTATTGCTTTCTTCTGACTGGTATGTAAGGAGTTGCTCAGACTTAGCATTTGTATAAATCATTCTGTTGTCGTATGTCCCTTTGCCAAAAAGAAGAAGGTATTTGAATTTATTAGGGTCTCTATCGTATAGCATTTTGCAAAATAGTCTGTATGCCATAGCGTCTCTGTTACCGCCAGAAAATTCATTGAATATTTCATCCTGATTGACAACGGTTACATCCATTCTGTCATATTCTCGATGGAATTGGGCAAGTCTTTCCGCTTCATCTTTTAGTATTGAGTTTGTAATGATTAACATATTCGGAATGCTTGTCATTCCATGAAGGTTCTGGTTTTTAACTTCCCCAGCAAAAGCAGGTTGCTTTTGGGTTTTGTCTGGGTCAAAAAGAATAAATTCCAGCCATGTGTTTTCCTTGTTGTAATAGAATATAGGCTGACCTTCTCCGTTTACTGTTGTGATGCAGTTTTTTACGTGATAAGGTTTTTCAGAAGATGCACCTTTCTCATTTACCATCCAAATAAGCATTTCTTTTCCCTTATATTCAACGAATTGCAAGCCATTTGTATTGATGTCAGCATAGTGTCGTATTTGGGATTCTGTTTCAGGAAGTCCGAGAAATGTTGGATAAATGATAGAGGCGTAGTCAACCCAGGCCTTTTTAAGTTGTCCTGGGGTATTTATGCTTATTTTGAGCGAGAATTTATTGTCTTGAGATGTCGCAGCGTCTATATATGCGCCATGCTCAATTATTCCATATTCAAGGTATGATATTCTGTCGTTACCGGAAATTATGTTTGCTGTAGTCCTGGTCATGTTTTGTCCGTTCCACTGGCAGTTTGTTTCCATTTCATCTGTTCCATAAAGGCAGAGTCTGTCGGTTAGATACAATTTCCCTTCAGCGTTATATGCAGGAAGGTTTGGAAAGAATGTAATTTCTTTGTCCTTTGTAAAGTCCTTTCCCAAGAAAGATTGACCTGTAGAGCCGGGGTTGTACAGTTCTTCTTCGTAAGACCATACTCCAAATCCGTTTTTATTCCATTGCTTTATGTTGTCAGCGGGTTTGCTTTCAAGATTTTCTATCTTTAATGGAGCCTCGTTGCCTTCATCAGTTAGAAATAAGGCACCAGTGTTAGAGTATGGATTTGCTTTAGGAATAAAGATTCTTATACCGTCGCTTATCGTTCTGATTGAATCTTTGCTTATGCCTTTTGTGTAAAAGTAAATCTTATTGTTTTTGTGCATTGTGGGAGTCTGCTCCAAATCATCCATACGCGGGAGCAGATAGTCTTCGGAAAGGACGTTGCCACCTTTTCCGTAAACTTTCACCTTATCAGGATTTGAAAAACCATATTTTTTTAGTGTAGAGTATGATAATTCATATACACCAGCGTCTGTTACTTCTATTTTAATCCATTTACCTTTGGAAAGAACTGATTCATTCTTGAAATTAATAGTGGCAAATAAAGGAAGAATGATTAATAGGCAAGTTATTGCCGTAATAATTCTTTTCATATTTAATGGTTATTTTATTTTTATGTCGATTGAGTCATTTCCATTAAGCGATGCTGTTATTTTGTTGCCAATGGAGAGGTCAATTGCTTTATGATTAGTTTCTAAAAGAATAATATCTCCTATTTTCAGCGTGAAGAATTTGCTTGCGTATTCAATAGCACATTCTATTTTTTCATTTAAATTCATTTCGGCAAATTCTTCGCATGATGTGTTTGTTTCTACTTTGACATTGACGTTATTTCCTATGTTTCTTTTGTCAAAAAATTCGCCAATTATAGTAGAACCGTCGAAGGCAGTTGCTTTTGCCCATGGTTCTCCATTTTTTTGAAGTTCTGAAAGCAGGTCAGTAGCTGTTATTGACAGGCATAATCCAATTTCCTGGTAGTATCTGTCGGCAAATTTCCTTGAAATGTTTTTCCCGAGTCTGTTAATATGTGCGGCAATCTTTGTTTTTGCTTGAAACTTTTCAGCAAATTCTGGAATAAAAAAAGGTTTTCCGCTTTTCTGCAAAGCGGAATCAGCAATTATATCGATTTTAAAATTGTCGATATCTTTAGGTGTTAAAACAATAACCTTCACTTTTTGTAGTTTAAACGGTTGTACATAACGGCGAGGTGAGCGTAGATAGAAGTGTTTTGAATCACGACATCATCGTTAACCTTTATTCTAAAGGGGGTAAAGTTCCATATCGCTCTTAGCCCGCTTTTGGCTAGGAGGTCTGCTGAAGCCTGTGCGTGCTCAACTGGTACGGCAAGTATTCCGATGCCTGCATTGTACGCTTCTTGCCTTTTTTGCAGTTCGGCAATGTCGTAGATTGGAATACCGCATATTGATTTTCCGATAATGTTTTTGTCAACGTCAAATCCAGCGACAATACGCAATCCATATTGCATCAAGCCTGAATCTTGAATAAGAGCGGAACCGAGGCTGCCAACTCCAATCATAAAGGCGCTGTGCACTTCATGGAACCCAAGGAAGTTTGACAGTTCGGTGGCAAGGTTCTCTACCTGATATCCTATTCTGGTTTTCCCCTTTATGTTTAGAAAAGACAAATCCTTAGCAATTTGAGAGGCGTCAACATTAATTTCCTTTGATATCTGGGTTGATGAAACATGTTCAATATTCTGAGAACGTAACATGTTTACGTATGCCAGATACCAAGGAAGCCGGCGCAGTGTAGGTTCCGGCAGTAGTCCTTTTTTATCTTCCTCTCTCATTTTTCTCGGTTATTTTTGTCTGGTACAAAGGTAGTGAAAATAACTTTTAAAAGCAAGTGTTGACAATTTCAAAATTAAAGAGTAAACGGCAACAAAAGATTGTTAAAATCTATTGTTGCCGTAGTGTAATACGCGATGTGCTAAATTTTTAAGAAGCTGTTAGTCGCCGCATACAGCAATGCGCTTTGTTGCAGATGACTCATTCATGCCGTCGGTAGATATTGTTGCTCTGTACAGGTATATTCCTCTGTTTACCCTAACGCCTGAGTTGTCGGTAAGGTTCCAAGTGACAGGCATTGACAGATACATGTCGCTGCGTCCTGTTGTTGTGTTTGTCCAAACCTGTTGCCCCATCATATTATATACTTGAATTGTTACAGTGACGTTCGCGTCTGGGCGGTTGTGGCGGATATAGAAGTTGGCTTCTGTTTTTGCCGGGTTTGCATCGGTATATACGTCGAGCATCTTAGGACTTAGACCTTTTGCAACGGTGAAAGATATTTCCTTTTCAGAATGGTTGCCGAGGTTATCCCATACGCGCAATCTTAGTGAGTGGTTACCTTCCTTAATTTCTTTCATTTGGAATGCAAGAGTTCCTATTTTTTCAATGTCTTCGCTATAATAAGGTTCGAGTTCATTGAATGTTGTTTTGCCGTCAAGAAGAAGGGTCATTTGGTGGCCTATTCCGGCACTGGATATGTTGATTCCTGATTCGTCATGAAATTTTGCAATGATATATGGTGTTTCATTGACGATGTCGCCGTCTTTAAATTCGCTATCGTTGATGACGAACATATCAATTTGGGGACCTTCAGTATCTGTCTTTTCTTCTGTTGAGTAGTCATAAATATAGAATTGAGATTCTATTCCGTTTGCGTCAATAGATCCATCCTCATTTGTTGCATAAAGAGAAATCATTCCAGGTCTGTAATTGTTTGATATTTCCATAGGAACTCTGAAGGTAAATTCGAAAGTTCCGTTTGTTACCGGGTTTACTCCGCTATACAGTTTGTTGCTCCATTCGTCAAAGGTGAACTCGAGTCCTGGGTCTTTGTCTCCTTCTCCGAATCCGTTTGTTGTTACTGACTCTTCAGCGTCATATACGGTGGTAAATAGTTCGCCGTTCATTTCCGACAAAATGTTTCCGTTTAAATCTTCAACGTGTCCCTTTAAGGAAGCGAGGCTTCCTGCTTTTAACTCTATAGCGTCATCAGTTCCAACGATTTTTCCGTTTATCTCGTCGATAACGATTTTTTCCTGTGGATATTTCAGCTTCATTGCCGGGTCACCGAGAAGAACATATTTCCAACGGTGTCCTCCGTCACTTGGACGGTTATTTTTAAGTTTGACAATAATGTCACCAATGCGGTCATATTCGCCGTATTGATTCTTCTTCGTGAGGAATTTTCCCATATCTGCGGCAAATTCCCCATTGTATGAAATTCCTGTTGCTCGAGAGGATGTCAGCATACCGATGAAACCGCCCTGGTCATTAAGGAATAGGAGTTCACCGCCAGAAACGGCAGCGTCGTCCCAGCGAGTAAATTCGCAGGTTCCTGTGTAAATGAAGGCGGGATGCTTGTAAAAATATTCCGAGTTTATGTCGTTCCAAGTAAGCAATCCGTTGTGTGTCCATGATTTGGGATTTGCGTGACCAACGTAACTTGCGTATAGAACGCCGTTTTTGAAGTTTCTTAACATCCTTTCTCTTGCTTCTGGATAGTTTTGTCCTGTTCCGTCAGACGTCCTTTCAAAGGCATCGATATAAACTCTGTTATAAACGTACCGTTCTCCGCCGTTTGCTTGCATGTTTTTTATAAACTCGTCGGATGAAAGCATGTGTATTCCGGAGTCGCCGTCATCGGCAATTATCATTATGTTGTTTTTCCAAGCGCCTGGGTCATTGCTGTTTACGTATTTGTAAAGTTTGTCAACAACTTTCTTAGCCTCTGCAACACTTTTAACAGGGAAGCGTCCTGAAGCGATATTTAGTTTGCCGTTTTTTGTGGAAATGTCGGTGTTGTCTTCAAGGATGCAGAAAACATCATCAGAGTTGAAACTTGAAGATTGCGATGTTATGTTGTCGGATTCCCATGTTAGTAGCATAGGGTAGTTGATGTTTTTGACTTCAGGAGTTATTTTCCTATTGTCATAAACGCTTCTTCCAAACAGAATAAGGTATCTGAATTTGTCATTGCTGTTGTCAGGAAGAGATTTAGTCCTTTCCCACCACATTTTGCAAATTTTTCTGTAAGCCATAGCATCGGGAGTACCTGATGAAAATTCGTTATAAATTGCTTTGTCGTCGATGACAACTACCTTCATCCCATCATTTGTTCTATGTAACTCGGCTATTCTTTCCGCTTGTGCAGTAAATTCAGCAGGTGATATAATCAGCATCGTAGGTGTTTCCATGCCGTGTATGTTCTGGTTGCTGATGTTTGCTGCAAATTCAGGAGAGGGGAATGTGCCTGAAGGGGAGAATGCAACGTATTCTCTTCTTCCAGATTCTGTCTGTTGGAAATAGGCGTAAGAGCCTTCTTTAGAAGTATTTACTGTTATAGGCCTGTAGTTTGTTGTAATGTCCCAAACAACAAGGTCCTGCTTTGCTCCAGCAATAGCGAAAACGCTGTCGCGGCAACTTTGTGTTGTGCTTCTGAAAGCCATTGAAGGCTCAAGCATCTCGAGTTTCCGAGTGTAGTTTATAGTTATGTAATCAAGGTATGCCATGTGTAGGATACCCGTATTTTCATATTCTATACCTATTCTAACTTTTTCACCAGGACTGTTTATCTTACCGTCGCAGAACTTGACGTTGCAAATGGCATAGTTGTCGTTTAGAGAAACGCCTTCAATATTCATTGATGTGCATTTTTCTGAATTGCTTGTTACGTTGACAGTGCTGCGCCCGCCTGCAACTTTTGCAATGAAGTTTACTCTAACGTATGCATCTAATCCCGGAACGGAATTTGCAAGGGTGAAGTCAAAATATTGTGAAGATTTGTATTTGAAGTCTTCTCCAACAAGAGAAGAACCTGTATTTGCTGGTGCCGTTTGCTCTTTTTCGTGATGAATGTATTCAGGAAAAGAGGTTATAAGCGGACCTGTTTGTGCGTTTGCGGCTATGCCTGTCCCTTCTTGTTTTGGAATTTCAATGTCTTTGTCAGAAATAAAGTAGTATCCATTAACTGAATATGGATTAATAGTTCGTAGCAGTCGAATGTTTCCAGAACCTCTGTCCTGCCAACTGGTAGGCCCTTGAGCATAGAAAATTATTTTATTATTGTCTTTATATGTAGGGATAAGTGGCAGGTCATCAATGTAGTCGTTACCAAGGCGTTCTGATACTTTAGCTCCTCCGTAGCCGTAGATATTTACTTTTGAAATGTCTGAAAAACCCCATTTGGAGAGGGTGCTTTTTGTTATTTGATGAATACCAGATTCGGTAATCCTTATTTTTACCCATCTGCCAGTTGCAAGTGCAGATTCGTTGCTATATTCAACGGCTTTAGCATTTTGTGGCAATGCCCAGATGATTGCACAAATTAAGCTGACTGATATGTATTTCCAAGATTGTGAGATATAGTGTTTCATTATTGTTTTAAACTTTATATAGCAATGCTTGAATTTATAACGGTGAAACAGGTTATTTATTGCTTGGGATATATAAAAACGCGTATGTTTTGTGGCTGTTTTTTAATAAGTAGAGTGTTCTCTTAATTGTGCTCCTGTTTTGTCAGAAAGTCTTTATGTTCCTTTTTGGCTTATGAATGTCTGATTGTATTTTTAAGCGGATATGCGTTTCTTGAGCGTGGTATATGGTTTGGAAAAGGTGTTGTTAATTTTACTGCTCATTTTTTAGTAATGGTTATACTTTGAAAAGATATGTTGGGGTGTTATGTTTTTTACCATCTTTTTGTAAATAAAGAAAAGCAAAGGAGGTGTGCCAAAATTTTTGACACACCTCCTTAGAATCTTATTATAAAAAATTATAAAGCTTTGCCGTCGCTACCGAGCACGTTGATAATTTTGTGCATGTAGAGTTTCTTCATGTTATCACGAGCCGGGCCGAGGTATTTACGTGGGTCGAATTCTGCTGGAGATTCAGCGAATACCTGGCGGATAGCAGCAGTCATAGCAAGACGGCTGTCAGAGTCGATGTTGATTTTGCAAACTGCAGATTTAGCAGCTTTGCGGAGTTCTTCTTCAGGAATACCGATAGCAGCCTTCAAAGCACCACCGTATTTGTTGATAGTGTCAACTTCTTCTTGAGGAACAGAAGATGAACCGTGAAGAACGATAGGGAATCCAGGCAATTTTTCCATAACAGCGTCCAATACGTCGAATGCCAATGGAGGAGGAACCAAGCGACCAGTTGCTGGATCAACGTGGCATTGCTCTGGAGTGAATTTGTAAGCACCGTGAGAAGTACCGATTGAAATAGCCAAGCTGTCGCAACCTGTTCTTGTAGCGAAGTCGATAACTTCTTCTGGGTCAGTGTAAGTGTGGTGGTCTGAAGAAACTTCGTCTTCAACGCCAGCCAAGACACCAAGTTCGCCTTCTACAGTTACGCCATATTGGTGAGCATAGTCAACAACTTGTTTTGTAAGAGCAACGTTTTCTTCGTATGGAAGGTGTGAACCGTCGATCATAACAGAAGAGAAACCGAAGTCAACACATGACTTACACAACTCGAAAGAGTTACCGTGGTCAAGGTGAAGAACGATTTGTGGGTGTTCCCAACCAAGTTCTTTTGCGTATTCAACTGCACCTTCAGCCATGTAGCGAAGAAGAGTTTGATTAGCGTACTTGCGTGCACCGCTTGATACTTGAAGAATTACCGGAGATTTTGTTTCAGCAGCAGCTTGAATAATTGCTTGCAACTGCTCCATGTTGTTGAAGTTAAATGCTGGGATAGCATAACCGCCTTCAATTGCTTTTGCAAACATCTCGCGAGTGTTTACAAGTCCGAGGTCTTTATAATTTACCATAATGTAATGATATAAATTGAATAAATTGATTATCCTTGATTAACCTTAAATTTTGGTGCAAAGATAATGCAAAGGCAGGGAAAATCAAAATTATATATTGATTTTAAGCACCTTTGTAAGTTTAAAAATTTTTAATTGAACAGTATGGGTTATAGGGCAACGTGTATCCATTTGCCGTTGTCTTCCCAGATTAGTTCTGTGTGTGGTAGTTTTTGCAGAATGGATAGTAGCATCCTGTTGTTGCCTGTTCTTGTGTCCAAGTCTGCCGCCCTGCCTTTTTTGTGGTATGAGTTCCGGGCTCCCATAACGGCATCGTTAAGTTCCTTACAGCGGTATCCGCTGTTTACGTAAATCGGTTTGCCGAGTTGCTCGCGTGCCGGGTCAAGCACCTTTTCTACCAGATTTGTGAGGTTGGCTATAACGTTTTTCGTCGGAGTGTTGTCAATATTCAGACGTTTTGCTGTTTCGGAACGCGTCAGTTCCTCGATTGTGAAATGTTTCATTTTTTTAGAATTTCGGTTATTATTTCTTTCATTTTAGGGTTTTGGGATATTTCTTTTATCATCCTTAGCAGGTCAGCTGCACTCTCTTTTTCTTTCTCTGAGGCTTTTTCGAAGATGCTTTTGACTTCGATAAAAGCCATTCCGAGCGAGCCAATGAGGGTAAATGCTGGAATTGTTGGGATTTCATAACCTTCAACTGTCCTCATGAATATTGCCGCCGTTATTTGCATTGCGTCAACTATAGTGAGAATTAGCAGAACGTTGTAGTAGCCAGCCGCTTTGTCGATGGTTCTCCGCAATGCCTTGCTTCGTGTTGCTTCCCCTCGCTTTTTTGCTTTGCGGATTCCGCTTACCATATCGCCGATGATGGATAGCATAACGAGGGCATACTCTATGCAGACAGTTGCGATAAGCGGTATTATCCTGCCTGCGATTTCTTCTGTGATTATTTGTGTTTCCATGGCTTTTTTCTGCAAAGTTATGTGGATATTTAATTGTTTGTTTGCAAAAATAACGGTTAGTGAGGTGATGCATTTCAGCCCGTTACGGCACAAAAGTTTTGATGGAGTGAAACGCTGGCTCTTTTATTCAAAGCGTCCCTATGGAGGGTCTGCTGAAACGATTGCGTATCAATATTTTGTAAGGATATATTGCAAATGTGTCCGCCATGCGTGAACAAAAAAGAGGGCAACCTTAAAGCCTAATGGCTTTTGGGTGCCCTCTTCGTTATTGTTATTATAATATTTTATTTATATGAATCTGAGTAGATTTTGATAATTTCTGCTCTTGAGAGCGCTCTTGGGTCATAGTCGAAGAGTCCACCCATCGCATTTAGTGCGTTGTCGGCAAAGCGAGGGAAGTCGGTCGGTGAAATGCCAAATTCGCTAAGTTTTATATTGTCAACGCCGCATTCCTTTTGCATATAGTCAAGAGCGTCAACAAAGTCAGACGGTCTTGCGCTCTTCTTCTCAGTCATTACTTCATACATCTTCATGTATCTCTTCATCTTGTCGTTTTTGAAGGTGGTGAAGTATGCCTTGGAGATAGCGATAAGTCCCGCTCCGTGAGGAAGTTCAGGGTAATAAGCACTCATAGCGTGCTCCATGGAATGCTCAGATGTGCAAGAAGAAGTTGCTTCAACAAGTCCTGCGAGGGTAGAAGCCCAGGCAACTTTTGTTCGTGCCTTTAGGTTGTTACCGTCTTTAACTGCGATTGGCAAGTATTTGTAAAGCAGTCTGATTGCTTCAAGAGCGAAAATGTCGCTGATAGGAGAAGCGATGTTTGCAATATATCCTTCAGAAGCGTGGAAGAAAGCGTCAAATCCTTGGTATGCAGTGAATTTAGGAGGAATAGAAAGCATCAATTCCGGGTCAACGATAGATAATGTTGGGAATGTAACCTTATTTCCTAAACCTATTTTTTCTTGCGTGTCGGTGTTTGTAATAACCGCCCAAGGGTCAACCTCTGTGCCAGTACCGGCTGTTGTAGGGATTGCCACTATAGGGAGGGACTTCTTTATAGCCTTTCCGCCTCCGGTACCTCCGCAAGCGTAGTCCCAAAGGTCTTCCTCGCTGGCAGTCATAACTGCAATCATCTTGGCAGAGTCGATTGTGCTGCCACCGCCAAGGCCAACAACGAAGTCGCAGCCTTCCTGCTTAGCAAGAGCGGCACCTTCCATAACGTGGTCCTTTATTGGGTTTGCAAGGATTTTATCATAGATAACCGAAGATACACTATTTTTTTGCAACAATGCGCAAACACGGTCTAAATATCCATATTTACGCATAGATGTACCGGCAGAGATTACTACTAAGGCTTTTTTGCCGGGGAGTGCAGTTTCTGCCAATTTGGCAACTTCCCCGGCTCCGAAAATTAGTTTGGTGGGGATAAAAGCAGAAAATTTCATTTCACTCATAATTGTTAGTTTTATGGTTAGACTTTTGTTTAAAATTCGTTTCTCAAAGTTATTTTTAAAAATTTGAATTTCCTACAGTTTGATAAGAAAAATCACACGTTAATTACATTTTTGTTAAAATTTAACATTGCCAGTTCGGATTAGTAATAAGTAAAGGTACTAATAGTCGCATTCTTGTCGCGTATATGGAACGTTCTTGACTGGGCGAATTTAGAAAAATTTTTTATTAGAGAATATTGGCAAAATAGAGAGGCAATGATTTGTTTATTAACGTATTATGTTAACGATGTTTAACTAATAAAATATTGGTTGGTTTTTTTAATTTTTTATATTTGCAAAAGCGAAAATCTAGAATTTTATGCTATGAAAAAACTGGTTCTTTTTTTGCATCTTCCGCTTTTGCTATCTTGTAGCGAAGAGCGTTTGGAAGACTTAGGTTTTGAAGTGGCACATACTTCTTATGAAGTGCTTGAGATTGACTCGGTGAAGGTCAATGCAGATGAGGTTAGAAATATTGTTGAATCCGTATTCCCTCAAACAAAATCATCAAATGGGGAATATTCTGTAGAAACTATTTATGATGATAATCAAGAGCCTTTAGTTTATGTGGTGAATAGACCGCAAAATGGAGGTTTTATGATTATAAGTGCAACCAAGAATTATGATCCGATATTGGCATACAACACGACCGGGCATTTTAGTGTTGGTGGAGAGAAGCCTGATGGTCTAAAAATGTGGCAGGAAGGAACGTTGAATGCTGTTAATGCATCCGATACGTTCCGACAGGATGTCAAGCATAACTATAGAAGGCTTTGGAGGCAGTATGAGGACGGAACAATGGCTAACGCAAAAATCAGCCGTTCACCAGATATACTTACTCCAGAAGAATCCCAGGCATTGAACAAGTTAAGGCAAGTGGTTGAAAAAAAGAAAGGAGAGCTCCGCGGACAAGGTTATCACGTGTATAGTGTTGATGACCGGATAACGGGAGATGAGGCATTTGATGACAAAATGAGGGAATATATAAAAGAAGCGATTCATCCCGAGTATGCTGATTATTGGTATGCTCTGTCGTTTATTGCCAATAAGCCTGGACCAGATAGAACTGAATTTATTGATAATTTTTTAAGTACTAAATGGGGTCAAAATTATCCTTTTAATATGAGTTTCCCGATGGTAAACGGTGGGCGAGCTCTTGTCGGTTGCGGTTCAGTTGCTCTTGGGCAGGTTTTGAGGTATTTTGAGTATCCGAAAACATTTAATTGGTCAGCGATGCCAAATGAAAGTGCTACGAAAACTACATCGGATTTCTTATATGACGTGGCTAAACGAAGCAAGGCACAGTTTGGGGGAAATGGGACCTCTACTTACTTCTCGGATACTTATCAAGCATTGCTTAGTTATGGATATACGGCAACGCTTGGAGTCTATGGAAAAGTTTATCCTGCGGCGGATTTGTCAGAAAAAAGACCTGTTATTATGAGAGGTACTGCAACTGGAAATAATCAGGGACATGCATGGGTATGCAGTGGCTATGACTATGTATATTATGATTCTGAAGAATATGAGATATGGACATATATAAGGCGAACTGAATTTGGGCAAATGTATAAATTTATGCATGGTCATCCTTTGAGTTCTACTTTGGTGTATATGAATTGGGGTTGGAATGGAACTTATGATGGGTTTTATTATTACAATTCTTTGAAAGACCAAATAACAGGAACTCCATATAATGATATGAAATTAACCTGTTGGTTGAATTAAATTAGTGAATACTTTACTTGACCAATTTTCCGATTAT
>UQLZ01000023.1 GCA_900541935.1 uncultured Prevotellaceae bacterium | reverse complement strand
TAGTCTCTTTCATTTTCTGTTACTTTTTAGTGTAACGCTATGGCAGGACTAGACACAACATATATTTAAAAAGGTTGTACCAAAAGGTGCAACCTTTTTTAGTATGTATAATGAGCGATACATATTGCGGACACTCTACAGAGTGTCCCTACAGCAGGGTGTTGGCAATGTGTTGGTAATTAGTGCACTGTAGGGATGAAATGCATATCGTCCGCCCGCAAACGGCACATATTGCGGACACTCTGCAGAGTGTATCTACAGTTTCGTATTTGTAAACATTTGATTTCTATTAGATTGTAGGGACGAAATGTATTTCGTCCGCCCGCGGGAACGACATTAATTGTTTTAGATTTTGCGACTCGGACACTCTGCAGAGTGTCCCTACAGCAGGGTGTTTTCAATATGTTTATAATAAATTGTCAGCCGTTTATTTCTACAAAAAATTTTGGGTTGGTTAAATCATACCGATTTCCTTTACTTTCTGCTCAAAATCTTCACGTCGGTTTATGGCAGCACTTTTAATGCGTGCTCTATAATTATATATGGTATTGACGGAATAATGCAAGAAGTCGGCAATTTTTGAACTGTCGTCGATACCAAGTCTAATTAAGGCAAAAATTCGTAAAGTAGTGTTTAGAGTGTATTCGCCTTGAATTTCAATTTTCTCGTCTTCGCGCAGTAGGGCGTTAAAGTCGTCGATGAAGTTTGGAAATAGGTGAAGGAAAGCATTGTCGAAACTGATACACAATTCCTCAATCTCCTGTTTTTTTAAATCGGAAGATTTAGCCAGTTTGGCCAGTTCGTCATAATCTTTGTTCTTAACCAGTCTGTTAACCTTCCTTCGGAACTCGTCGATTTTATCAATATAGTCAGAGCATAGTCTCATGAAATGCCCGATATATTCTTCCTTGATTTTCGTTTGTTCGTTCAGTTGCTCAATGAGAGATTTCAATTGCTTGTTGGTTTTATCAAGGTTTTGGTTAGCGTTGCTTAATTCATTGTTTAACAATTCCATTTCCTTGTTTTTTGAACTTAGTTGCCTATGGACGAGTGATAGCCTTTTGTGCTGACGGTAAACGTATAGTAATCCGATAGCCAAAGCAACCGCCATAATGCTGATAACAATAATTAGCAGGCGCAGCAGAGTGTTAGAGTCTTCAATTTCCTTTTGGTATGTAGAATCGATATTCGACAGAACCGGAGTAATCTGCCAGTTGCGCATTCGTGTGCTGAATGTATTCGCACACTGCCATGCAAAGTATATGTATCTTCTTGAACGCTCTAACTGTCCTTTTTCCTTAAGAATATTAGCCAATTCCCAAAGGGCTCCCTGATCCATGACGGCATTGCGTATATCATTTAAAGCGGCTTTTGCAAGCCATTTCTCCGCTTCGTTTTTCCTCCCTGCTTTGTTTAGAATCAAAAATCGGTAATATGCAACGATTGCAAAAATGTGGCTTCCCTCATCGAGCCCAAGCATACGCCTGTCGTTAATTTCCAGAGCTCCATTGCAGTCGTTAGCGTTGTATAATTCTATTTCTTTTCTAAGAAGGAAATCTTCACTGTTTGGGTCTAAATTGTCGAATAATTCAGGAAGCAGACTTTTTTGTATAGAAAAATATTGTTCTCCCATCTCATGAACCTGACAATAAAACCCCATTTCTCCGTAAACGTGGACTTTTGCAAACAGGAACTGCCCTTTTGCAGCACGCGACACTCCCACTGTGTCAATAATGGAAAGAATGTCGTTAGCCTCTGAATACTGGCCTGTTGTTGAGAACATAAAAGCAAGGTTTGATTTGCTAATGCAAGTCTTGTTTCTGTCACCTAATTTTTCCGCATAATCAATGCTCTTCAGTGCATATACAAAAGCAGAGTCACTTTTGTAAGGTTTGTACTCTTGAAAGAGGTGGTTGCTTAGGTTGTATCGGTCGGAATCATTTGTTGCTTTGCTCAGGGCGTTAGTGAGGTCAGAAATGCGAGATTCCCGCTTTTTGACGTATTCTTCAGAATTGGTAATAGCCTTATCTATCTCAAGATAAATATTTTCAGAGTCGGCGTATGCAGAAAAAGCCGGCATAATAGCCAGTAGTATTGGAATTATGTATTTTGCGGTAAAATAATTCATAGGAGTATAAATTTCAATTTCAAGCAACATTACAAAGTTACTAAATTTTAATAATAAACAATTTCTTAGGCTGCAAAAAAATATCCAGTAAAAACAGCATTAAGACATTTAAAACATTTTTAATTGTAAAATATTTTATATTTAAGGAATTTGTTTAACTTTGCAAGTTACATATTTTCATACAAATCATAAATAAAGATGATTACACGCTTATTAAGAAAAGTCATTGTCATGGTAGCCGTAATTGCCGGTTGCCTTGCAAGCAATGGAGCAGTTCCGGCAGGTTATTATGATGGTATCAATGGCTTAAAGGACAGTGCATTGAAAAATAAATTACATAATATAATTAATACTGGAAACTCAAACAATTATTCCGGTCTTTTTAAAAATTGCTTTATTTATACTGACGTTAGAGACAACGGAACCTGGTGGGATATGTATTCAAATATCAAGCGTGCAACTATCGTAAACAATAAAATCAGTTGGACGGGCATGAACCGTGAGCACTCTTTTCCTAAAAGTTGGTGGGGAGGTGATGAAAACAATGCCTATACTGATATTAACCACCTTTATCCGTCAGACGGCCCTGCAAACTCAGCCAAGTTGAATTATCCCTTGGGTGAGGTAAATCGTGCATATATTGATTATGACAACGGGTTGATACTTGTTGGTAGCCCAGTTCAAGGTCAGGGAGGCGGAGCAAAATATGTTTTCGAGCCAGCCGATGAGTACAAGGGAGACTTTGCGCGAACCTATTTTTATATGGTAACCTGCTATCAGCATCTAACGTGGAAATATACCTATATGGCTGCAAATAATGCTTATCCAACTCTTCAGAAGTGGGCAATAGATTTACTTTTGAAATGGCATCGTGCTGATCCTGTATCAAAAAAGGAGATTAACCGTAACGATGAGGTATATAGAATCCAGCGAAACAGAAATCCGTTTATCGATTATCCTGAATTGGCGGAGTTTATATGGGGCGACAAGAAGGGTCAGTCGTTTACTTCTGGAGAATTGCCTCCAATAGGAGTTGGTTCGTTAAGTTCTCCGATTAATAATGAGGTTGTAGATTTTGGGGATGTGGTTGTTGGTCATTCAAAGAGTGTAACTCTGCCTATTAGAGGAAAACTGACACAGAATTTGTCGTTAAATACTTATGGAAAAGATTTTGCTGACTTTTCTATCCCGGTAACTTCTGTTTCGTGGAAGGATGTTAATGACAAAGGATACAATCTGGTCATTACCTATAAACCAACAGCAGTAGCAGCAGATAACGCTTCCTTGCTCATTTACGACGGGGGGTTGCAAGGACTTACCAGTTATACAATAGCCTTGAAGGGTCAGGCACACGATATGCCAACCTTCGACAGGCCTGTTGCTACCGAGGCGACTGAAGTGACAGAAAGCGGCTTCCGTGTAAACTGGAATGTCCCGTCTATGCCAGAGGCTATTGATTACTATGTTGTTACAATTTCTGAATATGTTAATGGAGAAGTTGTGAGAAAGGAGTATGTTACAGAAGATAATTTGAATTATTTTGACTTTTCAGAGGCGGTTAGTGGTGCGGATTATACATATTTTGTGCAGTCTGTGCGTTTTGATGTGCGTTCACCGGAGTCTAATGTTATTTCTGTCAAACTTGGTGGTGTTGAGTGGCTTAGCACACAGCCATTTGCCGTTGCACGTATCCAAAACGGCGTACAGTTCCGCTGTGAGGGAACGCACACCAATGTCTGCATCTATGATATGACAGGGCGCATCGTTTCATCAATTCCAGAGGTTGTTGACGGCGATTGCGTACTCCTTCCATTCGGTGCGTATATGGTAGTAACCGACCAGTCCCCAGCCCCAGTGAAAGTGTTGGTAGGGTATTGATGATGTATTGGTAATCAGCGTGCTGTAAGGGTGAGATGTATTTTGTCTGCCCTTTCGGGAATGAGAGGCTCGGGTTGCGGACACTCTGCAGAGTGTCCCTACAGTATGGTATTTGCAATGTGTTGATTGTCAATTGGATGTAGGGACGAAAGGTATTCCGCCCGCCGTGGCAGAATGAACGGCACATCAATAAAATATAAATCTGCAAAATGGTGGGTAAAAAATAAACTTTTTGGTACAGTTGTTTGTTATAAACGTACTTGAAATCAAACATGCCATTTTATACCTAAAATTAAACTTATGAATAGGTTACCATTATTTAGAGTCCTTGCCAGTCTTTTTGCTGTATTCTGTTTCTTTTCATTGTATTCCGCAATACCAGATGGTTACTATGATGGAATAAGTGGTTTGAAAGACAGAGATTTAAAAAATAAGTTGCATACAATAGTAAACATTGGCAACACAAACAGTTACGACAAACTTTTCGATGACAGTTTTGTTCATACTGACGTGCGGTCGGACGGCACCTGGTGGGATATGTACTCTGACAAGGTCGTTCCAGTATATGTTAACGGTGCTATCAATCATCCAGGAATGCATCGCGAGCACTCCTTCCCTAAAAGTTGGTGGGGAGGGGCAGAAAATGATGCTTATACAGACTTAAATCATCTTTATCCTGCAGACGGCTCTGCAAATATGAGCAAAAGCAACCATCCATTGGGCGAGGTTGACATAAGTGTTTCGTTCTCAGATTACGGCAAGTCAAAGACAGGAAAGCCTGTTGCTGGTCAAGGTGGCGGTGACAAGAGGGTTTTTGAACCAGATGATGAATATAAAGGCGACTTTGCAAGAACTTATTTCTATATGGTAACTTGCTATCAGCATTTAACGTGGGATTTGAAATATAATTTTATGACTGTTCAGGGCGATTATCCAACATTGCAGAAGTGGGCAATTGACCTGCTTTTAAAGTGGCATCGTGCGGATCCAGTATCTGAAAAAGAGACGAACCGAAATGAAGAGGTTTACAAGATTCAGAAAAACAGAAATCCATTTATAGACTATCCGTTGCTTGCCGAATATATATGGGGCGACAAAGTGGGTAGTCCGTTTAATGTAGAAGAAGTGCCACCGACTGGCAAGAGCGAGATAACATCCCCAACAAACGGACAGTTGTTTGAAATTGGTGAGGTTATCGTAGGCGAAAGCAAGGTTATAACAATTCCGCTAAAAGGCATAGTTACAGGTGATTTGAATGTTAGCGTTGCAGGAGCAGATAAAGTGGAGTTTTCTGTTCCTATTACTACAATTGGATGGAAAGAATTTAATTCAGGCAACTATAATCTGCAAGTTACTTATAGTCCTGTTAAAGCATCAGAAGCAGAAGCAAATATCGTCTTTACAGGTGGCGGATTGGCTGAAAGCCATACGATTACAGTTGTGGGAGTAGGGTGCGACATGCCGGAATTTGACGCACCAGTAGCACATGCAGCAACGCAGATGATAGGAGCGCAGGGCTTTGTTATCCCATGGGATGTGCCTGTGAGACCGGCAAAAATTGATTACTATGTGGTTACGGTTACAGAGTTCTATAACGGAGCATCAGAAACAAAGGAATATCGCACAAACAGCGATGAGAATTATTATAACTTTACCGAAATGAAAGAAGGTGCAGAATATGCGTATTTTGTGCAGTCCGTTCGTCTCGGACACCGTTCTCCAAAGTCGAATACAGTTACATTCAAACTTGGTGGTATTGAAGGACTTAATGCACAGCCGTTTGCCATTGCTCGTATCCAAAACGGCATTCAATTCCGCTGTGAGGGAACGCACTCCAACGCCCGTATTATTGATATGACAGGTCGCGTCGTTTCAACCATACCAACAGTCAGCGACGGCGATTGCGTGCTCCTTCCATTCGGCGCGTATATGGTAGTAACCGACCAGTCCCCAGCCCCGTTGAAGGTGTTGGTAGGGTATTGATAATATATTGGATGTAAATGTGCTGAAGGGGCGAAATGCATTTCGCCCGCCCTTGCGGGGATGAACGGCACATATCGTGGATGCTTCAGTGTTTTGTGAAAATAATTCTCGAAATTGTCCGCCTATATGGGTATAGTGTGGTTATTACAATATTAATATTATAGATAACTTGCGACATTTCAACTGGTTGTGTGTTGTGTGTAATGCAATTTCGTTTTTGCGTTAGTAAAAAGCGTAATCAGGCATATTTTGTTCCATAAAAACCGTCTAAAAGTCGCCAAAATTCATATATTTTTTGTAACTTTGTATGCTTTTATGCGGCAAAAAGAAGGGCATAGCGGTTAAATGCTGCGAGAATGCTCTAAAAATCTAAGAAATAGATAATTATGGAAGAAAATAAAGAGATTTATAGTGCGAGTAATATTCAAGTTTTGGAAGGACTTGAGGCAGTTCGCAAGCGTCCGGCGATGTATATCGGAGATACCGGACACAAAGGTTTGCACCATTTGGTGTATGAGGTAGTTGACAACTCTATAGACGAAGCCCTTGCAGGTTTCGCTGATCACATAGAAGTGACCATCGGTGAGGATAACTCAATAACAGTTGTTGATAACGGTCGTGGTATTCCAGTTGACAAGCACGAAAAACTTCATAAGTCAGCACTCGAGGTTGTTATGACCGTTTTGCACGCTGGTGGTAAATTTGATAAAGGCTCTTACAAGGTTTCCGGTGGTCTTCACGGTGTTGGTGTTTCTTGTGTGAATGCTCTTTCTGAATATCTTCGTGCAGAAATTTGCCGTAATGGTAAGACTTATATGCAAGAATATGCTTATGGTCACCCTAAAGCACCAGTAGAGGTAATTGGTGATGCAGACCATACAGGAACTAAGGTCACTTTCCTTCCTGACAAGACAATCTTTACAGAAACTACAGTATATGACTTTGGCACACTTGCAAACCGTCTTCGCGACTTGGCATACCTTAATGCCGGAATCCATTTGACTCTTACAGACAAGAGAGAGTTGGACAAGGAAGGTAACCCTAAAAAAGAAATTTTCTACTCTGAAGAAGGATTGAAGGAATTTGTCAGATACATTGACTCAAACAAGGAAGATCTTATTGATGATATTATCTACATCAATACAGAGCGTAACGGCATTCCTGTAGAAGTTGCGTTTACATACAATACATCTTTCAACGAAACAATCCTTTCTTTCGTTAACAATATCAACACAATAGAAGGAGGTACGCACTTGACTGGTTTCCGTAGAGGCTTGACTTCAACCTTGAAGAAATATGCAGAGGACCAGAAGATGCTTGAGAAAGTTAAAATCGAGATTGCAAGCGACGACTTCCGTGAAGGTTTAACAGCCGTAGTGTCTGTTAAGGTCCTTGAGCCACAGTTTGAAGGTCAGACTAAAACCAAACTTGGAAATAATGAGGTTATCGGTTCAGTACAGACTGCCGTTAGCGAGGCATTGAGAAACTATCTTGAAGAACACCCGAAACAGGCTAAGACTATTGTAGAAAAGATTATCCTTGCCGCACAGGCCCGTCACGCTGCCTACAATGCAAGAAAGAAAGTGCAATCAGGTTCTTCACTATCTGGAGGCCTTCCTGGAAAGTTGGCTGCTTGCTCTTCAAAGAAAGCAGAAGAATGTGAGTTATTCCTTGTCGAGGGTGATTCTGCGGGCGGTTCAGCAAAGAAAGGCCGTGACCGCAAGTTCCAGGCAATCCTTCCGCTTCGTGGTAAGATTCTTAACGTAGAGAAAGCGATGGAGCACAAAATCTTCGACAGTGAGGAGATTACAAATATTTTCCGAGCATTAGGTGTAACTATTGGTACTGAGGAAGACAGCAAAGAGGTTAACATCAGTAAGTTGAGATACCATAAGATTATCATCATGACCGATGCCGATGTCGATGGTGCACATATTGCAACATTGCTGATGACTCTATTCTTCCGCAGAATGAGGACAGTTATAGAAAACGGATACCTTTATTTGGCAACTCCGCCGTTGTACCGTTGCAGCAAGGGTGATATTGAGGAATATTGCTGGACTGATGCTCAGTTGAATGAGTTTGTTCAGACATACGGAAAGGGTAATGAAAGTTCAGTAAAGATTCAGCGATATAAGGGTCTTGGTGAGATGAATGCTGATCAACTTTGGGATACCACAATGGACCCAGAGCACAGACTCTTGAAGCAGGTAACTATTGACGACGTTGTTAAGGCAGACAGAGTATTCTCAATGCTTATGGGAGAAGATGTTGCCCCGCGTCGCGAGTTTATTGAAGAAAACGCTCACTACGCAAGTATTGACGCATAATTTGTAACAAATTAAATAATTAAGATATGGGTAAAAAAGCATTGTTAATGATTTTGGACGGTTGGGGAGTTGGTAACCACTCTAAGGGAGACGTTATCTTCTCTACTCCAACTCCTTATTGGGATTCTTTGTTGGCAAACTATCCTCATTCAGAACTTCAGGCAAGTGGCGAAAACGTTGGTTTGCCTGACGGTCAAATGGGTAACTCTGAAGTTGGTCACCTTAACATTGGTGCAGGTAGAGTGCTATACCAAGACCTCGTTAAAATCAACAAGTCGATTGCCGACAAGTCAATCATGAACAATAAAGAGGTTGTTTCTGCATTTACTTACGCTAAAGAAAACGGTAAGGCAATCCACTTTATGGGTTTAACTTCTAACGGTGGCGTTCACAGTTCACTTGAGCACCTCTATGCTCTTTGCGACATCGCTAAGGAATACGGCCTTGAAAAGGTGTTTATCCACTGCTTTATGGACGGTCGTGATACTGACCCGAAGAGCGGTAAGGGATTTATCGAAGAAGTTGAGGCACACTGCAAAAAATCAACAGGCGTTATCGCTTCTATCATAGGCCGCTTCTATGCAATGGACCGTGACAAACGCTGGAACCGCGTTAAGGAAGCATACGATTTGCTTATCGAAGGCAAAGGAAAACAAGCTGACGATATGGTTAAGGCAATGCAGGAATCTTACGACGCAGACGTTACAGATGAATTCGTTCTTCCAATCAATAACTCAACAGTTGACGGAACTATCAAGGAAGGCGATGCAGTTATCTTCTTCAACTATCGTAATGACCGTGCAAAAGAGTTGACTATCGCTCTTACACAGCAAGATATGCCAGAAGAGGGAATGAAGACTATCCCTGGATTGCAATATTACTGCATGACTCCGTACGATTCTTCTTTCAAGGGCGTTCATATCCTTTTCGATAAAGAAAACGTTCAAAACACTCTTGGTGAATACCTTGCAAACAGTGGCAAGAAGCAACTTCACATCGCAGAAACTGAAAAGTACGCTCACGTTACTTTCTTCTTCAACGGTGGCCGCGAAACTCCATACGATAACGAAGACAGAATCCTCGTTCCTTCACCAAAGGTTGCGACTTACGACCTTAAGCCCGAAATGAGTGCTTATGAAGTTAAGGATAAACTCGTTGAGGCTATTGGTACAGAAAAGTACGATTTTATCGTTGTTAACTATGCCAACGGTGACATGGTTGGTCACACTGGTATCTACGAGGCTATTGAAAAGGCTGTAATTGCTATCGATAACTGCGTTAAGGATACAGTAGAGGCTGCTAAGGCTCACGATTATGAAGTTATCATCATCGCTGACCACGGTAATGCCGACAACGCTATCAACAGCGACGGCACACCAAATACCGCTCACTCTCTTAACCCAGTTCCGTGTGTTTACGTTACTGCAAACAAGGACGCAAAAGTTGAGAACGGTATCCTTGCTGACGTTGCACCAACAATCTTGAAGATTATGGGTATGGAGCAACCTGCTGATATGACTGGTAAGGCTCTTATCTAAAAGATAATTATAAGTAGCAAAAAGCGAACTCAATCGGGTTCGCTTTTTTTGTGTATGATTCATTTGCCTCTTGGGGGTGAAATTGTTTATAACACGGATACTTTACTGAATGTTATTACATAGGTAAGACTACATTCGGCTGAAAATAAGGATATAATTCAAAAACAACAAGGGCTACATCGCTTTTGATGCAGCCCTTGCTATGATTTATGTCGATTTTAGAATTCGATATTCTCGTTGATTTGTTCGTGCCAAGGAAGACCTTGTTTTGCCAATTCAGTCAAGAATGGATCTGGATCAAATTCCTCTACGTTCCAAACGCCAGGACGTTTCCATAGTCCCTTAAGGAACATCATAGCACCTGTCATGGCAGGAACACCTGTTGTGTAACTAACGGCTTGCATACCAGTCTCAAGGAATGCTTCGTGGTGAGAGCAGTTGTTGTAGATATAGTAAGTCATAGGCTTGCCTTCTTTATCCTTACCGCTGATACGGCAGCCGATAGAAGTTTCTCCAGTATAGTTTTCACCAAGTTCCTTAGGGTTAGGAAGAACCGCCTTCAAGAATTGGATAGGCACAATTTCCACGCCATTATAGTTGATAGGTTGGATGCTTGCCATACCGATATTTTGGATAACGCGAAGGTGAGTAAGGTATTCTTGACCGAAAGTCATCCAGAAGCGAGCACGCTTGATAGTAGGATAGTTCTTAACAAGGCTTTCCAACTCTTCGTGGTACATAAGGTATGATTCCTTAGGACCGATGTTAGGGTATGTCAAAGGACGGTGTACTGAAAGAGGGTCAGTTTCAATCCATTCACCGTCTTGGTAGTATTTTCCTCTTTGAGTAATCTCGCGGATGTTGATTTCCGGGTTGAAGTTAGTTGCAAATGCCTTGCCGTGGTTACCAGCGTTACAGTCAACGATGTCGAGGTTTTCCATTTCAGAGAAATGGTGCTTAGCAGCGTAAGCAGTGAAAACTCCAGAAACACCCGGGTCGAATCCGCAACCCAAGATTGCAGTCAAACCAGCCTTTTCGAACTTGTCCTTGTAAGCCCATTGCCAACTGTACTGGTATTTGGCCTCGTCAAGTGGTTCGTAGTTTGCTGTGTCAAGGTAGTTGACGCCACATTCAAGACAAGCGTCCATAATGGTAAGGTCTTGATATGGCAAAGCAACGTTGATAACGATATCTGGTTGGTGCTTTTTGAAAAGTGCTACCAATTCAGGAACGCTGTCAGCGTCAACAGAGTCGGTTGTGATGTTACTCTTGCCGATAGCCTTTGCTACGGCGTCGCATTTAGATTTTGTTCTTGACGCAATAACGATTTCATTGAAAACGTCAGGATTTTGCGCACACTTGTGGGCAACAACTGTTCCAACACCTCCTGCCCCGATAATTAATACTTTTGACATTTTTTCTTATATTTTGTTTGTATTTTACTAACCTACTGTAAGTTGCATAAATGCAGAACCTACGAGCATATATATCATCATTCCAATAATATCGTTTGTGATAGTTATAAATGGTCCTGTTGCAATCGCAGGGTCGATCTTCAGACGCTCAAGCATCAATGGCACGAATGTTCCGAAGATGGCAGCAAACATAACAACAGCAAATAGCGATACAGATACTGAAACCGTTGTTTGCATATCTGGTTTGAAGAAAAAGAAGTTGTATGCAAAAACAAGCAGTGAAATGATGCAGGCATTAATCATTGCAACGCCTATTTCCTTGAAAATCTGGGAAACTGCGTGTTTTAGGTCAAGTGAACCGTTTGCCAGACCCTGAACGACAATCGCAGATGACTGGATGCCGACATTACCGCCAGTACCGCCTATAAGGGGTATAAACAAAGCCATAGAAGGGTTGCTTATGAAACTTGCTTCAAAGTTGCCGAGAATCAGGGAGTTTGACAGTCCGCCAATCATACCGATGAGCAGCCATGGGAGGCGTGCCTTAGTCTGGTCGATAACGGTATCTCGTGTTTCAATGTCCTTAGACAAACCGGAAGCCATCTGGTAGTCGCGTTCGGTTTGTTCGCGCGCTTCATCCATAACGTCGTCGAAGGTGATTCTACCTACGAGGCGGCCGATGGAGTCAACGACGGGCATAACAGCCAGGTTATACTTTTCGAATGCGATAACGACCTCGTCGATAGGCTCATCAGCCTTTACCGATATAGGGTCGGTTTCCATGATATGCTTAATCTTTGAAACAGAAGGGTGAGTGATAAGTCCTTTCAAAGGTAAAATTCCCTTGAGTTTGTAATCGTCATCAACGACATATACATAGAAAATCTCGTCCATGTCTTCAGCTTGCTCGCGCATACGCTTGACGCATTCCGGCATACTCCAGTTCTCGTTGACGACAATCATTTCCTTTCCCATCAAACCGCCGGCAGTGTCGTCGTCATATTTCATCAAGTCGATAATATCACCGGCTTGTTCAACGTCGCCTACGTGTGAAAGTACTTCTTCCTGGTCTTCTTTGTCCAATTCCTGGATAAGGTCAACGGCATCGTCGGTATCAAGGTTTTCAATGAAAGTCTTTGCAATATCTTTGTTTGGGATATTTTCCAAAAGGGCGTGACGCTTGTCTTCGTCGAGTTCCATTAGGGTCTCGGCTGCTGTCTCATCGTCAAGCAGGTTGAAGACGTAGATTGCAAGTTCCATATCCACCTGTGGAAGTTGCAGCAATTCTGCAATATCTGCCGGGTGCAAGTCTTGGATAACTTCTTTGACTACGTTTTCATCCTTTGCCTCTATCTTGTCGAGGATTTCTTTTACCTCTTCCTCTGTATATTCCTTCATCTTACTTGCTTATAAGATTAGTTAGATAAACAAACTCCTCAACGCTAAGTTGTTCCGGCCGTTTGTTGAAAATAGGGTCACTGAGAATTTCTGGATTGCTGCATAGCGGTTTGACGGAGTTTCTAAGTGTCTTTCTTCTCTGGCCAAATGTTGTCTTTACTACTTGCTTGAATTTAATTTCATCGCAATCCAGTTTGCTGACATTGTTTCTTGTCAGGCGGATAACGCCGGACTTTACTTTTGGTGGCGGGTTGAAAACGTGTTCTGACACCGTAAACAGGTATTCGGCATCATACCACGCTTGAAGGAGTACCGACAGGATGCCGTATGTCTTAGACCCTGGCTTTGCTGCTATCCGCTCTGCAACTTCCTTTTGGAGCATGCCGCTGCAGCATTTAACCTTGTCTTTGTGGTCAAGTACCTTGAAAAATATCTGAGATGAGATATTGTAGGGGTAGTTGCCGATAACGCAGAAATCTCCTTCGTAGATTTTGTCTAAGTCAAGTGTGAGGAAGTCTTTGGCAATAATTCTCCCTTCCAACGATGGAAAATTGCGTTGGAGATATTCTACAGACTCGCCGTCTAATTCCACGACCTGCAAATCATGACCTTTTTCCAACAAATACTCGGTCAAAACTCCCATACCTGGACCTACCTCAAGTACTGGTGTGCCGATGTAACCGCTTAGTGTGTCGGCGATTCGCTCTGCTACCGATAGGTCGGTGAGAAAATGTTGGCCCAAGGCCTTTTTAGGTCTTACCTTCTGCATATAGTGTTTCTTTTTCCTGTTTCGTTCTATGCTTAGGAGAAATCTTTGGGGATTTTCCTGCTGTTTTTTTAAGATAAACTGCACCTTGGAATAAAAAATCAAGTGAACTTGTTTTTCTCCACTCGGTTTGTATTATCTTTTGTTTCGCGCAAGATAGGATGCGTCTCAGCAAAAAAATAAGTAAACTTCTTTTTTTTGCATTTGACTTTCACTATCTTTGTAAACGACAAAGTTAATTAATATTTTGGAAAAATTCAATATAAAAAAAATCTTTGGTTTCACTCTTAAGATAGGAGTGCCATTGGCAATTGGTGTTTGTCTCTTCTATTGGCTGTATAATAATGTCGATATGAATGAGATGCGTAATATTTTGCGTTATGATGTTAACTATGTGTGGATATTCATAATGCTTGTTATAAGTGTGTTTAGCCACATTTTCCGTGCTTTTCGCTGGAGGTTGCAGTTGAAGGCTTTGGGCGTTGATGCTCCGCTTGGAGTGCTCATCGTTTCAATTTTTGGTACCTATGCTGTAAACCTTGTATTCCCCCGGCTTGGTGAGGTGTGGCGTTGTGGATATGTGGCAAAGCGTCAGCAGGCTCCGTTCACAAAGATTGTTGGTTCTATGGTTGCTGACAGGTTGAGTGATACTGCAACGGTGCTTTTCCTTACGGTTATTGCTGTTTTGCTTGCCGGTCCTGCATTTGAGCAGTTTTTCACAACGTTCCCGCAAGTGAAGGAGAATCTTTGGAATTTGGTCAATTCTCCTGGGCTTTGGATTGGTGTTGCGGCAATTGTCATTGCTGTTGTGCTGATATTTAAGTTGGGTAAGAATAACCGGTTTGTTGCGAAGGTTAAAGGGATGATAACAAATATTTGGCAAGGTTTTGCCTCTATTGCCAAGATGGAGCATAAGTGGATGTTTCTTGTCTATACCGCTCTTATCTGGGGTTGTTATTTTATTCAGTTATATATTTGCTTCTTTGCGTTTGAGTTTACTCAAAATCTTGGTATAGTGTGTGCTTTGGTGTGCTTCGTTCTCAGCAGTATAAGTATGGGAATACCGACTAATGGCGGTCTTGGAGCATGGCACATGGCAATAATTTTCGGCTTGTCGCTTTATGGCGTCGGCTCTTTCTCTGTTGACAGTCCTGATGCGAGGGCTTCTGCATTTGCTATGCTTGTTTGGGGTACTCAAAACTTGTTGCTCATTCTTTTGGGCATATATACTTATTTTTATATTTTGATTGATAATAAAAGGAGTTTGAAGACTAAATAATTATGGCACTTAAACTTACAGATATTGACGACTATTTTGAGAAGGAGGAGCCTGTTGAGGAAGTCAAGCAACCGGAGCAGCAGAATAATTGCAAATTGCCAGATAATGATGATATTGATGATGACGTCTTTATAACTCCCGCTTCGAAAAAGAGAAAACGCAGAATGAAGATTATTTTCTGGGGACTGTTGTTAGTTGTCGTTGTTATTGCTGTTGTCCAAGGGCTTTTCTGGGGTAAGGTTGCCGAAGAAGGAAAGGTTAGATGTTATGTTGTCTCATTGGAAAAGAGGGGAACAGTCTTTGAATCCTATGAAGCGGTTGCCATAGAGGAAGGCACTCTTGAGGAGCGTCGGTTCTCTACCCGCAATATTGAAATAGGAAAGCGTATATTTAATGCACTTGGAACGGATAGCCTATTTGCCATTGAATATACCAGATACCGCACCTCTCTCCCTTGGAGAGGAGAAACGCCGTTTGTTATTTCAGATGCGCAAACAGCACCTGCTCACCCTTTGGCAAAGCCTAATTCTGGTGAAAAATCTAAGTCAAGCGAAAAACCTAAAAAGAAAAATAAATAATGGAATCAATCCGTCAAATATATAGAATAGGGCAGGGACCGTCGAGCAGTCATACTATGGGCCCTCGTCGAGCTGCATCTATATTCCTTGAAAAGATATCAGGAAAACGAGTAACAAAATTTGTTATAACGCTTTACGGAAGTCTTGCGGCAACGGGTAGAGGGCACTTGACCGATAGGGCTATCCTTGAAGGCTTGGGCGACGAAGTGCCTACTGAAATTATTTGGAAACCAAAGGAATTTTTGTCTTTTCATCCAAACGGAATGCTTTTCGAGGCGTTTGCTGATGGCAATTTGGTGGAGTCATGGCAGGTCTTCAGTATCGGAGGTGGCACTCTTGCCAATGAAGAATTCAATGAGCAGAAAGTTGAAAGCGTTTACGAACTGTCAACAATTTCAGATATACTTGCGTGGTGCAACAAAACCGGTTACACTTTTTGGGAATATGTAGAGCAATGCGAAGGTAAGGAAATCTGGGATTATCTTGCCGAAGTGTGGGAAGTTATGCAAGATGCAGTCAGGCGGGGACTTACAACAGAAGGCATTATGCCAGGCGGACTTGGGCTGCAGCGCAAGGCGTTGAACTATAACGTTCGTTCGCGCGGTATGTCAGGCAGTATGAAAAGTCGCGGTCTTATTTATTCCTATGCGCTTGCTGTTGCGGAGGAAAATGCTTGTGGCGGTCAGATTGTTACCGCACCTACTTGTGGCTCTTGCGGTGTTATGCCCGCCGTTCTATATCATTTGAAGTCATCACATGATGTTACCGACCAGCGCATCCTTAGAGCACTTGCTACCGGTGGCTTGTTTGGTAATGTTGTTAGGACAAATGCTTCTGTTTCAGGGGCGGAAGTTGGGTGCCAAGGGGAGGTCGGTGTTGCCTGTGCAATGGCGGCAGCGGCTGCATCTCAACTTTTTGGAGGAACGATTTCTCAGATTGAATATGCGGCAGAAATGGGGCTTGAGCACCATCTTGGTTTGACCTGTGACCCAGTTTGCGGGCTTGTGCAGATTCCTTGTATAGAAAGGAATGCATTTGCCGCTGCCAGGGCTTTGGATGCTAACTCTTATTCAAACTTTACTGATGGTCGCCATCGTGTTAGTTTTGATTCGGTGGTTGAGGTTATGAAGCGAACGGGGCATGATTTGCCAAGTTTGTATAAAGAGACTTCAGAGGGAGGTTTGGCTGCAAATTTTGAAGATTAACGAAGTATAACATTGTCAGTAGAAAAATTATTCTTACATTTGCTGGCGAAATGCGGTAATGGCTCAGTTGGTAGAGCATTGGCTTCCCAAGCCGAGGGTCGCGGGTTCGAGTCCCGTTTACCGCTCAAATGACGGTTGCACTTTTATTGTGTAGCCGTCATTTTTTTTCAGAGAATATGTGTTTATGTGAAAAGACATTAAATTATAGATAAATAATAATACCTTAAGACCATATATAATCTATATTTTTTCAGTACTTTTATTATGCTAATATTCAGATAATCAATTTAATATTATTTTAGTCAATCCACTTTTGTGCCACATGTGGTTGATTTAACAAAAATTTCATAATAACTTGCAGTTGCAAACTGAAATATAAATCCAATAATCAGATATCTATGAGAAGAAAATTGTTTTCACTTATTACTTTTTTAATGGTTTTTGTTTCTGCTTCGTGGGGAGCGAATAAGGAAGAGAGCCGATTTATAAAAGTTGATGGCGTTAATCTTGTTAAGCCAGGAGGAGAGAAATTCTTCATACAGGGAACCAATTTGGGCAATTGGCTAAATCCGGAAGGCTATATGTTCGGCTTTTCCAAGACTAACAGTGCGTGGATGATAAACCAGATGTTTTGTGAACTTGTAGGACCTGATAGAACTGCAGAGTTCTGGGAACTCTTTAAAGAGAGGTATATTACTCGAGAGGACGTACGCTTTATTGCATCAACAGGAGCCAATACCATTCGTCTGCCATTTAACTATAAACTTTTCACCAATGAGGATTATATGGGAGTAACATCCGATCAAGACGGATTTGCTTATATAAATAAGGTGGTATCCTGGTGCAGAGAAAGTGGCTTATACCTTATTCTTGATATGCATGATTGCCCGGGTGGTCAGACAGGCGATAATATTGACGACAGTTACGGCTATCCATGGCTTTTTGAGAGCGAGAAGAGTCAGGCTCTCTTTTGTAGTATCTGGAAAAGAATAGCCGAAAGATATGCTGACGAACCAGTAATCTTGGGTTATGAGTTGATGAATGAGCCTATTGCTCATTATTTTGAGAATAAGGACGTTCTTAACAGTCATCTTGAGCCTCTTTATAAGCGTGCAGTAAAGGAAATACGCAGTGTTGACAAAAATCATGTTATCCTTCTTGGCGGTGCCCGCTGGAACAGTGATTTCTTTATGTTCAAGGACTGGAAATTTGATGATAATATTATGTACACATGTCACCGATACGGCGGTCCGGCAACGGCAGATGCTATCCGTGACTATATCAACCACCGCGACAAGACAGGCTTGCCAATGTATATGGGAGAAATCGGACACAACACAGACGAATGGCAGGCAGATTTCGTTAAGGTAATGAAGGAAAACAATATCGGATATACTTTCTGGCCATATAAAAAGGTTGATAATTCTTGCTTTATGGGTATCCAGCGTCCCGAAGGATGGGACGAAGTGATTGTTAAGTTCTCAGAAGCAGAGCGAACAACATTCGCAAATATCCGTGACGCGCGTCCTGACCAGGAAAAGGCTTGGAAACTGATGCTCCAATTTGTCGAGAATTGTGATATAAGCAAATGCAAGGAGCAGACTTCATACATTAAATCCCTTGATTTGAAAAACGACAAAACTAAATAACTATTTTAATAACTAATAACTATGAGAAGAAGGTATCTATTAATCCTGCTGGCATGTATTATATCATTGTCAGCAATGGCACAGACAACTTTCTCCGGTGTTGTGAAAGATTCCGGAGGAGAACCTCTAATTGGTGCTTCTGTGCTCGTCAAAGGAACGTCGAACGGAACAATGACCGACCTCGACGGTAACTTCAAGATTACAGCCAATGATGGTGCTGTTTTACAGATTTCCTATGTTGGCTACAAATCAACAGAACTTAAGGCTGCAAGCAATATGAATATTGTTTTGCAACTTGATGCGCAAGTGATTGATGACGTCGTTGTTATCGGTTACGGTGTTCAGAAAAAATCTGTAGTGACAGCGTCAATCGCAAAGATTGATGATGAAGACTTGCTCGGCAAGACTCCTGTGCGTGTTGATAACGCGTTGAAGGGTTTGGCTGCCGGCGTAAATGTAACTTCTTCATCTGGTCAACCTGGAGCATCTCCAAAGGTGCGAATCAGAGGTACCGGTACAATCAACAACAGCGACCCTCTTTACATCGTTGACGGTATGCCAATCGAAGGTGGTATAGATTTTGTTAACCCGAGTGATATTGCAAGTATCGAAGTGTTGAAGGATGCTGCATCAGGTGCCATTTACGGTGCCCGTGCTGCTAATGGTGTTGTCCTAATCACTACTAAGAAAGGTAAATTGGGCGCACCTCAAATTAACTACAACTTCTCTTACGGCTGGCAAAGTGCTTGGCGTAAGCGTGATGTTACAAGTGCTACTGATTATGCAATCTTGCAGAATGAGCGCCGTATAAATGGTGGCCTTGCTCCTCTTTATGCTGACCCTTACAATTTGACAGACAGTAACGGCAACCCAATCAGCGGTTTTGGAACAGACTGGCAGAATCTCGTTTTCAACGACGGCGCTCCGGTACAGAACCACGAAGTAAGTGTTGCCGGTGCTTCAGAAAAGGTTAACTACTACTTGTCAATGGGTTACTATACTCAGGAAGGTATTGTTGGCGGTAACTATGGTCAATCTAATTATTCAAGACTCTCACTCCGCAGTAACACAGTCTATAATCTTTGGGATTCTTCTAAGGAACGCTCTTTCCTTAACAAACTTGACTTGACAGCAAACATTGCATATACTCGTGTAAAAAGTACTGGTCTTGAAACCAATTCAGAGTTCGGTTCTGTTCTTGGTTCTGCCTTGTACCTTGCTCCAACTCTTGCTCCAACAGTTACAAATGCAGATATTGCAGAGCAATACTACAAGACTTATGAGTCTCCTTACACATACGATGAAAATGGTCAAGTTACTGGTACACGTGACCAGTATTATGAACTTTATCGCGACCCAAACGGTAACTATTACACTATTCCAGGAGCAACTGGCACATATGGAGAAATGAATAACCCGTTGGCTATGATGATGAAGCGTCCGTCAAAAAACTGGAGCCACAAGTTCGTGCCTAAGTTCTCTTTGGATTTGCAAATCTGGGATGCTATTAAGTATCACTTCACTTACAGTGCTGATATGTCGTTCTGGGGCAATGATGTTGCAACAACAGAAAAGTACTATCTGTCAGGTAATAACAAGGCTTCACACACAAGTGCTGAAAGCGTTACAAATAAAGGGATTAACTGGCAAGTTGAAAATATCCTTACTTATGACAAGGAATTTGGCAAGCATTCAATCGGTGTTGTCCTTGGTCAGTCTGCTATGAGAAATAAGAGTGATTATCTTGGCGTTAACCGCTGGAACCTTATTAACGTTAACAAACCATATTTGAGTTATACAAACTCAAACGTTATTTTCACAACAAATCCTGACGGAACATTGAACGGTACTCCTTATGCTGAGTTCAGTGGTTGGGGTGGCCCTAACGTTGAGCACCGCATTTCTTCAATGTTCGGTCGTATCTCTTACAACTTCGACGAGAAGTATATGGTTCAGGCAACTGTTCGCCGTGACGGTTCAAGCCGCTTTGGTTCTAACAATAAATATGGTATATTCCCATCTGCGTCAGTTGGTTGGAATATTATGAATGAAAAGTTTATGGAATCAACACGCGACTGGTTGGATAATTTGAAACTCCGTGTTTCTTGGGGTAAGAACGGTAACGATAATATCGGTGATTTCCAATATACAGTTCTTACATCAATGGGTAGCAACGTCCTCTTCGGTGACAAGGCTATCAAGTACATTGGCTCAAAGGCAAGCACAACTGCTAACCCAGACATTAAGTGGGAGGAAAGTGAGCAGACAGATATAGGTCTTGATTTCGGTTTCTTCAGCAATGCCTTGACTCTTAGTGCTGACTACTATATCAAGAAAACTAATGGTATGCTAATTACAATGCCTATTCCAAGTTACGTTGGTGAAACTAAGCCTATCGGTAATGTTGGTGATATGGAGAACAAGGGTTTTGAGTTGGAACTTGGTTACAGATGGAATGTTGCTGACGCTCATTTCGCAGTTAAAGGTAACGTAACATATACCGACAACAAACTTGTCAACCTTGGTAACGATACTGGTTATATTGACCTTGATAGCGCACAAGGTATCGGTTCAATCACAAGAGGTAGCAACGGTGAAGCATTCCCGTACTTCTTCGGTTACAAGACAGCAGGCATCTTCCAGACATGGGATGAGGTTAGGGCTTATACAAACTCTAAAGGCGAATTGCTTCAACCGGATGCACAACCTGGTTTCGTGCGTTACGTTGACGTAAACAATGACGGCAAAATCTCAACAGATGACCGTACAAACATTGGTAATGGTACTCCAAAATGGGGCTTTGGATTGAATATAAACATTGACTGGAGAGGCTTTGACTTTAACGCATTCTTCCAAGGTGTTGCCGATGCTGATGTATTCGATGCTACATACCGTACAGATATTGGTTCAGGTAACTTCCCAACATGGATGCTTGACCGTTGGACAGGTCCTGGCACATCAAACAAATATCCAATCTTGATGGCTGGTGATGCAACAAACTGGCAAGTAAGTGACATTTATGTTCATGATGCTTCTTATTTAAGACTCAAAAACATATCTCTCGGCTACACATTGCCAAGCAATTTGACAAAGAAATTCTTTGTTGACAGATTGAGAGTGTTCGTTATGGCTGAAAACCTTGTTACTTGGACTAAGTATCATGGCTTTGACCCTGAAATTTCTTCTGGTGGAACTTCTCTTGGCGTTGATAGAGGTATCTATCCGCAAGCACGCACATGGACTGTTGGTTTCAACATCAGTTTATAATAACTTAAAATCGTAAAACAATGAAAAAGAATATATTATATGTTGCTGCAGCATCGTTCTTAGTGCTTACAGCATCCTGTAAAGACAGTTGGCTTGAGGTAGAGAATCCGAATGGAGACCCATTGGAGGAATACTATACTACTGAAGAGCATTTAGAAGAGGCTCTTGTTGCCGCTTATGACCCTATCCACTGGCCGGACTGGGGCTTGGGGCAGTATAACGCTTTGAATATCGACGCTGAAATTTTTGGCGATAACTTCTGGGTAGGTGGTGAAACCACAGATGATATGCACAACTGGCATTTGCTTTTCAACTATAACGCTGATGAGAACAATACACTTTCTTCTCTTTGGACTGTTGACTATAGTGGTATCAAGCGTTGCAATGACTTGCTTCTATATCTTGGATGGGCTGACAGTTCTGTTAGCCAGGAGAGCCTTAAACTAAAGGAAATGCAGGCTCGCTGCATGCGCGTTTTCTACTATAATATGCTTTGGCATTATTTTGGAAATGTGCCTTTCTATTTGGAAAACCTTACTGCAGAAACAAATTATACTGCTCCTCAGTTGAAAGCAGATGACGTTTATGCTAAACTTATTGTGGAACTTGAAGAGGTTATCGATTCGGAAGTGCTCCCAATGAGGTGGGATTCTAACAATTCAGGACGTGCTTCTCAAGCATTTGCATATATGATGTATGCTGAAATGGTAATGTACCAGAATGACGAAGCACGATATGCTAAGGCTCTCGGCTATATGAACGAGATTATAAACAGTGGCAAGTACGACCTTTTGAAGAATGATTTTGCAGGTCTTTGGAAGGAAAGCGGAGAATGGTGTTGCGAATCCATTTGGGAAATTAACTATGAAGACGGTAATAGTGAGCGTGGATGGGGCAGTCCGTTGGCTGTTGGCGGTACCGTTATGCCTACATTGATTTCACCGAACAACTATAAGGGGTCTGACTCTTTTGGTGACGGATGGGGATTCTTGCCTGTCCGCAAGTCAACATACGATATGTACTCTGCAGGTGACACGCGTCGTGATGCTACAATCTGGGACCTTACTGCTCTTGACGGCAAACCGGAAGAGGAATCTTACCACCGCCGCTATCAGGATACTGGCCTTTGGTTGAAAAAATACCGTCCTATGGCTGAGAACAATGTTGATGCAGGTTTCGATAATAACCTTAACTATAATAACAATTACCGCTACTACCGCTATGCTGAGACTTTGCTTAACGCTGCAGAACTTATTCTAAGAACAGGAGGCAGCGCTTCAACAGCAGCAGGTTATGTAAGCGATATTCGCGAGCGTGCAGGATTGTCAAGAGTGGCTTCGGTGACTATTGATGATGTTATCCAAGAGCGTAACCTTGAATTCGTTGGTGAAGGTAAGCGCTATTGGGATCTTGTCCGTACTGGTAAGGCTGCCACAGTTCTCGTACCTGATGAATTTGGCTACCGCACTAATTCTTGGACTCCAAATAAGAAGTATATTCCAATCGCTCAGGCAGAACTTGATTCAGACCCTGCTTTGAAGCAGAATGATTACTAATTCTAAAAGAACTTTGTTATGAAAAGTATATTTAAATATGCAATATGCGCTCTTTTTGCCGGTTTGACGCTTACAGCATGCTCTCCGGAAGAATATGAGGGAGCAAACGGACAGGTGCCAGATGCAAGTCAGTATGCTGACATGTTTACAGTAACTGTTGACCAGAAAACAAATACTGCAACGTTTACGTTTACAGAAACACAAGGGGTGACTCCTGTGTGGAGAGTTGACGGTGAATCTTATTCAAGTTCAACAACGTTTACAAAATATTGGAGAAAGAAAGGCGAGCACTTCGTTGACTGCTATGTTAAGAACCGTAACGGTATGAGCAAGGACCCAGTCAGAAAGACTTTTGTTATAGAGAAGACTCAGATGAACGGATTTGGTGGTCTTGATAAGGATAGTGAACACAATTTGTTTAATACCGCTAACTTTGAAACTCGCTCTTTCTATTTTGCTGATGACAGTTGGGCACAGATTGCTGACCCTGCTTTGACTGTTGGCGAAGATGGCAAGTCATTCACTTTGAAGATTGAGCAAGTTGGTGGACAGCGTTGGCAAGGTCAGTTTGCCCTTAATGAAATGGGTATCCAGACTAAGGCTGGAACAACTTACGACTTCTCTGCTATCATTACTTCAAGCAACCCAATTACAGCAAATGGCGTTAAAATCAAAATCTGCCAGACTGATGATGATAATGCTATCCTTATGGATAAGGATTTCAAAATCAAGCAAGGCAACGAACCGCAATGCGTTTACGCTTCTGAATTGACTGGCGTTGACTTGAGTAATGCTAAGGTAGTATTCGACTTTGGCGGCACTCCGGCTGGAACAGAAATCATTATCGAAGACTTCGTTCTTATGGAAACACAGTATAACAACGTTGAAATGCCTGTTGAACTTGCAACTCCGTTTGACTACAACGATTCAAGAAATGTATGGAAGCAATTTGACGCTCCTGGCAAATATAAGGAAACAACGTGGTTCGGTGATGCTAATTGGGCAGATATGGGTCTTACTATCAATTGCACTCTTGAAGGTAGCCACCACAAGTTTGTTATCCCTGCAACAACTGTTAACGAGCAGTGGCACGCACAGTACTCAATCGACGTTGAACTTCCTATCGCTATGGCTGACGCATACGACATCTCTGTATGTGTGAGCACTTCTAAGGAATTGCCTGGCATGACATTGAAGTTTACAGAAGACGGCAATGACGACAATTTCTTTATGGCTGACCGCGTTGGCATCAAGGGTGAGCACGTTTGGAAGTATGAAAACGTCAAGTTGCCAGTACAAGATGCTTCAAAGATGAGGTTGGTAATGGACTTCGCCGGAGCAGAAGAAGGTACTGAAATCGATATCTACGATATCTGCGTTATTAAGAAGTAACTTTAATAAAACGGATTGGAGTGAGAAAATTTCTTGCTCCAATCCTTAATAAAACATCAATTAAATGAAACGATTGAGTTTTTTGTCGATAATTTGCCTTGCTTTGCTGTCGTGTGGCGATGATAATGGCGCTAACGGTCAAGAACCGCAAAATGTCAGTATTTCATGTTCTCCCTCTAATGTAGAGTTTACCAAGGATGGTGGAAAAAGTATTGTTTTGGTTACTGTAATAGGAAGCGAATGGACTGTTGAGGCTGATAAAAACGACTGGCTCACAGTCACTGTTTCCAAAATTTCGGCAAGCAGTGCAAATGTAACAATCGCTGCTCAGCCAAACACAACAACAGAAAAAAGAACTTGCAACGTAACTGTTACAGCCAATGCTGAAAATAAGAAGGTTATTAATGTGACACAGGCTCCAAAGGAAAAATATGATGGAGAAGAAGTCAATATTGTTACGCCTGAAGGATATACTTTAGTATGGCATGATGAGTTTAGTGAGGAAGGCTCTCTTAGCTCTGACTGGACTCATGAAGTGCAGAAAGCCGGTTGGGTGAACAATGAATTGCAGAATTATGTTCGTGAAACATCACCGTCTGGAAGAAAGGTAACGGAACTCGTTGCAGGGCATTTGGCAATCAACTGCTTTGAGGAAGATGGCAAAGTCTATTCTGGCCGTGTTTATGCGAAGGTGGATGAAGGCTGGAAGTACGGTTATTTTGAGGCTCGTATTAAATTGCCATCAGGAAAGGGAACATGGCCAGCCTATTGGATGATGCCTGTCGGTAACGACTGGTCAACTAACCCTTGGCCTAAATGTGGTGAAATAGATATTATGGAAGAAGTTGGCTGTGTTCCTAATGAGGTATCTTCTTCTATCCATACACAAGACTATAACCATACTATCGGAACTCAGAAGACACATGCAATGACTCTTGCAGATGCTGAAGGTGCATATCATGTCTATGCTTTGGAATGGACAGAAGATGCAATAACAACATATGTTGACGGAAAGGTTCAACTTGCTGTTACAAAGAAAGAACTTGGTTCTGACCATAACCAGTGGCCGTTCCATTACGCTTTCTATCCTATACTCAACCTCGCTTGGGGTGGTATGTGGGGTGGTATGAATGGCGTTGACCCAAGTGCATTGCCTGTAACTATGGAAGTGGATTATGTTCGTATATTTCAGAAAAAATGAGTAGTAGATTAATATTATCCGTTTTAGTGGCTACTTTTTTGCCGCTTGCTGTGCAGGCACAGAAAGTGCCGGCATATCTTGATGAAAGTCTTCCTGTTGAGACAAGAATCGATGATGCTTTGAGCCGTATGACTCTTGATGAGAAAATTGCGGTTATCCATGCGCAGAGCAAGTTCTCTTCTGCTGGTATCAAGCGTCTCGGTTTTCCGGATTTTTGGACGGACGACGGACCTCACGGGGTGCGTCCTGATGTCCTTTGGGACCAATGGGAGCAGGCTGGTCAGACTAACGACTCTTGCGTTGCATTTCCTGCACTTACTTGCCTTGCCGCTTCTTGGAATCCTGATATGGCTTGGATTTACGGTGGTAATCTCGGCGAGGAAGCACTCTACCGTGATAAGGATATGATTCTCGGCCCGGGTGTAAACATATACCGCACTCCGCTTAATGGCCGCAATTTCGAGTATATGGGCGAAGACCCGTATCTCGCTTCTAAAATGGTTGTCCCCTATATTAAAGGTCTGCAGTCTAAGGGTGTGGCCGCTTGTGTGAAGCATTATGCCCTTAACAATGATGAAGAATACCGTAATAATGTGAACGTAATCGTTAGTGACCGTGCTTTGCATGAAATTTACTTGCCCGCTTTTAAAGCGGCGGTAACAGAGGCAGGAACGTGGGGCATTATGGGCTCTTATAACCTCTATAACAATCAGCACAACTGTCATAATGATATTTTGTTGAATAAAATATTGAAGCAGGATTGGAAATATGACGGCGTTGTTGTAAGTGACTGGGGTGGAGCCCACGATCTTGACCAATCTATAAAGAATGGTTTGGATATGGAGTTTGGAACATGGACTGACGGTCTTTCTTTCGGTGCTTCAAATGCTTATGACAATTACTATTTGGCAATGCCTTACAAGCGTGCAATTCTTGAAGGCAAGTATTCTACTAAAGAATTGGACGATAAGGTGAGACGCGTTCTCCGCCTGTTCTTCCGCACAACGATGAACCGCAACAAACCGTTTGGCTTTATGTGCTCAGAATCGCATTATCAGGCTGCCCGTGTCATTGCTGAAGATGGTATTGTGCTACTTCAAAATAAGGGTAACGTTTTGCCAATAAATTTGAAGACTGTTAAGAAGGTGCTTGTCGTTGGCGAAAATGCTATCAAGATGATGACTGTTGGCGGCGGTTCTTCTTCGTTAAAGGTTCAGCGTGAGGTTTTGCCTCTCGAGGGCTTGAAAAAGCGTCTTGAAGGAATTGCCGAAGTTGATTATGCCCGTGGTTATGTTGGCGATATTACAGGTGAGTATAATGGCGTTAAGACAGGCCAGAATCTTGATGACAAGCGTTCGGAGTCTGAACTGATTGCAGAGGCTGTTGAAAAGGCGAAGACTGCGGATTATGTTATTGTCTTTGGCGGACTTAACAAGAGTGACTATCAGGATGCTGAAGGTCACGACCGCAAGCATTTTGAATTGCCTTACGCTCAAGATAAGTTGATGAACGCACTTGCTGGTGCAAACAAGAACCTTGTTTACGTTAATATTAGTGGTAATGCTGTTGCAATGCCATGGAGCAAAAAGGTTCCAGCAATCGTTCAAGGCTGGTTTATAGGTTCTGAGGCTGGAAATGCGCTTGCTTCAATTCTTGTTGGTGATGCCAACCCGTCAGGAAAATTGCCGTTCTCTTGGATGAATAGCCTTAATGAATATGGCGCTCACGCTTTGGGTACATATCCTGGAACTTGGAGAAAAGATGAAAAAATTATCGACGAGGAGTATAAGGAAGGTATCTATGTTGGCTACCGTTGGGCAGAGTCAAAGAAAATCAAACCTCTATTTGCCTTTGGTCATGGTTTGAGTTACACTACTTTCAAACTTGGCAAGTCTGCCTTGAATGCAGAAACAGCAACCGTTGGTGATGAAGTTACAGTAACTGTACCAGTTACAAATACTGGTAGCCTTGACGGTAAAGAAGTTGTTCAAGTTTATGTTTCTGAAGTTAAGCCTACTGTTGACAGACCTGTAAAGGAACTTAAAGGTTTCGCAAAGGTATCGTTGAAGGCAGGTGAAACAAAGGACGTCAAAATAGTCTTAAAATCAGATTCTTTTGGTTTTTACGATGAAGCGAAAGGTGGCTGGACAACTAATAAGGGTCGTTACCAGATTTCTATTGGAAATGCCTCTGACAACATAACATCAAAGAACTTCATTGAATTGAAGTAAATTATAGGAACTATAGAATAAATAGTAACTATAAGTCAAAGCGGGTTGCATAGTATGTGCGACCCGCTTTTTTCAGTCAAACTTGTTTTTTGCATTCAACTTTCACTACTTTGGCTCCGCCCAAGATGGGCTTCTGCTTGGCATAAAAAATCAAAAAACTGCGTTTTTACTTTTTTCTGCTCTCACCTTGCACTATCTTTTGATAAGGTAAACTGCACCTTGGAATAAAAAATTAAGTAAACTTATTTTTTCTCCTCTCGGTTTGTATTACTTTGGCTATGCCCAAGATAGGATGCGTTTCAGCAAAAAATCAAGTAAACTTGCTTTTTTGCATTCAACTTTCACTATCTTTGCAAAATGATAGATAATAAGACATTTGGTAATTTGACTGCGGAATTTCATACTCTTGGTTGTAAGTTGAATTTTGCAGAGACTTCAACAATAGGAAAACTGTTGATGGAAAAGGGTGTTAGGGCTGCGCGTGCGGATGAAAAGCCTGACATTTGCATCATCAATTCTTGTACAGTTACTGAATCAGCCAATAAGAAATGCCGTCAAGAAATAAGAAAGATTGCTAAGGAAAACCCTGATGCGGTTATCGTAGTAACCGGATGCTATGCCCAACTGAAAAGCGATGAGGTTGCGGCTATTGAGGGTGTTGACCTTGTCTTGGGCAATGACCAGAAAGGAGAGATAGCGGATTTTATTGAGCGATGGTATGCTGAAAAGCAGCCAGTGGTGAAGATTACTCCGCTGAAAGATATGAAATCATTTATTCCGTCTTGCTCGCGAGGCGACAGAACAAGATATTTCCTCAAAGTGCAAGATGGTTGTGATTATTATTGCAGTTACTGCACAATCCCAAGAGCAAGGGGCAGAAGCCGCAGCGGCAGAATCCCTGACCTTGTAGAACAGGCTCGACAGGTTGTTGCAGAAGGTGGTAAGGAAATAGTTATCACTGGCGTTAATATCGGTGATTTCGGAAAATTCTCTGAAGGTACTTTCCACGATTTGATAAAGGCTCTTGATGCGGTGGAAGGTATTGAGCGCTACCGTATTTCTTCTATTGAACCAGACCTTTTGACTGATGAAACGATTGAACTTGTTGCCAAGTCAAAGCGTTTTATGCCGCATTTCCACATTCCTTTGCAGTCAGGTAGCGATGAGATGCTTAAATTGATGCGCCGCCACTATGACCGCCAACTTTTTGCAGATAAAATCTCGAAAATCAAGGCTGCTATGCCTGATGCGTTTATTGGCGTTGACCTGATTACCGGTATGCGTGGCGAAACAAAGGAAATCTTTGAAGATTCAAAGCAATTTATTGAATCTCTTGATATAACCCGACTTCATGTATTTACCTACTCTGAGCGTCCGGAAACTCTTGCTTTGAAGATTCCGCACGTGGTTAGCCAGCAGGAGAAACATATCAGAACAAAACGGATGATGGAAGTTTCTGACAAGAAATTATCAGCCTTTACAGATAAGTTTATCGGAACCGTTCGTCCTGTTCTTTTTGAGCATACAACAGAAGGCGGAAAGATGAAAGGTTTTACCGATAATTATCTTAGAGTTGAGGTGCCTGCTAATGAAGAACTTGCCAATAAGGTTGTTATGGTTAAATTAGTCAGCAAAGGTGATGACGATTTGGTAATTGGAGAAGTCTTATGAACAGGAAAGTAAGAAATATCCTCTATTCGCCACTGAATCTTTTTTTCCACTTACTGGCATTGCTACCGTTTCCCGTTCTGTATTTCCTTTCCGACATTTTGTGTTTCGTTACTCACAGAATAGCAAGGTACAGGCTTAGAATCGTTAAGGCAAATATTTATGCCTCGTTTCCAGATAAAACAGAAAAGGAGAAAAAAGAGATTATAAGCAAATTCTACCGTCATTTCACTGACACTTTTATGGAAACAATTAAGTTGCTCCATATCAGTGATGATGAGATGCGCAGACATATCCGTTTCGAGAATTGCGAAAGGGTAAGGCAACTTGCAGAAGAAGGAAGGTCTGTTGCAATTTATGCAGCTCACTATGGTAATTGGGAATGGCTAACGTCAATCGTCCTTTGGGGTGATTTTCCAGAGAGCGTGCATTTTTCGCAAGTATATCGTCCGTTAAGGAACAAGTGGTTTGATGAGTTCTACTACAATCTCCGCAATCGGTTCAATACCCATTCAATCGCCAAGTCGAATGTGTTGAGAACCTTGCTTCAATACCGTCGCGAAGGAGTTTTCGTTACCGGTTTTATTTCAGACCAAAAGCCTAGCCACAATGACGGCGACCACAGTGTTATGTTCCTTAATCAGGAAACACCGTTTATAACGGGTACGGAATTGATAATCAAGAAACTGCGGGCGGCAGTGATGTTTTTCGATGTAACCAAGGTTGGCCGTGGAAAATATGTTGTCCGTTTGCGGGATATTGCAGAAAAAGCGGAAGAATGCGGTGATTATGAAATTACTGATACTTTTGCAAAAATTCTTGAAGACAAAATAAAGAGCCAACCGGAAATTTGGTTATGGACTCATAACCGTTGGCGTAGAAAAAAGCATAATTAAATGAAACCAATAGGCGTTATAATCCTTAATTGGAATGGAGCGAAATTGCTCAGACGATATTTGCCGTCAGTAGTGGAAAATAATAATGACCAGATAGCCGATGTCGTAGTTGTTGATAATGGCAGTACTGATAATTCTGTTGAAATAATAAAAAGCGAATTTCCAACAGTTAAGTTATTGGCTTTTAATGAAAATTATGGTTTTGCTGAAGGTTATAACAGGGCTATCAGGCAATTGGGATATAAATATTCCCTTCTGCTTAACTCAGATGTTGCTGTTTCTCCTCATTGGTTGGAACCTCTTTATGAATATCTTGAGGAAAACAGAGATGTTGCGGCTGTTCAGCCTAAAATACTTTCCGATTCTGACAGGATTTCTTTTGAATATGCCGGTGCTTGCGGTGGCTTTATTGACAAGCATGGCTACCCATACTGCCGTGGCAGGGTTTTCGACTGTGTTGAAAAGGATAACGGGCAATATGATGACGTTATAGAGATTTTCTGGGCAACCGGTGCGGCTTTGTTTGTCAGAACAGATGTCTATCTTGAAGTTGGAGGGCTTGACAAGGATTTCTTTGCACATATGGAGGAGATTGACTTGTGCTGGAGAATACACCAAAAAGGACACTCTATAAAGGTAATACCAGACAGCAAAGTATATCACCTTGGAGGAGGCAGCCTCCCTGCTTCAAACCCGAAAAAGACATATCTGAATTTTCGCAATAATTTATTTCTTCTCTATAAGAACCTCCCTAAAAAAAGAGGAAGAAAGATTCTTTTCATAAGAAGGTTATATGATACATTGGCTTTCTTTATGTTTCTTGCAAAATTCGATTTCAAGAATGCAAAGGCGGTTATCAATGCGCATAATGATTTCCGCAAGTACAGGAGTCGCTATGATGACATTCAGCCGAGCCACTCAATAGAAGGCAATTTCCACTGTTTTAAAAAGAATATTATTCTTTCTTACTATTTGCAGAGGAAAGATACTTACAAGAAGTTAGGGTAGGCTGTATTCCAATTAGAAGTTATAGCCAATGTTGACGTGCCAGTTGACGTTGTTAAGTTTAACCTTTGCGGCTCCTTCAATATTCTTTGCAATGTTTTTCAAACCACGCTGATAGTAAACGCCGATAAAATAGTGGTCGAGAAAGGTTATGCCTGTCCCTATCCTAAGACCGAAGTCCGAGTGCCCAACAGCGAGAAAGTCTTTTGCTTGTGCTTTAAAATAATTTGTTTTATCTATCTGTTGGTCAAAAATTAACTGTCCGTTTTCGTCAGAAAAGGCATAGTATTGATGCGTTTTTTTCTTGCCGCTAAGTCCGTATGCGTAATATATGCCAAGGTCAAAATGCCACACTGATTGTGGAATGATATTGAGGCGGAATGAGGCAACAACCGGAAAATTTAGGTAGTTTGCTCTTGAATGGACAAACATGCTTCCCATATAGTCGTCAACGTAGTTTGCCGACATAAGTGCACATTCATAGTTCCTCAACTCCCAGAAAACACCTGTTTCCAGTGCAAAGAATTTTCGGAAATGCAGGTCAACAACTCCACCAATCTGACCGCCCATTCTCCAGTAGAAATTATTCTGAATCATATCTGATAGCAGTGATAGATAGTTGTTGTCCATTCCAGATGAGTTAAGTCCAATGCGGGCTCCTACTGTTAATATTTTATCTGGTTTTGAATTGTCAATAATTCTGCGTTGAGCAGATGAGGTAAGAGGAAGTAGCGTTGCAATAAGCAACGTTAGTGCTAAAGCAATTTTTTTCATTTTATCTTTTTTTCAAAAAATCCACTAATTGAGAAACGCTGGTGTTCTGGAAAATAAACCGTTTTTTGTTATCTAACAAAAACAGGGCTGGAAATGTTTCATAGATATAATCTGTTTGATTGAAAACGCTCATTTTCTCGTCAATGCATTCTATTCTGCAGGAAATGGGATTCCTTTCTTTCCACTGAACTTTATTTTCTCCAACATAAACGGATAGAATAGTCAGTTTGCCTGATTGTGTAGCATCGTTTATCGTTATTGAGTTTTTAAGACTATCACTTACGGAGTGACAGTCTTCGCAGTCAATGTCGTTTAGGTAAAGTAATGTGTATTTACTGTCAATCTCCTTTAATGAAACCTTCTGACCCTCTCTGTTTTCCATATAAAAGTCGGGTGCTGTCATTGCTGGACGGCATCCTGAAAATGCTATTATAAGAATAATTGTTATGGTTAGTAAGATTGTTCGCATAGCATTGCAAATGTATGAAAAAAATCATAACTTTACCAATCAAATTCAATGGAAATGAAAAAGACAATAGCAATATTAACTGGTGCCGGCATGAGTGCAGAAAGTGGAATCAAAACTTTCCGCGATGCTGATGGACTTTGGGAAAACTATCCGGTTATGGAAGTTGCAAGCCACACTGGATTTCTTAGAAATCCTGCTCTCATTCATAAATTTTATAATGAGCGTCGTAAGCAACTTGTTGAGTGCAAGCCAAATGCAGGCCATTATGGAATTGTTGACCTTGAAGAAAAGTTTAATGTTAAGGTTATTACCCAAAATGTTGATAATCTGCACGAAAAGGCAGGCAGTTCATCAGTTCTGCATCTTCATGGAGAATTGATGAAGGTTGAGGCTGTTGACAATGAGAATCTGGTTTTTGAACTTTCTGAAGACAATCTTGAGACATCTGTTGATACTGTTATTGAAGGACATAAAGTACGGCCCCACATTGTCTTTTTTGAAGAGCCGGTTCCTAACATTACCGCAGCGGCTAAAATTGTCAAAGATGCTGATATTGTTGTTATTATAGGCACTTCAATGGTTGTCTATCCCGCAGCTGGACTTTTGTACTACGCAAAACCAAGAACTCCGATATACTATATAGACCCGAACCCGGCGAAGATTGAAGCCCGTGGCGTTACGGTTATTGCCAAGACTGCGACTGAAGGGGTAAAGGAATTAAAAGAAATGTTACTGACTAGTCCTAAATAAGCGTTACAAAAATTACTACTTATTATAAGGACAAAATT
>UQLZ01000022.1 GCA_900541935.1 uncultured Prevotellaceae bacterium | reverse complement strand
TGCAACTTTTTCATTATAAATGTTTTGCAAAATTAATTCAACCAACGAGTTAAATATAATAATTGAGTATATGGTAAAGAAATTAGTATGATTTGTTTCCAAACTTCGATTTCTTTGGTTATTGAGACAAAAACATTTCCATAGGATATTAATATTCTTTGTGTTATATGGCAAAAGAATATTTTAGAAGAAATTAACTGGGGTGGATTCTGTGACTGCTGTGGAACTAATTGAGATATAATTGCAATCAATGTTAATATTTCGTCATAAGAACAAATTTTGCCAATTTTTGTTACTCTGTAAAAAGGTTGTTATAAAACAACTGTAAAAAAGATAAAAGAAGATATTAAATATTTGGACTTTTGTCAACTTTGTATTTAATTAGCAACCTGAAAAACTTATTATCTATGGCTAAGGAGAAATTTACTTTAGAATACAATATGAAGAGTACACCAGTTGCTATGCTTTGGGCATACGTTGCAACTGAAAACGGTTTGAAAGAATGGTTTGCCGATAAGGTTACAATGCAAGGTAAGGAGGTTGTCCTTGACTGGAATGGGTCCGAGCAGGTAATGGTTATTGTTGGCATGCGTAATGATAAATTTATTCGTTACCGATGGCAAGGTGATACGGATAAGACATATTTTGAATTTAAGATTTCGACAACGGAATTGTCGGGTACTTCAATTTTGACTATCACAGATTTTGCAGAGTCTGAAGAGTTGGAAGAGGCAAAGGAACTTTGGGATTATCAGATTGAAATATTGCAGCGGCAATTGGGTTGTTAGCAAACATAGAATGAAGAATATAAATTTTATTTCACATGTCCTTCAAGTAAGGATAGAGGTCTTTTTGCGAATATTCGCAATGGTTATTGCTCTGTTGACGTTATCAACAGTTGTCATAGATTTCGGTTTCTCGCTAAGTGCAGAAGAAAAGAATATAGCCATGCGGATATATAATTTTTCGTGGTGGTTTTACTTTATTGTTTTTACTGTCCGTCTCGGAATATTTTTTTATAAGTTTCGTAAGGCGTCGGCAGGCCTTACTATTTTGACTGGGCTGCTTATTTATTTAACGCTGTTGCCGCGAATGTTTTCTGTGTCACCAGACGGTTTGCTTTATTCTGTCTGGTGGTTCTTAGGGCATATAAAGACAACAATTTTTGTAATTTCTGTTTTTGCTGTACTTGATTTGTCTAAGTCTATTATCAGTTTTCTTAACAGGAAAACTAATCCGGCATTAATGATGGCAACCGGTTTTGCGGTTATAATCTTTATAGGCGGACTTTTGCTGCTATTGCCACGGTCAATAGCAGCTGGTGCAAATTTGTCAGTTGTTGACGCTTTTTTTGTGTCAACGAGTGCCGTTTGCGTTACAGGACTATCGCCTGTAGATATTTCTACAACCTTTACTGTTGACGGTCAGTTGATTATCCTCGCCCTTATTCAGATTGGAGGGCTTGGGGTTATGACGATAACGAGTTTCTTTGCTCTTTTCTATATGGGTAATACCAACCTTTACAGTCAGTTGGCGGTTAAGAATATTATAGGGACTGATACGTGGAACTCGTTGCTTTCTACTCTTTTCTACATACTTGGTTTTACTTTTGCCATTGAGATGATTGGAGCAGCCTTTATTTGGCTGAGTGTTCATTCTACTTTGGATATGACAATGCAGGAGGAAATCTATTTTGCAATATTCCATTCTATCTCAGCATTTTGCAATGCTGGCTTTTCAACTGTTAGCAATAATTTGGGCAATTCCAGTTTGATGGGGATTAATTCTTTGTATGTTATTATTTCGTTGCTTGTAATTCTTGGAGGTATTGGTTTCCCCATATTAATGAACTTGAAATGTGCTCTTTTCCATAATGTCCGCAGGCTATTCAATAAGGATTATCGTCAGCATTTGCGCGTTACTACAATTAATACCAAGATAGTTTTGGCAACAACAATTGTATTGCTTGTCTTGTCAACAGTGGCATTTGCCTTGATAGAGTGGAATGGTGCATTTGCAGGAATGACAACTTGGGAAAAAATTGTTCAGTCGTTTTTCCATGCGTCAGTGCCGAGAACGGCAGGTTTTAACAGCGTTGATATGGGGAGTTTCTCGAATATAGGCATATTGGTGTTTATGATTCTTATGTGGATTGGAGGGGCGTCGCAGTCAACAGCGGGTGGTATCAAGGTTAATACCATTGCCGTTGCGTGGGCAAACTTTATGTCTGTTATCCGTGAGCGTAAGTCGGTGGTTATCTTGAAGCGAGAGGTTTCGCAAGAATCCGTTCAGAGAGCAACGGCAACGGTTTTTGCCTCTATTTTGGTTATATTGCTGGCATTTATAATTCTATTGACTACCGAGCCTGGATTGACACCGAAACAATTGTTGTTTGAGGTTGTTTCTGCATTGGGAACAGTTGGTTCGTCGCTTAATGCAACTGCATATTTGTCAACAGCGGGAAAGATTATTGTTTCTTTGCTGATGTTTGTCGGTAGAGTCGGACTTATTGTTGTTGCAATGAGTTTTGTAAAGAAAAAGGGTCAGGAGAGATTCTGTTACCCTAAAGATAATGTGATAATAAACTAATATAATATGAGATATCTTGTTGTAGGAGTAGGAAATTTCGGCAAGACAGTAGCCGAAGTACTAAGTGCAAATAAATATGAGGTAATCGCCGTAGATTCCGACGAGCGGAGAGTTGATGATATAAAGGATAAGGTTTCTGCTGCATTTATCCTTAATGCAACAGATCCTATAGCCTTGTCGAGTTTGCCGATGGGCGATATTGACTGTGCAATAGTTTCAATAGGTCAGTGCATTGAGCATTCTTTGAGAATAGTTGCAATTTTGAAGAATATGAAAGTACAGAAGCTTTACGTTCGAGCCATTGACGAGATGCACGCAATGATTTTGAAAGCAATGGGAATCGACAAAATCCTTTATCCGGAGGAATTTGCGGGTCGCTATTTGGCAGAAAACTTAATGAAAGGCGTTGATGTTGAGGTCAAATAAGAAACGCTTTTTAGTATATAAAAAAGGTTGCGGATATTTCCGCAACCTTTTTACTTGAATAACCGTTACGATTATTCGTCTTTGTTTTCCTCCATATATGCTTTAAGCAATTTTTCTTGAACGTCGCCCGGAACAAGTTCGTAGGAAGCAAATTTCATTGTGAATGAAGAGCGTCCGCCTGTAATTGAACTAAGGGCTGTTGAATAAGAAGCCATTTCTTTCAAAGGAACTTTTGCAGTGATTTTTTCAAATCCCTTTTCACTTTCCATACCCATGATGATAGCGCGGCGGCCTTGCAAGTCACTCATAACGTCACCCATCTTGTCAGACGGAACGAGAACTTCAACGTCGTAAACCGGCTCAAGAATCTTCGGGTTAGCGTTGCGGAATGCTTCGCTGAATGCGTTTCTACCAGCAAGGCGGAAAGAAATTTCGTTTGAATCTACTGGGTGCATTTTACCGTCATAGATGCAAACACGAACGTCGCGAGCGTATGAACCAGTAAGAGGACCTTGCTCCATTCTATCCATCAAACCTTTCACGATAGCCGGGATAAAGCGAGCGTCGATAGCACCACCAACGATACAGTTGTAAACAACCAGCTTACCACCCCAATCCAAAGGTATTTCTTGTTTGTCGCGTATGTTCATTCTGAACTCTTGACCATTGAAGCGGTAAACGTCTGGTTCAGGCATTCCTTCTGTATAAGGTTCAACGATTAGGTGAACTTCACCGAATTGACCAGCACCACCAGATTGCTTTTTGTGACGGTAATCGGCACGAGAAGCCTTTGTGATAGTTTCTCTGTAAGGGATTCTTGGCTCAATGAAATTGATTTGGATTTTGTCATTATTCTCTACACGCCATTTCAAAGTGCGCAAGTGAAATTCTCCCTGTCCAGATACGATAGTTTGTTTAAGTTCCTTAGACTGCTCTACCAACCATGTTGGGTCTTCGAGGTGCATACGGTTGAGAATTTCGTTAAGTTTCTCAGCGTCAGCCTCATTAGCAGGCTTAACTGCACGTTGGAATTTAGGAGCCGGATATTTGATGAAGTCGAATACGTGTTCGCAACCCTTAGCGTTAAGAGTATCGCCAGTGTTAACGTCTTTCATCTTAACTGTTGCACCGATATCGCCGGCCTTCAATTCATCGACTTGAGTTCTGATCTGACCGCATACGCAGTAAATCTGAGCGAATCTTTCCTTGTTGTCGGTTCTCATGTTAGTCAGGTCATCACCAGTTTTAAGTGTACCTGACATAACTTTGAAGTATGAAACTTCGCCGATATGCGGTTCGATAGATGTCTTGAATACGAAGATGCTTGCTGGGTCTGCTGAATTAGCAGCAACTTCTTCCATTTTTGTATTTTCTGGCTTTGGCATGTCGCTAACGAATGGAACAACGTTACCAAGGAATTCCATCATGCGTCGAACACCCATATCCTTCAATGCACTTACGCAGAATACAGGAAGAATACTTCTGTCAATCAAGCCCTTGCGGATACCTTCGCGCATTTCGTCTTCTGTAAGAACGCCTTGGTCGAAGAATTTCTCCATAAGGTTTTCGTCATTTTCAGCGGCTGCTTCAACGAGTAATTTGTTGAGTTCTGTTGCTTTTTCCATTTCTTCAGCAGGAATTTCGCTGATTGTTGGAACGCCACCTTCTGGTCCCCATGTGTACATCTTCATTAGAAGGACATCTATCATAGCATTGAAACCGTTACCCGGGTTGATTGGATATTGAACAAGAACAATCTTGTTGCCGAAGATATCCTTCATTTGTTGGATAACATTATCAAAATCAACGCCTTCACTGTCAAGTTGGTTAACAGCAAAGATAACCGGTTTCTTGATTTTTTCTGTTGTACGGAAAATATTTTGTGTACCGACTTCAACTCCGTATTGAGCGTCAATAAGGAGCACACCAGTATCTGTAACGTTCAATGCGGTAATAGCATTACCAACAAAGTCGTCACCACCCGGGCAGTCGATAAAGTTGATTTTTTTTCCTAAGAATTCGGCGTAGCATACTGTTGAGAATACAGTATAGCCATATTCTTTTTCTACTGGGAAGTAATCGGAAACGGTATTTCCGTTTTCGATGCTACCTCTACGTTTTATAACTCCACACTCGTATAGCATTGCTTCTGCGAGTGTGGTTTTCCCAGAGCCTTTGCTTCCGATAAGGGCGATGTTTTTGATTTCGTTAGTTTCGTAAACTTTCATTGCGTATTAGAGAATATTAAATTGTTAGTAATAGTTCTTAATTTTGAGGTCGCAAATTAGTCACAAATTGATAAATATCAAAGATTTTTCTTATGTTTGATAACATAGTTGCAAAATTACTTGTTATTTTTTTATACCTTTGTAGGTATGGCAGGCGTATATATTCATATCCCTTTTTGTAAGAAAAAGTGCATATATTGTGACTTTTATTCGGTAGCATTGTCGCAGGATTATGTTGCGAAGTATCTTTCTGCTTTGAAGAAAGAGTTTGTTTATAGGAAAAGCGAAATTGGCGAAGAGAAAATTAAAACCATATATATAGGAGGAGGCACTCCGTCAATGCTTTCGACGCAGCAGTTGGGTGACCTTGTCCATACTCTTGACTGTTCCAATACAGAGGAGCGCACTGTTGAGGTTAATCCTGATGACCTGACTTCTGATTATGTGCGCGGACTTGTAGAAGCGGGCTTTAACCGCGTCAGTATGGGCGTTCAGAGTTTTAATGATGAAGAGTTGAAGTTCCTTCGCCGCCGTCATGGTTCGGAAAAGGCTGTTGAAGCGGTTAGGATGCTGCAGGATGCTGGAATTGACAATATCAGTATTGACTTGATTTATGGCATTCCCGGACAGACTAAGGAAACGTGGTCAAACAGTCTTCGCGTTGCTTCCTCTCTTGGGGTAAAGCATATTTCAGCCTATAGTTTGATGTATGAGGAAGGCACTCGGTTGACATTAATGAGGGATAGGGGTGATTTTGAAGAAATCTCTGATGATGTTTGTGTTGAGATGTATCAAATGCTTGTGGCGGATTTGAGCAAGATGGGCTTTGTGCATTATGAAATATCCAATTTTGCACTGCCTGGTTATGAATCGAAGCATAATTCCTCATACTGGGATTTTACTCCTTATATAGGTTTGGGAGCGTCTGCACATAGTTTTGATGGTAAAGTGCGTCGGTATAATCCGTCAAGTGTGAAGAATTATATTGAGGCGGTATCGGAGCGTTCGTATGCCTACGAGGAAGAGAGTGAAACGGCTTTGGAATTGTATAATGAGTGGATAATGACCCGACTACGAACGAAGAAAGGTATGGATATGGATGATTTGAAAGTCCGTTTCCCGGATTTCTGCGATTATGCGGAGAAGGTGGTTAGTGGTTTTATCGGCGACGGTCTGATGCAGTGTTCAGGAGCGGTGGTGAGCCTTACAGACAGAGGCGTAATGCTTTCGGATATGATATTCCGGGATTTGTTTTTAATAGAGTGATTTGGCTTTTATAAAAATAACAATGGCTTTTCGATTTCTCGGAAAGCCATTAATTATTAATAGGAAAAATATATTCAATCAGTTATTATTTCAAAGCGTCCTTAACTTTGTCGTTGTGGATCATTTCTTCTTTGAAAATGTAAGCGCCAGTTTTCGGAGACCTAACAGCCTTGATAACTTTGCTATAAGTACGGCCTTCGCCGGTTTGTAGTGTTGCAACTGCTTTCTTTGCCATATCTTATATTATTTAATTTCTTTGTGAATAGTTACACGTTTAAGGATTGGATTGTATTTTTTCAATTCCAAACGCTCTGTAGTATTTTTGCGGTTCTTTGTAGTGATGTAGCGTGATGTTCCTGGCATACCGCTCTCCTTGTGTTCTGTACATTCAAGGATAACCTGAACTCTATTGCCTTTTGCTTTCTTTGCCATCTTATTCTGCTGTTTTAATGCTTGTTAAGAAACCTTTTTCTGCAGCTTGTCTGATAGCTGCGTCAAGACCCAACTTGTTAATAGTGCGTAGTCCTGCAGCTGATACTGTAAGACTAATCCAAATTTGTTGCTCTACCCAGAAGAATCTTCTGTTGAACAAATTTGCTTTAAATTTGCGTTTTGTTCTTCTCTTTGAGTGAGAAACGTTATTACCTACGGCCGCTTTTCTGCCTGTAATCTGACAAACTTTTGACATGGCTATTTCGTTTTTTTATTATTTTCTACTTATATCCTCAAAACAGAGTGCAAAGTAAGCAATTTTTTGATAACTGTGCAAATTTTATAGACCTTTTTGAGTTATTTTTTTGTTATTCACACTTTTGACGCTTCTTTTATGCCTTTTTTGCATCAGTTTTGGAGGCTTCGACGGATAAGCATTTTTATCATTTGCAATTCTGCCATCATGCTTGCGTGGTTGATTACTCGCATTCTGTTTCCGGCAAAATGATATTTTTTTGCTTCGGTCTTTCCGTTAAGCGTTGTCGCTATCCAAACCGTTCCAACCGGCTTCTCTTTTGTTCCTCCACCGGGACCTGCAATGCCCGATGTTGCAATGCTACAGTCGGTGTTGATTGCTTTTGCAACGCCTTGCGACATTTGGATTACCGTCGGTTCGCTAACAGCACCTTCGGTTTCAAGTGTTTCTTGCTGAACGCCGAGAAGGTTCATCTTTGTCTCGTTGGCGTAGGAAACGATGCTGCCTTTGAAATACTCAGAACTGCCTGCGATGCTTGTTATCTCATGTGCTATGTTGCCTCCTGTGCAACTTTCTGCTGTTGAGATAGTCAGGCCTTTCTCTTTAAGTATATCGCCAAGGATTTCTGCCGGCATCTTGTCGCTGTCGCAGATAATGCTTTCGCCAACTATTGAATATAGTTGCTCTGAAAGCCTTTCAATTTCGTTATGTATATGTTCCTTATTGTTACCGATGCCTGTAAGGCGCAGACGGATTATGCCTGGCTTTGGCAAGTATGCAAGGTGGATGTCGGCTGGCATATTCTCTTCAAATTCCGTCAGTTTGCCTGCAAGTACGGATTCGGAGTGGTCAATAACGATAAAGGTTTTATGCTCAACGACTTCGTCTTTTGTAAAATGCTTGCGAAGCATTGGAAATACTTCAGTATGGAACATTTCTTCCATTTCGAAGGGAACGCCAGGCATTGATACGAGTACCTTACCGTTTTTCTCAAACCACATAAGTGGTGCTGTGCCAACCTTGTTTTGGATAACCTTGCATGATGTAGGAACGTATGCTTGTGCGGCTGTCAGGGGATTGATTTTAAGACCGCGCTTTGCAACAACTTCAAGAACGTTTGCTTCAACGGCTTTGTCGTAGGTAAGTGTTCCTCCGAAAAAGTCGCAGAGAGTTTGTTTTGTAATGTCATCCTTAGTAGGTCCGAGTCCGCCGGTTGTCAGGATAACGTCGCATTCATTCATTGCAGACTGAATGGCTTCCTTGATGTCACTGGCGTTGTCGGCAACGATGCGGATGTTCTTTATCTTCCAACCGTATGGATTGATTTCTTTTGCTATTGTGCCGGAGTTGGTGTCGATAACCTGCCCGATTAGCAATTCATCGCCAATAGCGATAACAGATATATCCATATTAATATATATTATACAGTTACTCGTGCAAATGGTGCAATATCGAGAGGGCAGAATTCTTTGTCAAGATATTTGAAATACCCTGCAATGGCTACCATGGCAGCATTGTCGGTTGTAAACATTCTTTTTGGAATGAATGCTTCCAACTTTCTTTTCTTGCAGAACTCTTCAACGGCGTTTCTTACACCAGAGTTGGCAGAAACGCCACCCCCAATGGCTATCTGCTTGATTTCCGGATGCTCTTTAACCGCTTTTGCGAGTTTGTCGATAAGGATATCGATGATGGTTTTTTGCAGAGAAGCGGCAAGGTCTGCCTTGTTTTTCTCAATAAAGTCAGGGTCAAGTTTTATCTGGTCACGGAGAGTGTATAGGAATGATGTCTTCAATCCGCTAAAACTGTAGTCAAGACCTGGAATATGAGGTTTGCTGAACTTGAACTTGTTAGGGTCGCCTTCTGCGGCAAGTCTGTCGATATGCGGACCGCCAGGGTAGGGCAATCCCATTACTTTTGCGCATTTGTCGAATGCTTCACCTGCAGCATCGTCAATAGTCTGACCAAGAATTTTCATTTTGTTATAGTCTTCAACGATGATGATTTGAGAATTGCCGCCAGAAATGAGCAGGCACATATATGGGAACGTTGGAGTCTTTGTTGTTTCATCTTCCTTGATGAAGTGAGAAAGAACGTGCCCGTGCAAGTGGTTTACATTCACCAATGGAATGTTTAGTGCCGTTGCAAGTCCTTTAGCAAACGATGTTCCAACAAGAAGAGAACCGATAAGTCCCGGACCTGCTGTAAAAGCAATTCCGTCTAAGTCAGTTTTTTCTATACCGGCGCGTTTTATTGCTTCAGAGACTACCGGTACAATGTTTTGCTGGTGTGCCCTTGATGCCAGTTCTGGAACAACGCCGCCATACGCTTCGTGGACGCTTTGGCTTGCTATAACGTTAGAAAGAAGTATTCCGTCTTTGATAACCGCTGCTGATGTATCATCGCATGATGATTCTATGCCTAAAATAATGCTCATAATACTCTGTTTATATGCGTTGCAAAGGTAGTCATTTTTTACGCAACGATAAAATAATTTTTTAGTCTATTATATAATAGGTATGGATGGAATAGTATGGATAGTGCAAATAGAAAGATAGGATGCGGTTTGGCATTGTCAAGTCGAAAACTGCGTTTTCACTTGCCACTGCACTCACCTTTCACTATCTTTGTACAAAATAACCATAATTATGAAAGACGAAAAATCGTTTAGACGAGGAAAATTATATTTTCGATACGGAACAATGGGTTCTGCGAAAACTGCTTTGTTGCTAACAACTGCTTACAATTTCGAGGAGCGTAAGATGGATTATATCTGTATGAAGCCTGTTATTGATGACAGGGAAAAGGATAGTGTTATCCGCTCGCGAATAGGTATTGAGCGCCGATGCACATGGATTTACAGTGAGTCAAATATGTACACTACTCTTGTAGATATCTTTAATGAAAAAGGTCGGTTGATGGAGTGGGTACTTATAGATGAGGCTCAGTTTCTTTCTGCTGATCAGGTTGACCAGTTGGCCCAGATTGTAGATGATTTTGGAGTTAATGTTATGTGCTATGGCTTGCGTACAGATTTCCAAACTCATCTTTTTGAGGGTTCTCGCCGTCTCTTTGAAATAGCAGATACTATCGACGAAATCAAGTCAACATGTACTTGTGGTCGCAAAACCATAGTAAACGCGAGAATTGACAAGTCGGGAAATGTCGTTCTTGACGGTGAGCAGGTGGAAATTGGCGGTGACGAGAAGTATATGGCGATGTGCCGCAGTTGCTGGCGTAAGCGCCGTTGCGAGCGCGAGCAGTCGCAAGCGTTTGATTTTGGAGGTGAATAGAGTATTTTTTCCGACTTTCCTCTCTGTAAATCGTTTATTGCCTTTTAATAAAAAAGTCGTAACTTTGTAGGCTGAAATTTTTAGAACTGTTTTCTAATGGATTATAACAGAAAAATAAAAGTGGGTATTAGCCACGGTGATATAAATGGAATCGGTTATGAGGTTATTTTAAAAACCCTTGGCGATTCTGAAATGCTTGAATTGTGCACTCCGATAGTCTATGGCTCATCGAAAGCCCTTTCTTATCACAGAAAGGCTTTGGAGTTGCCTAACGTAAACTTTAACCTTATTACAAAGGCTGAAGATGCTTCTCCTGATGCCAATAACCTTATTGAGGTTTTGGACGGCGAGGTGAAAATAGAGTTGGGAACGCCGACAGAAGCGGCTGGAAAGGCTGCTTTTGCCGCATTGGAGAGGGCTGTTGAGGACCTTAAAAATAGAGAAATCGACGTCCTTGTTACTGCTCCTATTAATAAGGATGCTATTCAGAGCGAAACTTTCCATTTCCCTGGCCACACTGAATTTCTTGAAGATAAGGCCGGTGACAGATACAAATCGTTGATGATTCTCTGCAATGATGACCTTAGAGTTGCGTTGGTGACTACCCATATGCCTATATCTAAGATTTCGGAATCAATAACAAAAGAAGGTATCGTAGAGAAACTTAGAGTCTTCAACGAGTCATTGCGCCGCGATTTCGGCATTGTTAAGCCGAGAATTGCAGTTCTTGCCCTTAATCCGCACGCTGGCGAAAACGGTTTGCTTGGCAGTGAGGAGAGTGAGATTATCATGCCTGCTATTGAAGAGGCTTATGCGTCTAAGATTGTTTGTTTTGGTCCATACGCTTCTGACGGATTTTTCGGTTCCGGCCAGTATAAGAACTTTGACGGTATTCTTGCAATGTACCACGACCAGGGACTTGCTCCGTTCAAGACCATTGCTATGGATAGCGGCGTTAACTTTACTGCCGGTTTGCCTTTTGTAAGAACTTCTCCAGATCACGGAACAGGCTATGACATAGCCGGAAAGGGAGAGGCTTGTGAAGAATCGTTCAGGTCTGCCATTTATAAGGCAATCGACATTTCTCGCAACCGCAGGAGATTTTATGAGGCACATCGTAACCCTTTGCGTCGCCAGTATGTTGACAAGAGTGGCGATAAAGAAGTCTTGGATTTGACAAAGGACGATGGTGATGTAGAAACTGATATTCTTGAAGTATAAGATATGAATTATGCGATAATTGCTGCGGGAGAAGGTTCCCGCCTTGCCCAAGAGGGCGTAGCCAAACCGAAGCCGCTCGTAGAACTTTGCGGTGAGCCGATGATTGGTAGATTGATAAATTTGTTTACCCGTTGCAATGCTGAGAGTATTTCAGTTATCGTAAACGAGCAGATGACCGAGGTGCGTGAATATTTGGAAGGCTTGAAATTGGACGTCCCTTTTCAACTTGTTGTCAAGTCAACACCAAGTTCTATGCACAGTTTCTATGAGTTGTCACGCGTTATGAAACCAGGCAGATTTTGCCTGACAACTGTTGACACAATTTTCCGAGAGGAAGATTTTCGCAAGTATATCCAGGCTATGGAAGCGGATTTGGATTGTGACGGAATGATGGCAGTAACACCTTATATAGATGATGAAAAGCCTCTATATGTTCAGACTGATGAGGATTTGAATATTACTGCTTTCCGTGATGAAATATACGAAGGCGCAAAATATATTTCAGGCGGTATCTATGCTTTGAATGAGAAGGCTGTTTCCGTTCTTGAAAACTGTATGGCAAACGGCGTTTCTCGAATGAGAAATTTCCAGAGGGCGTTGGTTGATGCAGGTTTGAAATTAAAAGCATATCCGATAGAAAAAATTCTTGATGTTGACCACGCAGAAGATATCAAGAAGGCAGTTGACTTTATAAAAGATTAAAATAAAAGTTATGGCAGATTTTGAAATAGCCGGTATAATGAGAGCCGGTGCATATTCTCCGAATCACATCGGCAATGATGCCGCTATTTTCAATGCGGTTGCAGAGCAACTTAGAAAGAGGGGTTGCATAGTAACTGTATATAGCGAAGAGCAGTTTAATTCTGGTCTTGTTAAGGAAAGAATTATCCTTAATATGTGCCGTGAGCAGCAGTCAATAAAACGCTTGCAGGAAATGGAGGATGACGGCTGTATTGTTATTAATTCCGGTTATGGAATAGAAAACTGTACTCGAGAGAGAATGACACGTATCCTTATGGGACATGGAATACCTTATCCAGACAGTATTATCGTTAACACTAACGAGGCTGTTATCGGCGAATTGAAAAATGCCGGTATCAATAACTGCTGGATAAAAAGAGGAGATTTCCATGCTATGCATAAAGAGGATGTTAGTTATGTCCGCCATGCAGAGGAGGCTCAGGAGGTTCTTCAGGAATATTTCTTTAGAGGAATCAAGAGGGCGGTTATAAATAAGCACCTTGTTGGTGACTTGATTAAATTTTATGGAATGTATGGCTCTCCGTTCTTCTTCTGGTTTTATCCTTTCGATGACGGGCACAGCAAGTATGGACTTGAGGCCATTAACGGTAAATCAAAAGGCATTGATTTCGATATTGAGTATCTGAGGTCAATCTGTAATCAGGCAGCGGAAGCCCTTGATGTGAAAATATATGGTGGTGACTGCATTGTTTCTCCAGAAGGCGATATCCGCATTATTGACTTTAACGATTGGCCAAGTTTTGCACCTTGCCGCAATGAGGCAGCACCTTTTATTGCAAAATGTGTGCTGAATACAATAAAGGAGAGTTTGAAGAAGTAATAATTGTTTAGATGAATATAAAGGAATTAAAGAAACAATATAAGGATTCATTAAAGTCGATGGATACGGAAGAAACCATCGACTTGATGTTCTATCGTCCAATCGGTTTTGCGTGGGCAGTTCTTTGTGCAAAGTTGGGAATTACGCCGAATGTAATCACCATTGCTTCTATTTTTATAGGAATAGCAGCAGGCGTTCTATTCTATTTTGATGCGCTTTGGATAAATGTTATAGGTATGCTGTTGCTCATTTGGGCAAATTCATTTGACAGTGCTGACGGTCAGTTGGCAAGAATGACGCAGCAATATTCACGTTTGGGCCGTATTCTTGATGGCGTTAGCGGCGATTTCTGGTTTGTTGCTATTTATTTTGCTATTTGTTTCCGCGTAAATGCAACGAGCGATTTCTTCAGCCCGATGCCATGGCTTATATGGACTATTGCAGTTGTTGCCGGTATCAGTCACGCAAAGCAGGCTGCGGCGGCCGACTATTACCGCCAGTTCCATCTTTTCTTCTTGAAAGGAGAGGAGGGCAGCGAACTCGATAGCGTGGAGCAACTTGATAAGGCGTACGCTGAAGTTTCGTGGAAAGGCAATTTCTGGAAGAAGACAACAATGTTTTTCTATCGTAATTATACAGCCAATCAGGAAGTTCTGACACCGAGTATGCAGGAATTGCGTCGCGAGATGAAGGAGCGTTTTGGAAAGGCTATTCCACAGGTATTCCGTGATGATTTCAGGGCAAAGAGTAAGCCGTTGATGAAATATACTAACTGGCTCTCATTCAATTTGCGTACAATTGCGCTTTTCTGTTCGCTGTTTGCGCAAATGCCATGGATTTACTTCGCATTTGAGTTGGTGGTGCTAAATGCAATGCTTGTTTATATGATTGTTCGCCACGAAAAAATGTGCAAATCATTTATTAAAGATTTGAGAGATGGAAAATATCAAGGTTAAAGGCGTTATATTCGACTATGGTGGTACCATTGACAGTTATGGAGACCACTGGAGTGAGGTGATTTGGAGCGGTTATGAGAAATATGGAGTTCCTGTCACTAAGGAGCAGTTCCGCGATTGCTATGTATTTGCTGAAAGAGAGTTGGCTAAGGTTAAGCATATTCTTCCAGAGCATAATTTCTATGACCTGCTTGAGATAAAGATGCGAATAGAGTTGGGTAATCTTGTGGAAAATGGTATTTTGGCAAGTGATTTCGATTTGGAGACAAATGCAAAGGGAATTGCTAAGTATTGCTATGAATATGCAAAGAAGTCTGTTAACGATGCCCGTCCTGTTCTTGAGGCGATAAGTGCAAAATTGCCAATGGTGCTTGTCAGCAATTTCTATGGAAATGTAGAGACCGTTTTGGCTGATTTTGATGTTAAGAAGTATTTTAAGGCTGTTGTTGAGAGTGCCGTTGTTGGCGTACGCAAACCAGATCCTAAGATTTTTATGCTTGGCGTTGAGGCTCTTGGCTTGAAGCCGGAAGAGGTGCTCGTTGTTGGTGATAGTTATAAAAAAGATATAGTCCCAGCAGAGACTATTGGCTGCAAGGTGGCGTGGCTTAAAGGTAAGGGCTGGACTAAAGAAGAAGATGAGCAAACGCATGGTTCAATAATCAAGAATTTATCGGAAATACCAAAAGCCTTATTTTGATTTATTAACACAACAATGCATAAAATGGGTCACTTTTAAGTAGAATTAATAAAGTGACCCATTTTTTACTAATATTTTGCCTTTATAGGACATTAATTTAATTAAAATATTTTTTATTTTCCAGAAAAAGGGAGTACTTTTGACCCGTCAAATCTCAGTAGAAATCTGAGATTGCTTTAAAACAGATAATAAACTGAATAAAAACAATAAAAATGGAAAATTGTAAAACTAAAAAGGCAGAAGGCAAATTAGGCGTGCTCGTCGTTGGTCTTGGTGCTGTTTCAACAACATTTATGACAGGTGTTTTGATGGTTCGTAAGGGCTTGGCAAAACCTGTTGGTTCAATGACTCAATATGATAAGATCCGTGTTGGTCGTGGTGCAGATAAAAAATATTTGAAATATAACGAAATCGTTTCAATCGCAGACTTGAACGATATCGTATTCGGTGCTTGGGACGTTTATCCAGCAAATGCTTACGAATCAGCAATCAACGCTGAGGTTCTTAAAGAAAAAGACATCAACCCTGTTAAGGACGAATTGCTTAACATCGTTCCTATGAAGGCTGCTTTCGACAAGAACTATGCAAAGCGTCTTGATGGCGACAACGTTAAGGATTGCAAGACTCGTTGGGAAATGGTTGAGGCACTTCGTGAAGATATCCGTAACTTCAAGGCTACTAACAACTGCTCACGTCTCGTAGTTCTTTGGGCTGCTTCAACTGAAATCTATGTACCAGTTGATATGAACATCCACGGTACACTTGCAAGCCTTGAGGCTGCTATGAAGGCTGATGATAGAGAGCATGTTGCTCCTTCTATGTGCTACGCTTACGCTGCATTGGCAGAAGGTGCTCCTTTCATCATGGGTGCTCCTAACACAACAGTTGATATTCCTGCTATGTGGGAAATGGCTGAAAAGACACAACTTCCTATCGCTGGTAAGGACTTCAAGACTGGTCAAACTCTTGTTAAATCAGGTTTCGCTCCGATTATCGGTACTCGTTGCCTTGGTCTTGCTGGTTGGTTCTCAACTAACATCCTTGGTAACCGTGACGGTCTTGTTCTTGACGAACCTGCTAACTTCCATACTAAAGAAGTCAGCAAACTTTCTACTCTTGAGTCAATCCTCGTTCCGGAAAATCAGCCTGACTTGTACAAGGATTACTACCACAAAGTTAGAATTAACTACTACCCACCTCGCAACGATGATAAAGAAGGTTGGGATAACATCGATATCTTTGGTTGGATGGGTTACCCAATGCAAATCAAGATCAACTTCCTTTGCCGCGACTCTATCCTTGCTGCTCCTCTTTGCCTTGACTTGGTATTGTTGAGTGACTTGGCTGCTCGTGCAGGACGTTGGGGTACTCAAAGATTCTTGAGCTTCTTCCTTAAGAGCCCGCAACACGACTATACTAAGGGTGAAGTTCCAGTTAACCACTTGTTCCAACAATACGTTATGCTTAAGAATGCTATCCGCGAAATGGGTGGTTACGAAGCAGACGAAGAAATTGATTAATATCATTTCAAAACACTATATGGCACTCCTGCAATTATTTGCGGGAGTGTTTTTTTTCGATATTTTTGGTAGGATTGTTTTGAAATAGTTTATAAATTTGCGTAATAACTTTAAAATTCAAAAGAGATGAAGACTTCTATTAAGTATTTGTGTTTGGTGCTGGTTGCCGTTGTGCTTGTGGCATGTTCCTCTAAAAGTGATAAGTTGGCAGAGTTGGCAAAGCAGACAAAAGAGCAAATGGGTTGCCCTAAGATGCTTGTTCCGGATGTTATGTTTATGAAGGATGTAACCAGCGATGAAAATAGTATTATTTTTGATGCGGTTATTACCAATGATATAGTCGCAAAAGCGTTGATTGATGGAGATAAAGAGTCAATGAAGCAAGGTGGAATAGCGTCTGTCAAGTCCAATAAGGATGTTCTTACAGCAATGGAAGAGGGCGGTTTTTCAGCAAAATTCCGCTATCTTGATGAAGAAGGAAACGTATTGCATGTTTTTGAAATAACTGCAGAGGATGTAAAGAATAGTGAAGAAATGACAACTGAACAATTTATAGATATCCAGGTTGCAAATACAAAGACGCAGTTGCCAGTTCGCATAGATGAGATTACCGTTGCAACTAAAGTATATCGAGATGGAACAACTATGGTTTACGTTTATGATTGCGATACTGATTTAATTGAGGCGGGCGTTACTGAGGAAATTATGAAAGAGATATTGCTTCCAGGTTTAGGAACAATGAAATCAACCTACAAGAGAATGGGTGTTTCTCTGAGATATATCTACTGCTTTGATGGTGAGGAGCAGGTTATTGTTAATATCACTCCAGATGAGATGTAGTCGCTATTTTTTCGGATAATATATTCCGTCGCGGAGAATGATAAACCCCTCGTCGGTAAGGAAGCGAAGCATATTAATTGTTTCGCTTTCTTTGAAATTAAGTGTGTCTGTAAATTCCTTTAGTGTGCGAGGCTTTAGGGAAAGCATATATAAAATGCCTTCCTGAATTTCTTGCGGACGCTTTTTTGCAGGTTTCTTTCGTTCAATGCAGATGTCGCAATGCTTGCAGTCGGTTGCTTTTTCTCCGAAGTATTCGAGTATGATTTTCTCGCGGCATTCTTCAGAGTTGAAAGTGTATCGAATCATTGAATTAATGCGCTTTTCTAACCTTGCCTTGCTGTCTTCGTATGCGTATTTTGGGTATTTAATGTACTTTGTGTCCACCCTTGAAGACGTCATGAAGATATATGGCGTTCTGCGGCGGGGAATATAGTGCAGAACGTGTTGGCGGTTGAAGAATATCAACGCGTTTATAATGTCTTGGAATGGTATATCGTATTTGTACGAAAGAGAATGCTCATCAATGAAAACATAGTCGGCGTAAAGACCCGTATAGTTCCGTAGTAGGAGTTCGAGAATTCTGTCGAATGTGGGGTTTGAGCCACTGATGTTGTAGAGGTCGCTTTTATTAACGAGAATCATTATCCTTGATTGCGTTTCAACCTCTTCGATATATTCAAAATACTTTGATTGCGTTAGAATCTTCAGTGAATTTTCAACGATTTGTCTTTTGTATTTGAAAGTAGAGCAGAAAAGATCGAGGTTAAACTCATAAAGTTGCTCAAACCCTTCACCAATACCTATTTCGAGGAAGTTGCAAACGCGCTCATATACTTTTGTTATTGTTTCCTTTGGAGGGAAAGTTTCTGTTATTCTTCTCTTTAGTGTCGCCTTGTCGATAGGTGCGGCAAGCATTACCGCAAACGACTTTTTCAAGTCGCGACCGGCACGGCCTGCTTCCTGATAGTATTCCTCAATAGAGTTTGGTACATCAATATGGACAACAGTCCTAACGTCAGGCTTGTCAATGCCCATGCCAAATGCATTTGTTGCAACGATGGTCTGAATTTGATTAGACTGCCATTTCTCTTGTTTGTCCTGTTTTTCTTCAGTAATGAGTCCAGCGTGGTAATAGTCTGCGGAAAATCCTGCGGACTGCAATTCATCGGAAATCATTTTAGATTTGCGGCGACTCCTTACATAGACAATGGCACTTCCATTAGTTTTTCTAAGGATATTTTTCAGTTTTTCCATCTTGTCCTCTGTATATCTGACAAGATAGTAGATATTGTCACGGTGGAAACTCTTTTTGAAGATATTTCCGTTACGGAATTTTAGTGTGGATGTAATATCTTCTATCACCTCTGCAGTTGCGGAGGCGGTAAGTGCGAGAACGGGAACTTTTGGAAACAAATCCCTTATTTTGGCAATGTTTAGATATGATGGACGGAAATCGTAGCCCCATTGGGATATGCAGTGAGCCTCGTCAACAACGATGAGGGACACTTCCATCATTCTCAGATAGTTAATAAAACTATCTGAAGCAAGTCTTTCTGGTGAAATGTAGAGGAATTTGTAATTTCCGTATAGGCATTTATCAATGGCGTTGTCGATTTGCCTTTTTCGCATTCCTGAATGCAGATAAAGCGCTTTTATGTCGCGTTTGAGGAGGTTGTCAACCTGATCCTTCATTAAGGATATTAGAGGAGTGATAACAATTGTTATTCCATCAAGTATCATTCCAGGTACTTGAAAAGTAATGGATTTGCCCCCTCCAGTTGGGAGCAAACCCAAAGTGTCTTTTCCTTCTAAGATTGAATTTATTATTTCTTCCTGCTTTTCCCGGAAACTATTATATCCCCAGTACTCTTGAAGAACATTATAAATCTCAGTCTGCATTTTCCGCACCTATTTACTTGATGTCCTAATCTCTTTTACAAAGAGTTGGTACTGATTTGAGTGGTTAGGGTGCTTGTTTTCCTCTATTTTAAAGCATATATCGAATTGCTTTCCAGATTTGATATATTCAAAGTGTTTGGACATATTGAAAGCAATGCCGTTAATTACTTTACCACAGTTATTGTCAACCAGTTCCAACTTGATATGTTCAAGATTTTTGCCAACAAGTTTACTCGTTCCATAATCCATAACATTCTTTGTACAGAATGTTGGTTTCTGGTTTCCAGGACCGAAAGGATTAAACTGACGCAGGCAGTTTAGAAATTCCGGTGTTATTTCCTCAAATTTAAGATATGTATCAATGTCAATTTGAGGTGTCAACTGGTTCGGGTTTATTGTTTCGGCAACGTATTTCTCAAACCTTTTTGCAAATTCTGGAATGTTTTCCTCTTTCAAGGATAGGCCAACGGCATAAGTGTGGCCTCCGAAATTCTCAAGAATATCACGGTTCGCTTCAATTGCTTTGTATATGTCATAACCTTGAACAGACCTTGAAGAGCCTGTTGCCAGACCGTTTGACAAAGTCAGTACTACAGCGGGTTTGTAGTATAGTTCTGTAAGTCGTGACGCAACAATGCCAATGATGCCTTTGTGCCAGTTTTTATTATAGATAACTATTGTTTTGTTGTCAGAATCAGCGTCTCCTCTTTCTTCAAGAATGCGGTTTGCTTCGTCGGTAATTCTCTTATCGAGTTCCTTTCTGTCGCGGTTATACTGGTCAATGTTTTTACTCATTGCGTATGCCTCGGAGAAATCTTTAGCCGTTAAAAGTTCCACTGCTTCCATGCCGGATTGCATTCTACCGGAAGCATTGATTCTTGGACCAATCTTGAAGATAACGTCACTTATTGTTATCTCTCTGTTTGTAAGACCGCAAACTTTTATTATACCCTTCAATCCTATATTTGGGTTTGAATTGAGCCTTTTTAGCCCGTGGTATGTCATGATTCTGTTTTCCCCTGTCATTGGCACAATGTCGGCAGCAATGCTGACGGCAACGAGGTCAAGCAGATTATAAAGTTCATTACGGCATTGTAATCCGTTGCTTTTAGCAAAAGCCTGCATAAATTTGAATCCAACGCCACAACCAGACAAATGCGGGTATGGGTAGGTGTTATTCTCTAACTTTGGGTTCAAAATGGCGCTTGCAGCAGGCAAAACATCATCTGGAACGTGGTGGTCACAGATTATGAAGTCTATGCCATGCTCTTTTGCATAGGCGATTTCTTCAATAGCCTTGATTCCACAGTCAAGAACTATAATAAGTTTAACTCCGTCCTTTACGGCTTGGTCTATGCTCATGATAGATATGCCGTAACCTTCCTCATCTCTCGTTGGAATATAGTATTCCACATGAGAATAGTAGTTTCTAAGATATTTATATACGAGAGCAACCGCTGTTGTGCCATCAACATCGTAGTCTCCATATACCAAAATCTTCTCCTTAGACCCCATGGCTCTATTGAGCCTTTCTACAGCCTTGTCCATATCCTGCATGAGGAACGGGTCGTGCAGGTCGGATAGAGAAGGGTTGAAAAATTTTTCTGCTTCGTCAACAGTCGTTATGCCGCGCTGGACCAGAAGTTCCGCTATGGCAGGACTGTTGGCAAATTTCTTTGCCAACGCAATCTCTAATTCTTGTTCTTCGGTTGTAAGGGGTAAGTAATTCCATTTACTTATCATTTATATTGTTTTTTATTTATCTATTTTGTAATCCGTATATTACGGATGCAACTGGCTACCTTTTAAGTTTGTGGTGGCTATGTTGACTTTGCGGATATGACTATTAGGTAAAAATACTTCCTTATTGGGTAAAATTTACCTAATATATCCTATTCGCAAATTTAATGATAGTTTTTCTGAAATTACTCTTTCTCTTTGAATTTTTATTTTAAATAATATTAAAATCTAAGTGCTCGTGATTATTTTCAGTTTTTAATAACGTGTATGTCCATTTGTGGAAATGGGAACGAAATGCCTGCCTTTGGCAATTCTTTATAGATTCTTTCATTCAAGTCATAGAAAACACCCCAGTAGTATTGGGTTGGTGTCCATACTCGTATCTTTAAGTCAACGCTGCTTGCAGATAGTGATTCGAGTGCAACAAATGGGGTGCAGTCTCTGTCTTCTTCCGGCACTTGTGGAACAGACGCAATTCTTTTTTCTTGAAATTCCAAGTGCTTTCTATGTAGAAAATGGAATAGTCCTCTTTTTTTCTTTTGATCTACTTCATGTTCTGCTTCCGGTTTTTCGTTTTTTTCCTTTTCAAGTTTTCTTTGCTTTTTGTCGTCAAGCATACTTCCTTTTACGATTCTGCTGTCTTCTTTTATCATTTTCAAAATTGCATCCTTGGCCTTGTCAAGGTCATCGCCGTAAGATATGCCTATTGTCCAGTCAACACGACGGTATTCTTCGTGGCTGTAATTGTTGATGCTGCCAGTTGATAGTCCGCCATTGGGTATGAAAATGGACTTGTTGTCTGGAGTATTTAGAATTGTATTGAAAATTTGGATTTCCTTTACTGTTCCTGTGAAGCCTTGTGTTTCTATAAAGTCGCCTACCTTATAAGGTTTAAGTAGTAGTATAAGCACACCTCCTGCGAAATTTTGGAGTGTTCCGCTTAATGCCATACCGATGGCAACACCAGCGGATGCAAACAATGCGATGAAAGAACTTGTTTCGATGCCAATTATTGAGATTACTATTATTATAAGAATGAAAAGAAGTGCGACTTTCATAACGCTTAGAATGAACGTAGCGAGTGATTGCTCTACTTTTCTGCGAATCATTAAAGCCTTTACGCTTTTGTGGATTCTATTAATAATAAATTTTCCAACGGAGAATACGATAATGGCAATTAGTAATTTTATTGCGAAATCAATTGCGTTGGTGATGATTTTCTCAATTATTTTCTCTGTTGACATTCCGGCAAACTGGCTTGCCCAATCTCCGGCTTTTTCTGCTTCTTTAACTACTTTTTCTGTTGTTTGTGCTGCTGTTAGTAATAGGCTTAATATAGTCATGTTTAATATTTTAGATAATTAGTTTAGAGTTGTTTCTTGTTTGTTCTTTAGATATTCAAGCAGGTCAGCAACTATGAATGTACTGCCGCCAACATATATCATATCATCTTCTTTGCTGTCAGCGTTTGCTTTTTCGAAAGCATCTTTAACAGATGCAAAGGTACTAAATTTTAAGCCAACTTTGTTAGCATATTCAACGAGTACCTCTTTGGGCAGGGCCCTTTTTACAGAAGCCTCTGTGAAATAGTAGATAGCATTTTGTGGTAGTTTTTCAAGAATATGGGTGAAATCCTTGTCGCTGACAAAACCGATAACGATTCTTAAAGTTTCGTATTTCTCGTTTTTTAGTTGATTTGCTATGTATTGGAAACCGCCTGTATTGTGTCCTGTGTCGCAAAAAGTTCTCGGAGATGATTGCACTTTCATCCATCTTCCCAGTAGTCCGGTTTGCTTGCAAACGTTTGCAAATGCGGATTTGATATTGTCGGTTGTTATATTTAACCTGGCACTGTTAAGCGCTTTGATTGCATTTAAAACTGTGTTTGCGTTTTTAACCTGACAGTCGCCAGAAAGTTCTCCTGTTATTTCGCCAAAGGATTTAGTCTTCATGATGAGCATGTCGTTTACTTTTTTGTGCTCAATAACTTCGGCATTCTGGTCTGCGAAGATGATTTCTGAATTTTGCTCTTTGCTTTTGTTGCAGAAAACCTGTTCTGTTTCAGGGTGAGTTTCGCCAATAACAACAGGAATGCCTGGTTTTATTATACCAGCCTTTTCGTGGGCAATTTTGGCAAGAGTGTCACCGAGAAATTGAGTATGGTCAAAAGAAATATTTGTTATAATGCTCAAAATTGGACTTATTATGTTTGTACTGTCGAGTCTTCCACCAAGGCCGGTTTCTATAACAGCAATGTCAACTTCTTGCTCTTTAAAATATTTGAATGCCATTATGGTAGTCAATTCAAAGAAAGAAGGCTGTCGTCCGCTGTAGCCCGATGCAAGGAAATCTTCAACAAATTTAATAACTGCTTCTTCGCTGATTTTTTCTCCGTTTACCCTGATTCTTTCGCGGAAATCCAACAAGTGCGGAGATGTGTATAGTCCCACTTTAAAACCACTGTTTTGCAAAGCGGCTGCGAGTAGGTGAGAGGTTGATCCTTTGCCGTTAGTTCCGGCAACGTGAATAGCCTTAAATGCGTTATGCGGGTTTCTGAAGAGTTCCGCTAATTCCAGGGTCGTTTCAAGTCCTGGTTTGTATGCTTGCGCTCCAACGTGTTGGAAAACAAGTGTTTTGTTAAATAGATAGTCTATAGTTTGCGAGTAGTTCATAATATCAATAAATTATATATCCTGCAATACCAGCAAGGATAACGATTATTATAGGGTGCAATTTGACAAAATATGCCAATATGAAGGCAACGACGCAAATTGCAATACTTGAAAACAATTCTTTGAAGTTTTCTCGGTTCATAAGCAGCAAAGCGGCAGAGCCGATAAGTCCTACAACTACAGGTCTTAATCCTGCAAATATGCCTTTTATTGCTGCACTTTCGTGATGCTTTTGGATAAATTTGCTTGTATAAAGTACAAGAATAAACGAAGGCAGAACAACTGCGAGAGTTGCAATAGCAGAACCTAAAATAGTTCCGCCAGTTGCGGTATATCCGATGTAGGTTGCGGTATTGATACCTATAGGTCCTGGAGTCATTTGTGAGATGGCAACAATATCTGTAAACATGCTTTCCGTCAGCCAGCCATGGTCCATTATTTCATGTCTGATTAGCGAAAGCATAGCGTATCCGCCGCCAAAGCCGAAGATGCTGATTTTAAAATAAGCCCAGATAAGTTGTAGATAGACATTCATAATGCTTAATTTTTAATTTGTTTTAAATTCCTTCCGTAGAGAAAGTATCCAAATATTCCGCCGATAATGATGAAGAAAATGGGGCTGGAAACAATTGGCAAGTCTGCCCATATCAGAAATGCTATAGACAGAGGAATATAGAAATTCTTTCTGTTTATCTTCGCTGATTTTGCTGTTGTGAAAACCGGTGCGAGGATAAGGGCAACTACGGCAGGGCGAATGCCCATAAATATGCTCGTTAAAGTTTCGCTTCCTTTTATAGTTTCTGGGGTTAGAAACATTGCTATGAAAAGAATTATCATAAAAGATGGCAAAATTGTTCCTAAAGTAGCAAATATACTGCCTTTAAGTTTGGTCAGTTTATAACCAACGCTGATGGCTACGTTTACTGCCATAATCCCGGGAAGGGACTGGGCAACGGCAAGCATGTCAATAAATTCCTCTTTGTTAAGCCATTTGTGCTTGTCAACAATGTCTTTTTCAATCAAGGCTATCATTGCCCATCCGCCACCGAATGTAAATGCCCCGATTTTAAAGAATGTCAAAAACAATTTTAAGTTTATATTGTTCATCTCTTAGATATTTCTGCAAAGTTAGCGATAAAATGCGTATTTTGTTTGATATTTTATAATTTTGCAGTCATTGTTGAAATAAATAGCGAAAAAGGATGAGAAGTTATTTAGTGGCATTTTTGTTGCTGTGCGTTTTTTCTGTTTCGGCAGAATGGAAGTCAGATATTCTTGACGGGTATGAAAACCAAATATTGGTGCTTGATAGAGGAGTTGAGGCAACGCTTGTAAGAAAGCAAGATGGTTTGCAGAGTGAAAAGGCTGTTCTGTATGTGCATGGCTATAATGATTATTTCTTTCAGTCGCAGTTGGGCGACAGCATAGAGTCGCACGGATATTCTTTTTACGCACTTGATTTGCGTAGTTGCGGCAGGTCTATCCGTGAAGGCAAAAAGCCTTACGATATGCGAAATATGAAGGATTATTTTGAAGAAATAAATAAGTCGCTTGCCATTATGGAGTCTAACGGCTGTAAGGATATTTACCTTATGGGGCATTCAACAGGTGGTTTGGTTCTTTCTTATTACCTTGCAGAGCAAAAGGATTACGGAAATATACGCGGACTTATCTTGAATAGTCCGTTTATGGATATGAATTTGAGCAAGTTCCAGGAGAAGTTCCTTGTGCCTTTTGTGTCGATATTGCCGTTTAAGAAAATCAGCATCAGCCAGGGTAGTAGCCGAGCGTATGCGGATAGTTTGCTGAAAGGTCATCATGGAGAGTGGAGTTATGATCCTTCTATGAAGTTTGAGGTATCACAACCCGTCACTTCCGGTTGGATTGGTGCAATTCATAAAGCCCAAAAGAGATTGCGTAAGAAAGATGTCAACATTGCAATGCCGATATTGCTGATGCGTTCCGACAAAAGCGTTTATGGCGAAGAGTGGACTCCAGAATTTAATTGCGGTGACAGCGTTCTTGATGTTGAGGATATTTCCAAATATGGAAAGCGTCTCGGTAAAGACGTTGAAGAAGCCGTATTTACAGACGGATTGCACGACCTTATTCTATCCCGCTCTGACGTCCGTGATAAAGTATATGCCAAAGTATTTGAATGGCTGGAAAGACATTAAAGAGAAATGGGAATTGCAAATGTGTCCGCCACGCGGGAACAAAAAAATTCACAAATGCATCATCTACCCCTACAGGTAATACGCATTTATTCAGTTTGTTACATAATATAACATACAACAACTTGCACAGGAGATTCTCGCAATTGCCCGCCACGTGGGACTCTTAGAATGCTATTGACAGATTAATATTGAATTGTCGCCCGGTCAGATAGTTAGGAACTCCATACTGTATTTGATTTACGTCAGTAACCCAGTAGTAACCGCTGACATTTGAAATGTCGAGAAGGTTGAATACGTCAACGCCAATCCAGATGCTTTTGAAGTTTTTCCAGAAATTGTTTGGTCTAACGCCGTCTTTGTTACTGCCAACAAGTTGGTATTGCAAACCTATGTCAACACGTTTGTAAGTAGGTGCCCTAAAGAAGTTTTCATCTCGTGTTACTTGTGGTGGAGTCATAGGGAAACCGTCAGAGAGGATTCCTCGAAGGCTGAATTTCAATTTAGGGAATTTGGGAAAATAGTCGTTAAAGAATAAGCCAATACTGTATCTTTGGTCTGTAGGTCGCGGAACTTTAACGCCATTAAGGTTTTCTTGCGTTTTCATTAAAGAGAAACTAATCCAAGAGTCAGAGCCTGGAACAAATTGACCGAAGAATTTGAAGTCAAGACCGGTGATAAATCCGGAAGACTGGTTAATCCCCGAATATACCAGTTTCAAGTTGTCAAGTTCGTAAGGAATTAAGTTACCAAGGTTTTTGTAATATGCTTCAGCCGTAATTTTAAATGGTCTGTTCATTGCTCTGAACGTATAATCTGTTCCGAAAATAACTTGAACGCTTCTTTGTGATTTTATATCATTGTTCAATGCGGCGTATGAGTTGCCATAGTCGTCTTTCTTGATCATTCTAAATTCTTTATAGAAAGGAGATTGATAATATAGTCCCCCAGCGAGACGGAAAGCAAGGTTCTCGTTTGCTTCAGGTATAAAGCCTACACTGATACGAGGGCTTACCAAAAATTCCTTGTTGAAATCCCAGTATGACATTCTCAATCCTGCATTGAATGTAAATAGCCCGGCATTGCAAAGCAAGCGGTATGTGTCGTGGGCGTAGAATGATATTTTGTTTGTGTTAATATCGTGCTTTGAAGTTAGATTGTAAATCATTTCCAACTTGTTGTCAACGCTTGGCAGTGCATATCCCGCCGAGTCTCTCATTTCCCATTCTGAAGAGCGGTCATATATCTTTTGGCGACGGTACTCTAATCCGTAGCCAATATTGTGGCGGTTTATAGAAGTATGGCCTTTTAGACCAAAGGTATATACATTTGCCTTGAATCTGTTTCGTGCGTGTTCGAGATATTTTCCCACGCCGACCTGTCCGCCGATTGAATTGTCGCCGTCGTTGGTGCCTGCTTCGTCAAGCCAGTATTCGCCTGAAATATCGTATGAAACAAGTTCATTGGTGAGGAAGCCAGATGCAAGAAGGGTGAGTGTTGTACTTTTGTTAGGATGATAGTTTAGTTCCAATGCACCAACGTATGTTTCAAACTTGTCGTATTCCTTTCCGTCAAAATATACTGTAAATTCCTTGACATTCTGCATTGTTCCAAAGGAAGTTTTACGCGTTGCAGGAGTAAACTGGTAATTATTCATTGAGATGTTTCCAAGAAAAGAAATATCCCAATTGTTGTTGAATTTATATCTTATATTTGTTTGATAATCAAAGTATTTTGGTTCATATTCACCTTTTGTTTCCAAGGAACTTAGAATAGAAGTATTTCGTTTGTATCTAATGCCGTGCAGTTGTGAAAATTTTCCTGCATTATGCCCGATGGCGGCTTCTGCACCCATCATGCTGAGTCCAACATTTCCTTCGAAAGCCTCTGGCTGGCGGTATGTAATATCGAGTACAGATGACATTTTGTCGCCGTACTCTGCAGAGAAACCACCGGTTGAAAATTCGACAGAACCTACGAGTGATGAGTTGATAATGCTAAGTCCTTCCTGCTGACCTGATGTTATAAGTTGCGGTCGGTAAATTTCTATACCGTTGATATATACGCTGTTTTCGTCGTATGAGCCGCCGCGGACTGAATATTGAGAACTTAACTCATTTTTCGAAGAAACTCCTGCCATTGTTGTGATGAGTGCTTCAACGCCGTTGCCAGACAGATTCGGTGTGCGTTTTAGTGCTTCTGTGTCAATGTTTAGCATTCCGTCAGTCTGCTTCTTGTACTCAGTTATTTCCAGTTCTTGCAGTTCTTTAGCCGTGCGGAAAAGTCGTATGTTAAGGTTTATGTTACCTTTAGGCTTAATCAGTTTTTGACTGTTTTGTTTATAGCCGATACATGTTGCGATAACTTCAATAGTGTCGCTTTCTGCAACGGATATTGAGTAAGACCCGTCAAGGCCGGTATTTGCACCTATAGCGGTTCCGCCAATTCTGATGGTTGCAAATTCTATTGGCTCGTTGTCGGCATTTGTGACTTTACCGAATATTTTTACTTGTGCTTCCAATGCAAAAGGCAGTAGGAGCAAAATGAGAAAATATAGTGATTTTAGAAATTTCATTGTTCCGATTTCGTATTTCATATAATAACGACAAATGAGGCTTTTTATTGCAGAGCCGCACGGCTTGTATGGGCATATTCGGGAATTTTAGCGAAATTTGGTTGCTGGTGTGTTAATTTAGCGGCGGTTTTATGGATAATGACTTCTATTTTGTACTTTTGCAGAGGATATTTAAAAAGTTATGTTAAAGAAGAGGAATCCGAGTTTTGAAATATTGCGAGTTCTTGCAATGTTTTTTATCGTTGTATGGCATTTTTTTATACATGGTATAGGGCAGAAACCTGTTGGGGTTGCCGATAGTTTTTCAGGAATATTCAATGTTTGCTCTATTGAGTTTCTCGGCAGCCTTGCTAAGGTTTCGACAAACTGCTATATACTTATCACCGGTTACTTTATGGTTAAGTCGGCAATGAAATGGCGGAAGTTGGCAAAGGTTTGGTTGCCGATATTCTTCTATTCATTTTTTATTTGCCTTGTTATGCTTTTGTCAGGCAGCAACCTTGTGAAAAGTTGGGTGGAGCTGTTTAAATCGGCTTTTCCGATTTGGAACGACAGTTATTGGTTTGCAACAAAGTATATTGCTTTGTTTGCTTTATCTCCGTTCTTGTCAATAGTTGCAACAAGTATTACAAAGGCACAGTATAAGATGCTTTTGGTGTTGCTGTTGGTGATAAATATGGATTTCCTTCTCGGTCCAACGTTCAGTTCAAATAACTCATTGCTCTGGATGATAGCCCTTTATTTCTTTGGCGGATATATCCGACTTCATTCAGATTTTTCAGGAAAGAATCATTATGGCAAATATTATTTCGGAATGGTTGCAGCCATCTCGGCTTGGACTATGATTGGCCATTTTTTGGCGTATCCGGCATTCAAGTCACCGATTCTTTTGCATTATCATAACAATAATGGTATAGCGTTTTTCTCGGCATTATTCCTATTCTTGTGGGCGGCAAAAATGAAGGTGCAGGAGGGGTGGTTCTCAAAAGTTATGATGCGTATAGCACCGCTTACTTTTGGAGTTTATCTTATTCATGACAATTCCTTTATCCGTACACTTTTGTGGAAGCGTCTTTTTTCAGTAAAGGGGCATGTTGATGATTGGTATTTTGTTTTGTATATGCTTGGAGTTGCGCTTGCAATATTTGCAACTTGTCTTGCAATTGATTATCTTCGTGAGCGTATATTCAAGTTGCTCAAGGTTAATGAGCGAATTGATGTACTTTCTGAAAAGGTGCATAATATAGATTACAGAAAATATTTAAAGTTAGCAGGATATGGTAAGAAATGAACGAGACATCAGGCACAAATTGGTTGTTGATGCCGGTGAAAGAATGATGATGGCAGCGCGTACAGCACCAAAGGCAAAGGGCGTTGATATTGTTGAGATTGCGATGGTTTCCGATAGGGAAGATCTTGAGGCACTTTCGCAAGCGATGTTGAAGAAAGCGGACGAGTGCGGAATGAAGTTTCTTATCCGTGATGCTGAAAATATCCTACAGGGCGAGGCTGTTATTCTTATTGGCACTAAGTCAATGCGTCAGGGGTTGAATTGTGGATATTGCGGTTATCCGTCTTGCTCAATGAATCCGCAGGAAAATCCTTGTGCTTTTAACAGCGTTGATGTTGGTATTGCAATTGGTGCGGCTTGCTCCGTTGCGGCTGATTTGAGGGTAGATACGCGTGTTATGTTCTCGGCAGGCTGGTGCTCTATGGACTTGGAGTATTTGCCAGGTTGCAAGCAGGTGCTTGCCATTGCGTTGAGTGCTTCGTCAAAGAACCCGTTCTTCGACCGCAAGCCCAAAGAACAGGCAAAATAATAAGGGGTATATGGATAAAAAAAACAGCGGCGTGGATTTTTCCACGCCGCTGTTTTAATTTGTTAAAACTCTTAGTCTCTGCTAGCACCGAAGAAACGGAGAAGGTAGAGGAAGAGGTTTATAAAGTCGAGGTATAGGCTCAATGCACCGATAGTTGCTATTTTGCCGATGTTTGTACCATCGCTATAAGCCATCATTGTTTTGATTTTCTGAGTATCCCAAGCAGTCAAGCCGATGAAGATTGCAACGCCGGCAAAACTGATAATCCAGTCAAGTGTAGAACTTGCAAGGAACATATTTACTACAACGCAGACAATAAGACCGATAAGAGCCATCATCAAGAATGAACCAAACTTCGTAAGGTCGCTTTTAGTGAAGTATCCGTACGCACTCATTGCACCGAAAACGCCGGCTGTTATCAAGAAAGTCTGGGCGATAGAGCCAGAAGTATAAATCATAAAGATTACTGATAGTACAATGCCGTTCAGAATAGAGTATGCATAGAACATCAAGTTTGCTGTTGTTGTGCTGATTTTATTAAGTCGAGCACTAACAGAAAATACAAGTACTAATTCAGCGATAAGAAGTCCCCAATATACCCATTGATTGTTGAGCATATATATAAGGAATGATTGTTGAGCCAAAACAACGAATGAAGTGGCTGCAGTCACGAGCAAAGCGAGGAACATCTTCAAATAGACGCTTCTCATTGCTTTAGAGACGTTTGCAGCAAATGCAACGTCTGGGGTTTGATAGTAACCCTGTTGATTGTAATTTTCCATATTAAAATGTTTTGTTTCTAATTAAACAAACAAATACCATGCCAATTTGTTTACATCCTTTCAGGAACGTCGATGCCGAGCATCCAGAAAGCATGTTGGATAGTGTTGCCAACGACCTTGGAAAGGGCAAGACGGAAAGAGCGGATGTCTTCGTTTGTCTCTTTCATAATTTGGTAGTCGTGGTAGAACTGGTTGTATTCTTTAACGAGTTCGTATGCGTAGTTTGCTACCAATGCAGGGCTATATGTCTTGCCAGCTTCGCTAACAACCTCCGCAAAGTCAGCGATGCGTTGGATAAGAGCTATTTCCTTATCGTTAGGCTCGAAATTGTCGGCGTTGAAGTTGAAAGAAATGCCTTCAGCAACCGCCTTGCGCATTACTGATTGGATGCGAGCGTAAGTATATTGAATGAAAGGACCTGTGTTACCATTAAAATCGATAGATTCTTTCGGGTTGAATGTCATGTTCTTTCTCGGGTCAACCTTGAGGATGAAGTACTTCAAAGCGCCGAGGCCAATGATTTCTGAAATTTTGTCAGCCTCTTCCTGAGTGCAGCCGTCAAGTTTACCGAGTTCCGCTGATGTCTGTTTTGCAGTTGAAACCATTTCGTCCATAAGGTCATCAGCGTCAACAACAGTTCCTTCACGAGATTTCATCTTGCCTTCAGGAAGTTCAACCATGCCGTATGAGAAGTGTACAAGGTCTTTACCCCATTTGAAACCAAGTTTGTCAAGAAGAAGCGAAAGCACTTGGAAATGGTAGTTCTGCTCGTTGCCAACAACGTAAATCATCTTGTCGATAGGGTAGTCCTGGTAGCGGAGTTTGGCAGTACCTATATCTTGTGTCATATATACAGATGTGCCGTCGCTGCGGAGTAGCAGCTTGTGGTCAAGGCCGTCGGCAGTGAGGTCCGCCCAAACAGAGTTGTCTTCCTTGCGGTACATGATTCCTTTTTCGAGACCCTCAAGAACCTTTTCTTTTCCTTCAAGGTATGTTTGACTTTCGTAGTAGATTTTGTCAAAGTCAACTCCCATGCGTTTATAAGTTTCATCGAAACCGGCATAAACCCATGAGTTCATAGTAGCCCAAAGTTCTCTAACTTCAGTATCGCCTGCTTCCCAACGGCGGAGCATAGCGCGTGCCTCTTGCATGAGAGGAGAAGCCGCTTCTGCTTCTTCCTTAGTCATACCCTTTGCTTCAAGTTCTGCAAGTTCAGCCTTGTAGTGCTTGTCGAAAGCAACGTAGAAGTCACCGATAAGGTGGTCGCCCTTTTTGCCGCAACTTTCAGGTGTAACGCCGTTGCCCCATTTTTGCCATGCAAGCATGGATTTGCAGATGTGGATACCGCGGTCGTTGACGATGTTAGTCTTTACAATCTTGTAGCCGTTTGCTTTAAGAATGCGAGAAAGGCTATAGCCAAGAAGGTTGTTTCTTACGTGGCCCAAGTGCAATGGTTTGTTTGTATTCGGTGAAGAATATTCAATCATAACCAATTCGCTTTCTGGAGTTTCTTCCTTAAAGCCGTAATTTTCTTGAGCATTTATATCGTTGAAAACGTATAGCCAGAATTTTGGTTCGATAGTGATGTTAAGGAATCCTTTGATAACGTTAAACGTTTTAACAGCATCGCATTTTGCAACAAGGTAGTCGCCTATTTCTGTCGCTGTCATTTCTGGAGACTTCTTTGAAGCCTTTAGAAATGGGAATACAACGATAGTCAAGTTTCCTTCAAATTCTTTCTTAGTTGTCTGCGGAACAATCTTGTCGGCAGGCATTTCTAAAGCGTACAATTCTTTTAACGCTTCGCTTACTGCGGTTGAAATAATATTATCTATTGACATTTCTCTTTAATTTTCTGTTTAATATGTATATATGGTGCAAAATTAATTAAAATCTGCGAGATATTATCGCTTTTTTACCTCTTTATATAAAGAAAGAGGTTTCTTAACTATATTTGTGGTGATTTTGGCAGATTATTTCTGAATTTAATAGTATTTGCTATTTTGAATAATATGTTTTTATATAATGTTTGTGGAAAAATAGGGTATGAATTAGTCTAATTGGGTGAAAAATGATGTTTTTTTGAAGAAAAATGAAAACATTAATATTTGGAGGAACCGTTGTCAATGAGGGTGTTGCCCGAAAGGCTTCCGTGATTGTTGACAATGATGTTATAACAGAGATAGTTGAAGGTACAGACTCTCCCCGTGGCAACTACGACAGCGTCGTGGATGCTACGGGGTGTTTTGTTTTACCCGGTGTGATTGACGACCATGTGCACTTCCGCGACCCCGGATTGACACAGAAGGCCGACATCGAAACAGAGAGCCGCGCGGCTGCGTTTGGCGGTGTCACGTCGTATTTCGACATGCCCAACACCAATCCGCAGACCACAACGCTCGAGGCACTCGATGACAAATATGCGGACGCTGCACGAAGTCGCACGTCAACTACGGCTTCTTCATCGGTGCCACCAACGACAACATTGATGTCGTTACGTCTGTCGACCCACATCGTGTGCCTGGTATAAAGCTGTTTATGGGTTCAAGCACAGGCAATATGCTCGTCGACCGCAAGGAGGTGCTGCAGCAGCTGTTTACAAAAGCGCAACTGCCCATCATGACGCATTGCGAGGACACCGACATAATCAATCGCAACATGGCTGAGGCTAAGGCCAAGTATGGCGACGACCCGGCTGTAGAGCATCATCCCGAGATTCGTTCGGAGGAGGCATGCTGGCAGTCTACACGCCTCGCTGTGGAACTTGCCGAGCAGACAGGAGCTCGTCTGCACGTAGCACACCTCACTACAGCACGCGAGTTGCAGCTCTTCGGCAGCAATCCGCGCATCACTGCTGAGGCTGTCATAGCCCATCTCTTCTTCACTGATGCCGACTATGCCACGCTCGGAACACGCATCAAGTGCAACCCCGCAATCAAGACAGCCGCCGACCGCGACGCCCTGCGTGCCGCACTCAACGACGGACGCATTGCCACCATTGGTACCGACCAGCCCCGCATCTTCTTGCCGACAAGCAGGGCGGATGCGCCCGTGCCGCTTCCG
>UQLZ01000021.1 GCA_900541935.1 uncultured Prevotellaceae bacterium | reverse complement strand
CAAACTGTTCAGAGCTAATTTAAGAGGTGTTGCGGATAAGAAGTTCTTCCTTTTCGGCATTGCTAAATTATATGGTTATCCACACTAAAAATCTACTGAGCCAAACAAATCCCCAAACAATATCCCAGAAACCAACCATAAAATGCGGATAATGTGAAAATTCAGCAAAAAAAACGGAGGATAGTGTGAAATTTAGCCGCAAAACAAGGCGGATTATGTGAAGCGCATAATAATGACATCTCAAAACTCTCTAACAATCAAAGAAGCAGCACCACCTGCTATTCCTTTACCATCGGCAATTCTATGCGGAAGGTCGTACCAACATTGATTTCCGAAGATTTTACATATATTTTTCCACCATGGTATTCTTCAATAATCCTTTTTGCAAGTGTCAGACCCAAGCCCCAACCACGACTCTTTGTTGTAAAGCCAGGATTGAATACAGTCTTAAAGTTCTTGCGCAACAATCCTTTACCTGTATCAGTAACATCAATGCATACCGTTTGACCTTCATAGCTGATATTAACACTAAGGCTTCCTCTACCCTGCATTGCGTCAACTGCATTCTTGGCAAGATTTTCCATAACCCATTCAAATAGAGACAGGCAGAGGTTTACACCCTTATCATCACTCGGCGTTGTTATTGTCAGGTCAACATTTTTGGAAATTCTCGCCTTCATATAATCAAGACTCTTTACAACAGCATCACAGATAAACGACAACTCCATTTCTGGCTTGGAGCCAATCTTTGAGAACCGGTCTGCTATGGTACTCAAACGGGTAACGTCCTTGTCCATATCGTCAAGTATTTCCTTATCCGTTCCAAGTGCATCCAGATATTGCACCCACGCCATCAGAGAGGAAATCGGCGTTCCCAACTGATGGGCAGTTTCCTTAGAAAGTCCTACCCACACCTTATTCTGCTCCGCCTTTTTTGTCGTAACAACCGCGAAATAAACGATTAATACGAAAACAACCATAACAGCCAACTGAATATTCGGATAGAAAAGAATACGCTTCAGAAGCGTAGAATCTTCATAATAAAGATGCTGAACTGTATTTTCATCAATATTAATCTCAATATGGTTATTTGAATGCTTCAATTCTTGCAATTTCTCAGCAAGAAAAGCCTTATTTACGTCTGTCAACTTATATGGTGAAATACTGTCAATCGGTTCCGGCAACTTAAAGTTTCTGTATTGCAGTATATTATCATTTTCATCAACAAGCATAACGGGAATATTCCTGTTATCCTCAATTATACTCAGAAGGAAGTCTATATTTTCTGAAAAAGCAACTATTGCTTCCTGGCTTTCCCCGTCACCATACACTGGTGCAGAAGCAAGTTTCTGTGTAGCCTTTGCCCAAATTTCCATTCTTGCCCTTTCTTGCTTCGACATATCCTCAACAAGATTATTCGAAACATATAAGAAAAACGCTACAAGAGCAAGCGAAATGAACAAAAATGCCCATTTCCACACTCTTCGCTTGTCGTACATATTAGCCATATTAAAATAACGCTTTCTGTCGTTGTTTATTGCAAATAATGCTCTAAGTTAGCAATTTATTAATATTTTTACAAAAAGCATACTGCAATAGACCAATTATCGGCCTGAGTATCTTTGCATTGTACGAGATAATAAATGAAAAAAAGCAAAAAACGGCATAAACGCTTTTATTAGGATATACTAAGTATTATATTTGCAGATTATAATATGTCAAAATATAACGATTATGTCTGATAACGGAAACAAATGGAGCGAACTGACTCTCCTTCCTGAATGGGAAGAGGAATTTTACCAAGTATATCGTGTCAAAAAATACGGTAAATGGGTGATGCTAAAATGCCTCAAACCAGAATATGCAGAAAAGAGAGAATACCAAGTGATGCTTGAAAAGGAATTCGATGTGAGGTATAACCTTGCCCATCCTAATATCGTTATGATTAATGACCTTGAGCATATCGACGGTCTTGGCATGTGCATTATCACTGATAACGTTTATGGTGAATCGCTACGCGAAATCATCGATAAGAAGGCTATTACGCCCGACTTGCTATCAAAAATAAAAAACCAACTCCCTGCGGCTTTAGGATACATTCAGGAAAACCACATCGTTCACAGACCGTTGCGGCCGGAAATGATTATGATTACCGAAGAAGCAAAAAACATCAAACTTATTGACGTTGGCTTCGACCAAAAAAATACTCTTGGAAAGCAAGACGTTATGGACGACATATATAATTACGGACTTATCCTAAAGGAAGTTATCGCAGCTTGTACTGGCAAGAACTCTCTACTAAAGCACATAGCCGATAAATGTACCGACAGTAATCCCAAAAAGAGATTTCACGACATTCAGGAGCTGAGGCTTGCCATAGAAAAACGCTCAAGCAACGCTATTTACCTGTCAATCATTGCTTTTATCCTTGCAATGAGCATCGTTCTTGCATGGCTCAACTCCCGCAATTCTCCTGAACACAAGGCTAACAACACCCAGATTGAGGCTAATAAATGAAATTTTTAACCTTTATACTGTTTTTCTGCCTTATCTTTCCTGCTTTATCTCAGGAAGAAGCAAGCGAACTGCCTAACGTTCAAAATAAAACGTATAAAGGATACTACTATTTCCATACTGTTGAAGATGGCGACAGCACCCTCATGCTTGTGCTAAACCCTATTACCTGCTTCCCAGAAGAGAAATTCAAGAATAAGAAACAGGAAGAATTCTACTGGCGAACTGTTCGCGACGTTAAAAAGGCTCTGCCATACGCTAAACTTATTGCGGCTACGCTTATTGAAACTTACGAATATATCGAAACACTGCCCACTAAAGAGGAACGCGAAGACCACTTGAAAGCAATGGAAGACGCCCTATTCAAGCAATACAAACCGGAACTGAAACGCTTTTCCAGACGGCAGGCAAGAATACTTGTAAAACTGATTTACCGCGAAACCAACCAGCCAACGTATGGAATTATCAAAGCATTCTTAGGCGGTTTCCGCGCCACATTCTGGCAAGCATTCGGAAAACTATTCGGAGTAAGCCTGAAAGCAGAATGGAAACCCGACAAAGACCCTAACGATGCAATGATAGAGCGTATCTGCATCCGAATAGAGCAAGGAACGCTATAAATTTTCCATAAACACCACAAACTCAATAAATAACAAAAACTTACAGCCGTAAGTATTACGACAGTAAGTTTTCAATAATTCAATATCGTATATTCCTAAAAACAAAATGCTAAATAAAAATACTCAAACACTTTACTACCTATATTATTATAAACATCTGTAGGAAGTTTGAATCTGTACTGAATCTGTACCTAATTTTTTTGAAAATATTTATATTTTCTCTTGCTCTTTTAAAATTTAATAATTATAATTGAGGGAGATAAAACCAATACTTATGAAAACGAGCAGTTACTATCCATACGGAGGTCTGATGGGCAGCGGAAGCATGGGCGTTCAGCCGTACAAGTACGGAGGCAAGGAACTTGACCGCGAGAACGGTCTCGACCTCTACGACAGCCACGCACGCATGTACGACCCCATAATCGGACGCACAACGACAATCGACCCCCTCGCCGAAAAATACACCCACCTCTCACCCTACCTCTGGTGCGCCGCAAACCCGCTCAAATACGTTGACCCAAGCGGAATGGATTGGTATCAGAACAACGACACCAAATACTACACTTGGTTTGAAGAGGATAACAAAAAAGAAGGATTTAAGCATATTGGAGGTAAAGGAAGTCTTGTTGGAGAATTTGAACCACACATTAATAAAATATTAGAAAATGTATATAAAATACAAGGAGGATTGTATTCGGAGAATCTCACAATAGACTTAACTAACAAAAATAAAGGAGCCATAAAACCAACTAATTGGTTTAAAATGGATAATTTATTAAATGAATTTTTATTGGGCTGTGGACCAGAGATATCAATTCTGGATGATAATCACCCATATACTAAGTCGCTACATTCCGAAGAAAAAGTTATTAAAGGACAGCATTTGCTTCGATCAAACAATACAGATGTTCCAGGTACAATAACCAAAGTTGCAAGAGAATGGGGTCTATGGAATGTTTTGACTAATCCCCAGATATCCAAGCAATTTATAGGCTCGTATTCATTTGACGCATATACGTCAGAAGATGGCAAATCTCTTCTAAATATTGTTTATGACACTAAAAATGTAAAATCTTTTCTATATCATGTCCCTTTCTCAGATTTATTAAACCATTCGAGAGGTTCATTTATAAAACCAATGTCAACTACTTATCAATTTTATATATGGAAGTCAAGAAAATAGCAAAAGGTTGCTTAATATCTATTTTCGGAACTTTTACATTAATTGTAACATTAATTATGGGTTCTTTATACGACATAACTGAATACAAGCAAATTGGCGACACCAACTTTAGTTTATACCATGATTGGCAAGGTCGCGGTTCTTATTTAAGGTACGCCATTGGAGATGGATCGTATTTTATTGACCATGAGGGAATTGTAAAAGAAGTTCTTTGGAATAATAATTATGTTGTTATCAAATGCAGCATAAAAGAAGACGGACCTATTGAAAGATGGTATATTTATAATAATATTAAAAATGAGTATTGTCCTAAATTGTTTAATAAAAAACAATTTTTAAACAAAAAGGCATATCTGTCTGCATTGAAATTGTTAGGGTTGTCAGAAAATGAAATGGAACAAACAGACGGTTCTATACCTTGGTATCCGTATGGGGTTTTGTTGGGCCTTGTGCCTTGGATAATATTTATATTTCTATATAAAAAGATAAAAAAATGGAAATAATCTCTATCGCAAAAATAGGAATTCTCTCTTTCGTTTTATTGACGAGCGAAGTTGGACAGGGGATTCAAGAGCAGACCAAAAAGCGAACCAACGAGGCTTAAATAGCGTCAACTTTTTATGAAGTTACTTAAATATGTTTAAAAATTTACTCAAATGAAAGTAATATAAACAATTTAGATGCAATAATTATTAACAATTAATAACATATAATTATGGTACGAAATAATAAAACAATACCCATTCTGTGTTTAATGCTAATTTTAGGGCTAACTGCATGTGAACTATCTGATAAGATTGCGATTAAATTCGAGAGTCTTTTTAATTTTGAGCAGTATAAGGATTCTTTGCAGTTAAGAGATATGGAGCAGATTTCTGAAGCGTACAAAGAAAATATAGAGTACTATAGAATGTTTCGAAAGAATCGTGACGAAGGCGTTCCAATAGACAGTCTTTTAAAATATCATCCTTATTCTGACGTTGACCCTTCTGGTGCATTTTATATGAATGCAGTCCGAATAAATCATACGAATGATGAAATTGTTGCATGTCCGGTCAAGACAAAAGATTGTATTGAGGTTTATGTTGATAGCATTATTTATAGCCGAGATAAATTATTTGCCTTTGCCTATGCTTGTATTGCTGAAAATCCTGTATGCACAGAAGACAGCATAGGAGACAAAACAATTATGTATAATGGAGTGGCTTTGATTTGTTATCGGAAGCATATTTCAGACCGTTTTATGATTTATCCTGTTTTAGGGTTTTCTGTTTGGGACTTTGACAGTAGAGAACTTGTTATACGGACTTTAGTTCGTTGGTATAAGAAAAACATAAAGCATGGTTGCAGTGTTAGTGAAACAGTATTGTCTGAGAAAGAATGCAAGGTTGGATTATATGATCCAGCATTCTTTAAAGAGGCTCATTTTTTTGAAAAAAATGAAGATGGCTATTACTTATTTCAAATGTATAAATATTACAAGACAACAGATTCTGTTCGCAAAAAATTTATTCCATTTACATTTTTTAGCAATCAACCTGATAGTATAAAGGAAAAATGGAGATATAAAGATTAGTTTGTATTTTGGGTATTCTTTGTTGTAGAAAAGAATACCCAAAAACAACACTGGAAAAAATGGCGGTTTTACATCCGTTTCGTAAGCATGATAACATAATTTATATATAGACAAACACCTTGACACTTGCTGCTTGATTCTCTAAACCCAAAAAATCTGCGAAATTGCTTTTTTCTGAAACTTGTTTGCATTATCTTCGCAAAATATAGATAATTAAAACAATGAGAATAGTTATACAACGCGTACGCCAATCATCAGTATCCATTGGAGGCACGGTAAAGTCTTCGATAGGCGCCGGTATGATGATACTGGTAGGAATCGAAGGCGATGACACAGCGGCCGACATAGAATGGCTGGTAAAGAAAGTTACAAACCTCCGCATCTTTGATGACGAAAACGGCGTGATGAATAAATCAATTCTTGACGTAGGCGGAGAAATTCTGGTAATCAGCCAGTTCACTCTCCACGCATCAACAAAGAAAGGCAACCGCCCGTCGTATATTAAGGCAGCGCGTCCGGAAGTTGCAATTCCTCTTTACCGAGCATTTATTGATGAACTTAACAAGCACTTGCCCAAGGCATGCGAGGAAGGCGAATTTGGGGCTGATATGCAGGTTGAACTTATTAACGACGGACCTGTTACTATTATCATCGACACAAAACTAAAAGAATAATGACTATAGCAGAAGCACAAAGCATTGTTGATGACTGGATAAAGAAGTACGGCGTTCGCTATTTCAGCGAACTGACAAATATGGCAGTACTTACTGAAGAGGTTGGCGAAGTTGCAAGAATTATTTCCCGCAAATATGGAGACCAATCTTTTAAAGAATCCGACAAAAAAGACCTTGGAGATGAACTTGCCGACGTCCTTTGGGTGCTTATTTGCCTCGCTAACCAGACTGGCACTGACTTGACTGAGGCTTTTGAGAAAAATTTGAGAAAAAAGACAGATCGCGACAAAACAAGACACATAAACAACGAAAAACTAAAAATTTAAATATATGGAAGCAAACATTCAAGACAAGTACACAAAGGTACTTAATGAAAGCACAGTAACTGAATGCGATAACACTGTTGCAGCTGAATTGCAGGAAATTCTTGCTAAGCACTTTGACGAAAACAACAACGTTGAAGTTTACAAACAATGCTTCAACGCAATCGACCTTACAGCCTTGAACTCAACAGATACTGTTGAATCAATTACAAAAATGGTTGAGCGAGTTAACGCTTTTGAAAGCGAATATCCAGAATTGCCAAACGTTGCCGCAATCTGCACTTACCCTAACTTTGCAGTCGTTGTAAAAGGTGCTTTGGAAGTATCAAATATAGAAGTTGCTGTAGTTGCCGGAGGATTCCCTTCATCTCAAACTTTCCAAGAGATAAAGACTGCTGAATCTTCTTTGGCTGTTGCCGACGGTGCAACAGAAGTTGACATCGTTCTTAACCTCGGTCTTTTCTACGCTGGAAACTACGAAGAGGCTTGCGACGAAATTGCCGAAATAAAAGAATCTATCCGCAACGCCCGTCTGAAAGTTATCCTCGAAACAGGTGCATTGAAGACAGCGGCCGACATTAAAAAGGCTTCTATTTTGTCAATGTACTCTGGCGCTGACTTCATAAAGACATCAACAGGAAAAGTTTATCCTGGTGCTACTCTTGAAGCCGCTTATGTTATGTGCAAGTGCATCAAGGAATACTATGACAAAACAGGAAATATGGTCGGTTTCAAGGTTGCTGGTGGCGTTTCTTCTACTGATGATGCCGTTAAGTACTACACTATCGTTAAGGAAATTCTTGGCGAAAAATGGATGAACAACAAATACTTCCGTATCGGAACTTCTCGTGCCGCTAACTATATACTTAGTTCAATTGTTGGCAAGGAAGTGAAATTCTTCTAATTAATCACTGTTTTAAGTAAAAAGGGATTGTGTCAAAATAATTGATGCAATCCCTTTAAATTATGTCATTGTCTGGCCTGCTACCTCTTGCCGGTTATAATGGCCTTAATATCATTCAGTTTGTTTAGAGCCTCCATAGGAGTGAGATTGTTGATATCTATGTTTAGTATCTCATCCCTTACCTGACTTAGAACTGGGTCATCCAACTGGAAGAACGACAGTTGCACTCCTTTTGACTCACCCAGATCCGAAAGACTTTTATTGATACCTTCCCGTGCATTGGCGGCTTCAAGTTGCTTTAAAACCTCGTTTGCACGCTTTACTATTGATTGCGGAAGCCCTGCAAGTTTTGCTACATGAATACCGAAACTATGCTCACTGCCGCCCTTAACGAGTTTTCTAAGAAATACAACCTTGCCATCTATTTCCTTTACGGAAACGTTATAATTGCTAATCCTCTTGAACAACTTTTCCATCTCGTTCAACTCGTGATAGTGCGTTGCAAACAGTGTCTTTGGATGGAATTTTCTATGCTCGTGCAGGTACTCCACAATAGCCCACGCAATGGAAATACCGTCGTAAGTACTTGTTCCTCTGCCAAGTTCATCAAAAAGCACAAGGCTGCGCTCACTGATATTGTTAAGGATAGAAGCAGCCTCATTCATCTCAACCATAAACGTTGATTCACCAAGAGAGATATTGTCGGAAGCACCAACGCGAGTAAATATCTTGTCAATAATGCCTATTTTAGCGGCATCTGCCGGCACAAAGCAACCTATCTGGGCAAGTAGTACAATCAACGCCGTTTGACGCAACAATGCTGATTTACCAGCCATATTAGGACCGGTAATGATAATTATCTGTTGCGAATCATTGCTCAACTTGACAGAATTGCTGATATAAGCCTCATCAATAGGCATCTGAGTTTCTATAACCGGGTGACGCCCTTCCTTAATGTCTATCGTCAACGAATCATCAACAATAGGGCGGTTATATCTGTTTTCGAGCGAAGCACGTGTAAACGATAGCAGACAGTCAATTCTCGCTATGAGCGAAGAATTCAACTGAATTGCAGGGATATACGAGGATATAGCCGCTATCAGGTCATTGAAAAGACGGGTCTCTATTGACAAAATCTTATCTTCCGCACCAAGTATCTTTTCCTCATATTCCTTCAGTTCTTGAGAGATGTACCTTTCTGCACTGACGAGTGTCTGCTTCCTTATCCACTCCTCAGGAACCTTGTCCTTATGCGTGTTCCTTACTTCTATATAGTATCCGAAAACATTGTTATAAGCGATTTTAAGGCTTGGAATACCTGTCCTTTCGCTCTCCCTTTGCTGGATATGCATAAGGTAATCCTTGCCGGAATAAGCAATGTCTCGGAGTTTGTCAAGTTCGTCATCAACTCCCTCACGGATAACGTTACCTCGATTGGTGGCATTAGGTGCATCAGGGTTCAACTCCCGCTCTATTCGGTCGCGGATAGTTGCACACGCATTCAACTGGTCACCAAAGGAACGGATAACGGGATTGTCTGAATTTTCGCAGTATTCCTTTATCGGTGCAATAGCCTTTAAGGCATTTTTCAACTGCACTGTTTCTCTCGGAGAAATACGCCCTACAGCAACCTTTGAAACAAGCCTCTCCATATCACCAATAACCTCCAAATGCCGCTTGAGCAACTCTCTTCCCTCACTGTCCTTAAAAAAGTACTCAACAACATCCAAACGGTCTGTAATCTGCTTGACATCCTTCAATGGAAAAAGTATCCACCGCCTTAGCATACGCGCTCCCATAGGGCTTATAGTGCGGTTAATAACGTCAAGCAGGCTCTTGCCTTCCTCATTCATCGGGTTTACAAGTTCAAGGTTGCGGATAGTAAACCTATCAAGGCGGACAAATTTCTCCTCCTCGATTCGAGAAATAGCGGTTATATGCCCAATTTGTGTATGCTGGGTAATGTCGAGATAAAAAAGAATAGCACCGGAAGCAACAATGGCGTTTTCCATATTGTGAATACCAAAGCCCTTCAAACTGCTGGTTTCAAACTGTTTAAGAAGTCGCTCTTTAGCCGTTTCTACGGTAAACATCCAGTCATCTAACTCGTATGAAAGATATTTTGCAGTAAAGGAATTTTCCAAACGCTTTTTGCAAGAGCGCTCAACGAGCAACTCTTTCGGAGAGAAATTGGCAAGCAACTTGTCAATATAGTCAATAGTACCTTCAGCAGTCATAAACTCACCGGTACTTATATCCAAAAAAGCAACACCGCAGGAATCCTTGCCGAAATGAACCGCTCCAAGGAAATTGTTTTCGCGATAGTCAAGCATATTGCCGTTGATTGCAACGCCTGGCGTAACCAGTTCGGTAATACCGCGTTTAACAAGTTTCTTTGTCGTTTTCGGATCTTCCAACTGCTCGCAGATAGCAACCCTTTTCCCGGCACGGACAAGTTTTGGCAAATAAGTATCCAAAGCATGGTGCGGAAAACCTGCCAGTTCGATACTCTGACCAGGACCATTTGCTCGCTTTGTCAACGTTATTCCCAAAATCTCAGACGCTACGATAGCATCCGTAGAAAAGGTTTCATAGAAGTCGCCGACGCGGTACAGCATAATTGCATCGGGATGTTTTTTCTTCATCTCGAAAAACTGCTTCATCAGCGGTGTTTCAACTATTTTATCTGCCACAATTTTAATTTTTACGTTTTATGCAAAGGTAGCATTTAATTTCATTTCTTAGAAAACTTTTTGCCGATGGCAACCAGATAAATGGAATTATCTTTGACTAAATTGCCTGTTTAATTAGATTTGCTAACATCATCAAAACCCCATTTATTGCAAAATAAGATGATTTACAACCTCGTTTTTGTCATAATAAGGTAGTTTGTAACCACATTTATTGCAAAATAAGATGATTTGAAAACCCATTTTTATCATAATAAGGTAGTTTAATTAAATTATTTTATTTACATTTGCAACGTAAACTATTAAATATATGATAGATAGGCGTACAATAGAATTAGTCTTGTCAGAGCAAATACAAGAACTGGAAGTAAAGGCATCTTCTTTCCGCTGTAAAAGAAAAGAAGAATCATTAGTAAATCTCAATAGCAACCTTGCCCAGGTTGTTATTGGAGTGCGTCGAAGCGGAAAATCAACACTATGCTTCAATGTTTTGCATAACTCTGGAGTAAAATATGCTTATGTGAATTTTGACGATGAACGCCTTGTTGATGTTAAAGCGAAAGACCTTAACGACATTCTTGAAGTACTGTATAAAATAAATGGCAATTTCACCCACCTATTTTTAGATGAAGTGCAAAACGTTCCAGGTTGGCATCTTTTTGTAAACCGACTTCTCCGTCAGGGAATGAAAATAATAATCACTGGTTCAAACGCAAAACTTCTAAGCGGAGAACTTGCCACACACTTAACAGGCCGACACAATTCTATAGAACTGTATCCTTTCTCTTTTAGCGAATACTGCGACTATAAAGGTATCAATACAACCCTTTTAACCACACAATTGGAAGGACAAAGAAGGGCTCTTTTTGATGAGTACCTAAAGCAAGGTGGGTTTCCCGAACTGCTTATAGAAGAAAACAGCAAACAGTATGTAAGCAACTTGGTTGATGACATAATAAACAGAGACATTCAACAAAGACACAAAATCAGATTCTTTTCTGCTTTCAGCAAACTATCGCATCATTTGCTAAACATAACACCTTCAATTATATCAATCACGGAACTGACAAAACTTTTTGGCTTTGGCACACCACAAACCACTAACAACTACATAAATTATTTGAAGCAAGCATACTTATTGGTTGGTCTAAACAAATATTCAACAAAAAGCAGACAAAGAATTACCGACGAAAAAGTATATGCTATAGACGTTGCCCTAATGGATAAACGGACAAATGCCTTCACTGGAGAAAACGTTGGATGGAGGCTTGAAACAATAATATATATCGAACTACTTAGAAGATCAAAAAAAGAAGGCTGCGATATTTTTTACTATAAGAAACATCCTCGCGCTAAAGAGGTGGATTTTGTCGTATGTAAGGGCAACAGAATAATACAAATGTATCAAGTTGCATATAACATAACAAATGCTAAAACCAGAAAAAGAGAGTTAGAATCGCTTATTTCAGCTTCAGAAAAAACCGGTTGTAAACAACTGTTTCTAATCACAGACTTTGAAAGAGAAACTGTAAAAGAAGAAAATTATACAATACAAATAATACCTGCGTACGAATGGTTGCTACATTAAAAGCATAGTTTTAATTATACATTTAAAATTTATCCGTTCCAACATGGCGGACATATTTGCAATGTGTCTCTACATATAACTGATATTCAATATATTGGATAATATTCGCCGTAGGGACACTTATCCAAAGCGTCCGCTATTGCAGAATCAAAAACATTTAAATTTGCGGGCTGAAAGCCTAACGGTTCTCCAGCCTGGGCAACGCCCCAAGAAAGCATCACCCCACCAAAAGCGCTCTGTAGGAGCAAGGAGTTTTATTGATATTATGTGTGAATAGGGTGACCTCAAAGTTTTATGACTTCTGGGCCACCCTATTTATTGTCTATTAGATTTTATTTTAGAAACTATATCTTAATCCAAGTGATAAAGTCAGCGTATTTCTTGTATGATATTTTTCCAAGAAAGGGAATTGCGCTCGGAACATATAAGAAAAGTGCTTGCCTGTTTCCAACGCAACCTCTGCTACTGCGCCTACATTAAATCTCTCACCAAAATTACCAGAAATTTTATCCTTATACACTTCATCATTATGATTGTTAAAATAATCATAATAATACTTTTTTCCTGCCAACAATTCCTGCAAATAAACACCTGCACCAAAACGCATTCCCAAACCTTCTGAAATAGAGAATCTGTAACTTGCTATAACAGGAATATTTATACTAAAGGTCCTGTTCCATTCCGAATGGTTGCTATAAAATTGAAATACAGAAGAGTTTGGATAAAACGAACCTGGATGTGAATAACCATCAGTTGTTGCTCCATTATTAATAAATCTGAACTCTAATTGTGGTGTCAGGCTCCAATGGGAATTAAAGTTAATCTCATAACCGGCACCTATAAAAGCACCGCCACCCCAGCCGTAACTTTGGTCTGATGAAATAGCAGAAGCTTCCTCACATAAATGAGAAATAGAGCCTCCTGCGTATATATTCCATCGGTTCTGCGAATTGGCACTAAACACTAACGCCAACAACATAATTAATGATAAACAAATTTTCTTCATAATTAAATTTTAAATAATTTAAATGTATATCTTAAAATATTCTTTAAATTTCACCTACAAAAATATACTAATAAATTTTATTCTTTACTACACAAAAGTGTAAAAATAGACAAGTGGTGTATTTTTACCCAAAAGTGTAATAATGAAAACTCTATATAAAATTTGAATAAAACTACTTTTATTTAAAGAAAAATATAATTATGTTTGCAGAATATAATAAAACACTTTATTAGTTTAACTTATGTCGCATTTTCGAAATATACAAATAACAGGTGTAACGGAAGATTCTTACAAAGACATTGGAAATTTTATAAACTGCGTTAAAGCAACATCAAGACTAACTTACAAAAGCATCTATATCGTAGATTTATTTAAACAAGACTTTCTATATGTATCTAATAATGCTTTATTTTTCTCAGGATATACTCGCGAAGAAATAGAAACTCTTGGTTTTGATTTTTTAATTAAAAACGTACCAGAAGAAGATTTAAATAAAATTGCAGAAATTAATGATAAATCAATAGAACTCATACGCTCAATACCATTAGAAGAACGTATGAATATTACTTTTGTTGAATCTTATAAAATAATTGACAAAGAAACTAAAAAAATACGCTTTTACAATCATCAAGCAACTCCTTTAAAACTTTCCTCAACAGGTGACCTATGGCTAATGTTATGCGTTGAATCTATCCCAACAATAGGTACGGTTGATGATGTTATTGCATATTCTATGGACTACACTAAAATATGGAAATACGACAGTAACAAAAAAAATTGGAATGAAACAGAATGGCCCACATTAAAAAAAATTGAAAAAGAAATTTTAAAAATGAGTGCAATGGGATTTAGTATTGATAGAATAGCAATGGAACTCCATCTATCTTGTGACACTATAAAATTCTACCGCAAAGAGATATTTAAAAGATTCGATGCAAAAAGCATAAATGAGGCTATTAACGCCGCTTCTACTTATAGAATGATATAAAAACCGGCTTGCCAATTATTAACAAGCCGGAATACTTATACTTTTATTTATATTTATCTAATAATCACCTTATTAACAAATCTATCACCAGAGTTATAAACAACTTCTAACAAATAAATTCCGCTCTTTGCACCGATAGTAACAGAGCCTCCTGATATTTCTATTTTTACAATGCGTCCTGACATATCGTATGCCTTAACTGAAGAAATATTATTAGCATCTAATAGACCTACCGTTCCGTTAATTGCAACATTACTAACAACTCCCCTACTAACCTCAGTATCTGATATTCCTCCTAAATTCCAGTTACTGCCAAGCCAGGTAAATTTTTCTTTCAGGTAATTTTTATAAGTAACCTTATCCTGCTCATAATCAGCATTTCCATACTTATTCCAGCGTCGTGCATCACATAAGCAGGCATCACCTATGCTTGATATATAGTTGTCAATAAAACTGTTTATTCTTGTCAATAAGTTTGGACTATATACCTTCCATAATTCCCTTACCTTTTCTTGAAAACGCGGAAATTTTGCTATTTCTCCAATCCAACTCTGTCCGAATGGAGGATATTCGTAAATGAACAAATCTCTACTTCTACGGAATGAATTACCAAAATCCCATACCGGACCAAAGATTAATTTTGTGTCTGCTCCCAAGTCTTTATGAATATAGCAACTGCCATGGAAGGACTCTGCATTATCTACCAGTTCATTTATTATATAGAATCTCGCAAGAGTGTCAATATCTATATATCTCTCCCATTCAACACTGTTTTTATCCCTGTTATAAATAGATTTGTCAGTGTTAGTAACTAAGTTAGTAAGATAATTTCTCTGAACAGAAGATAATATTTCGGGTGTGTGATATGTAAATCTAAGTTTTTCTCCATTTCCCTCTGTTATAACCACTTGCTCGCTTGAATCATAGTTGTCAATCTCAATAAGCCAGCCACCGGTCACCAAATTTGGGTCTGTTTGATTATCCAACTGCTTGTTAATATCTACTCTTTCACTGTCAACACGGATATGCTCTGTAAAGAAATAAAGGCCCTTGTAATCGCCGTTGATAACAAGTTCAACAGGAACGCATGCAGGAGTATATTTCAACTCAAAAATCTTACTCAACTCAAATCCTACAGGTCCTCTCAAAAAGCCCAAATCATCATCTGCCCCTGCAAGCAAAACAAAATTCTTGCTCTTGTTCAATCCTAAAACAGAGATACCCATATTCAACTTAACGCGGTACGGTTTTTTCTCAAAACCATTCCACGTATAATTACCTCTACCCCTGATTCTCATATCTATAGGCGTAGAAGCACTTCCTAAATCCGAGTATCCTGGAACGCCATTTGACTGAATGTAAAAAGTTGAATTTACATAATATTCCTTGGAAACAATATCTTTTCCATCCAAGGTGTTGATAAACATTACAGGCAATTTTCCTGAATAGCCAACTGCCCTATCATTGACAGATAGAGCCGACACATTAACCATAATGATTAACGCAAAAAGCAGTAGAATCTTTTTCATTATATCTTTATTTTTATAGTTATCAACAATTAACATACTCTTGTTAATAACAAAATTATTTTATTGATTTTAAGGCAAATAAATTGTGTACAATATGTTTATAAAACGGTTAGTTTATAGTTTTACTGCATGGCGGAGTGTTAAAAAGAAGTTCCATATAACTATACCGCCGGTTATAGAAACGTTAAGCGAATGCTTGGTGCCATATTGTGGCAATTCAAGGCACACGTCAGCCTCATCAACGGCAGCCTGCGATACTCCCTTTACCTCATTGCCAAGAATAACAGCATACTTACCGCTTTCACTAATCTCAAACTCAGTAAAATCTACGCTTCCGTTAACCTGCTCTATTGCACAAACTTTATATCCACTGCTTTTTAACTTATTTATAACGCTCAGTGTGTCAGCAGAATATTCCCAATCAACAGAATCTTCCGCTCCAAGGGCAGTCTTGTGAATATCAGGATTTGGAGGAGTTGCTGTTATCCCGCAAAGAAATATCTTTTCAACACGGAAAGCATCAGACGTTCTGAAAATAGAACCTATATTATTAAGGCTACGAATATCTTCAAGTATAACCACCAAAGGAATTTTATCAAGAGAGTGATATTCTTCACAATCAACCCTCTCCAGTTCAAGCATTGTCTTTTTCTTCATATCTATCTGTTTGTCAAGCAAAATTAATACTTTTTATTCATTATTCAACCCTATTACAAACAACTAAAGCAATTCTATCTGATAATTGGTTGGTACATTTCGGAAATTTAGCCAGAGCAGAACAATTATACATTATATCTTTGCTGTGCTTTTTACCCTGTTTATCCATTTACAAACACTGTTAGTAACTTGTTAAATATACCCAAACAATTATTTGAAAAAAAATAATAAATAAATTTGGATAAATGACAGTCAGGCGAGTATGGAATTTATTAATAAAAAACAAAATAAGTTAGCACAAAGTAATTATCAACCAACAAACAACGTTTTCAACAGAAAACACTATAAATAAACGCATAAATTTATTAACTTTGCCAATTATTTACAACTTGTTGATAAAAATGCTATAATCCTATATTTCAGTAAGATTATATGTTGATAACTATATCAATTATATCAATAAGAGTAAAATAACTTTTAAAGCAAGAAAACAGGCAAAAAGTTACTACGGATACTAACAGCCTTATATAAATAACATTAAACTCTTTTTTAAAAAAAGAAAAAATAAAATATATACTATGATTGTCGATAAAGGTTATATCGATGCCCCTATTGAAGAGGGTATTGATTTGGTAAAAGAGATTAAGCGACTGAAAGAGGAAAAGAATGCAATCATCCTTGGTCACTACTATCAGCGTGATGAAATACAGGAAATCTCTGACTATATTGGAGACAGTTTGGCATTGGCTCAGGTAGCAGCGAAAACCGATGCCGACATCATAGTTAGTTGCGGGGTGAACTTTATGGGTGAAACAGCGAAGATTCTTTCTCCGCAGAAAAAGGTTCTTGTGCCTGACACTAATGCGGGTTGCTCCCTTGCCGACAGTTGTGATGCTGTTGAGTTTGAAAAGTTCATAAAGGCAAATCCTGGTCACATCGTTATTAGTTATGCAAACACTTCTGCTGAAGTGAAGGCTCTGACGGATATTATTGTGACTTCTTCAAATGCCTGCCAGATTGTAAACAGTCTTCCAAAAGATCAGCCTATAATATTTGGACCAGACAGAAACTTGGGAGGATATATCAACAGCCTTACAGGTAGAAATATGAAACTTTGGGACGGTGCCTGCATCGTTCATGAAAAATTCAGCATTGAGAAACTTGTTGAATTGAAAAAGCAGTATCCGCAAGCAAAGGTGCTTGCTCACCCGGAATGCAAGAAGAGCCTGCTCGCACTTGCCGACAAGATTGGTTCAACGAAAGGTTTGCTTGATTATGCAATAAATAGTGAAAGCAAGCAATTCATAGTTGTAACAGAATCTGGAATCCTTTACAAGATGAAGGAAGCGTGTCCTGACAAGGAATTCATTCCTGCTCCGCCAGATGACAGCACTTGCGGTTGCAATGAATGCGCTTTCATGAGATTGAATACATTGGAGAAACTTTATAACTGCCTCAAATATGAGCAGCCTGAAATCGTTATAGATGAAGAGTTGTGCAAAAAGGCAAGAAGGTCAATCGACAATATGCTTGACCTTTCAAAAAAACTTGGTTTGATAAAATAAAAGAAAATAAGATATGGAGTATAATCACAAAGAGATAGAGAAGCGTTGGCAACAGTATTGGAAAGACAACGCAGTATATAAAACAGAAATAAACAGCGACAAGCCTAAATTCTATGTTCTTGACATGTTCCCTTATCCATCAGGAGCAGGGCTTCACGTAGGTCACCCGCTTGGTTACATCGCTTCTGACATATATTCACGTTATAAGAGATTGCAAGGATTCAACGTTCTTCACCCTATGGGATATGACTCTTACGGTTTGCCGGCAGAGCAATATGCAATCCAGACAGGTCAGCACCCTGAAGTGACAACAATAAAGAATATCAACAGATATAGAGAGCAGTTGGATCATATCGGTTTCTGCTATGACTGGGACAGAGAAATCAAGACATGTGACCCGGAATATTACAAATGGACACAATGGGCATTTATCAAGATGTTTAATCATTACTATGATAATGACAAATGCAAGGCTATGCCTATTGAAGATCTTGAAAAGGAATTTTCTGCTAACGGTACAAAGAATATCAATGCTGCTTGCGGTGAGGAACTGACATTCACAGCAGAAGAATGGAACAGCAAAGATGAAAAGGAAAAAAGAGAAATACTAATGAACTATCGTATCGCTTATATTGGCAATACAATGGTTAACTGGTGTCCTCAGTTGGGAACAGTTCTTGCAAACGATGAAGTTAGTGAGGGCGTTTCTATTCGTGGTGGTTATCCTGTTGAGCAGAAAGTGATGCGTCAATGGTGTCTTAGGGTTTCTGCATACGCACAGCGTCTTCTTGACGGTTTGGATACTATAGACTGGACTGAATCGTTGAAGGAAACACAGAAAAACTGGATTGGCCGTTCAGAAGGTGCTGAAATGAATTTCAAGGTTGTTGGTCAGGATTTGAATCTTGAAATCTTCACTACTCGTGCGGATACTATTTTTGGTGTAACATTTATGGTTCTTGCACCAGAAAGCGAATATGTTTCTCAACTTGTAACAGCAGAGCAAAAAGATGCTGTTGACAAATATTTGCAGGAAATCAAGCATAAGACAGAAAGAGAGCGTTTGATTGACAAGAAAGTCAGTGGCGTATTCTCTGGTTCATACGCAATCAATCCTTTGACAGGTAAAGAAATTCCTGTTTGGATTAGTGATTACGTTTTGGCTGGTTATGGAACAGGTGCTATTATGGCTGTTCCTGCTCACGATAGCCGTGACTATGCTTTTGCTAAGCATTTCAATCTACCTATCATTCCACTAATTGAAGGTTGTGACGTATCAGAAGAAAGTTTTGACGCTAAGGAAGGCAAGATGATCAATTCACAAGGCGTTGAATTGAACCTTAACGGAATGGAGGTCAAGGACGCTATTGCGGCAACAAAGAAATTCATAGAAGAAAAGGGTATAGGTAAAGTAAAGGTAAACTTCCGTCTCCGTGACGCTATTTTCAGCCGTCAGAGATATTGGGGTGAGCCGTTCCCTGTTTATTATAAAGATGGCGTTCCTTACACTGTTGAGGAAGATAAATTGCCATTGCTATTGCCGGAAGTGGATAAATTCTTGCCTACTGAAACAGGAGAGCCTCCATTGGGACGTGCTAAAAACTGGAAAACTGTAGAGGGTTATCCATACGAACTATGCACAATGCCTGGATTCGCAGGTTCTTCTGCATATTATTTGAGATATATGGATCCGAAAAATTCAAATGCTCTCGTTTCTAAGGAGGCAAATGAATATTGGAGAAATGTTGACCTTTATATAGGAGGAACAGAGCACGCAACAGGTCACCTTATTTACAGCCGTTTCTGGAATAAGTTCCTCTTTGACCTTGGTGCTGTTTGTGAAAATGAACCGTTCAAGAAACTTATCAACCAAGGTATGATTCAGGGACGCTCTAACTTTGTTTACAGAATAAAGGATACAAATACATTCGTTTCCTATAATTTAAGAAAAGAGTATGACGTTACTCCAATTCACGTTGACGTTAATATTGTAAGCAATGATATTCTTGATTTGGAGAAATTCAAGAACTGGCGTCCGGAATTTAACAATGCTGAATTTATCCTTGAAGACGGTAAATATGTTTGCGGTTATGCTGTTGAGAAGATGTCAAAATCTATGTTCAATGTTGTTAACCCGGATGATATAGTTGAGGAATATGGTGCAGATACTTTGCGTCTTTATGAAATGTTCCTTGGTCCGTTGGAGCAAAGCAAGCCTTGGGATACAAACGGAATTGACGGCGTTAACCGCTTTATCAAGCGTCTATGGGGATTATTCTTCAAGGGTGATGTCCTTAGCGTTACAGATGACAAGGCTACAGCAGAAGAATTGAAATCACTTCACAAGTTAATTAAGAAAGTTACTTGGGATATTGAGCATTTCTCTTACAATACTTCTATCAGTGCATTTATGATTTGTGTCAATGAGTTGAACGGTTTGAAATGCCATTCAAAGGAAGTATTGGAGAAATTGATAATCCTTATTGCTCCGTTTGCTCCGCACTTGGCTGAAGAATTGTGGCATGCTTTGGGTAACGAAAGCACAGTTTGTGATGCTGAATGGCCGGAATTTAAGGAGGAATATCTTGTTGAATCAATGGTAAACTACGCTGTATCTTTCAACGGAAAGGCAAGATTCAATATTCAGGTGCCTAATGGTACTTCTAAAGAAGAGGTAGAAAAACTTGCGTTGGAGAATCCTAATTCTGAAAAATGGATTGATGGCAAAACACCGAAAAAGATTATCGTAGTTCCTAACAAGATTGTAAACATCGTTATTTAGAATAAAATAAATAACATAAAAATCCGTTATGTATATGAAAAATATAGTATTTGCCACTAATAACAAGAATAAATTAAGAGAAATACGTAATATTGTCGGTGATAAATACAATATTTTAAGTCTTGAAGACATTAATTGTCATGACGAAATACCTGAAACAGCCGAAACAATTGAGGGCAATGCAGCCCTCAAGGCTGAATGGGTAAAAGAGCGTTATGGATATGACTGCTTTGCTGATGATACTGCTCTTGAAGTTGCTGCACTCGGCGGTGAGCCTGGAGTATATTCAGCCCGATATGCCGGTGAACCGGCGGATTCCGAAAAGAATATAGACAAATTGCTTGTGAATATGAAAGGAATAACCGACAGGGCTGCTCGTTTCAGAACCATTATTGCTTTAATTCTTGACGGGAAATGTGTTTCTTTTGAAGGAGTTGTAAATGGAAAAATTCTGGAAGAGAGAAAAGGTGAAGCAGGATTTGGTTATGACAAGGTTTTCATACCTGACGGATTTGCCGAGTCTTTTGCTCAAATGGAGGATTCACAGAAAAATGCTATTAGCCATAGGGCAAAGGCTACTGCTTTATTAATAGAATATTTAAACAAAGAATTATGATAAAAAAGTTTTTATTGCCATTATTATTATTTTGCCTTTCTTTAAATTCGTTTTCACAAGTGCAAGTTGGAGACTGGCGGTTAAATTCTGTATTTTCCGGTGAAAATATTCAGAATGTTATCGATACGGGTAATATGGTTTTTTATCTGTCTGATGGTTATCTATTCTCTTATAATAAGGCGGAAGATGAAACTGTTTATTATAATAAGAGAAATGATATGTCGGATTTGAACATATCAAAAATCTATTATAATTACGATAAAAAGTATCTTTTCGTTGTCTATGAAAATTCAAATATTGATTTGGTGTTTGAAAACGGAAATGTGATTAATATACCTGACTTGAAAAATACTGTTGTCACAGGTTCTAAAAAAATTAATACTGTTGACTTCTCTTATAATAATGAGGTATATGTTGCTACCGATTTCGGCTTTATGATTATTGATGACGAGAAGTACCTTATCAAGCAGTCTTTCAATTATGGTAAGGCATTTACTTCTTTGATTGCAAACGATAAATATCTTTATGCTTGTTTTGATAAGGCTATTTGGTTTTCTGAAAAGACTGAAAACCACTTTGGTATAAGTTCTTTTAAGAAAACAGACAAGGCGGTTGATGTCAATTTGCAGAAAATTAACGACAAGTATGCTGTTACTACAAAAGGATGGTTCTATGTTGTAGAATTGAATTATAAGGATAACCCTGTCAGTCTTGTATTCAGGGCTGATATAAAGGAGCAGGTGAAGGTCGTTTCTAAATCGAAGAGCGGATATATCGCCTCCTTCTCTAAATATTATGTAAATCTTGATGAAAATGGAAATCATACAGCGGAAAGTAAAATAAATTATCCTGCTGATATGTTTGTTAATATTAAGGTTACATCTATGGAGAATGATGGTTCTGTATGGGCTTTGGACAAGAAAGGTTTGAAACACATTAAAATAAATGATGACCAGACCATTACTTACTTGATGGAGAATTACCGTCCTAATGTGTCAAGTGTGTCATATCCTTTCTATTTGAAATATGAAGGTGACAGGCTTTATGCTATGAGTTCAGGTAAAAATAACTTCAGTTATGAGCAATGGATTCCTTTTGAATTGTCATATAAAAAAAGCGGTCAGTGGAAAGATCTTGCTCCAGAAAATGTGCCTTTGACAAACAGTAATTCAAAAAACAAGTTGAATAGCCCTTACGGTTTGTCGGTTGACCCAGATAATCCTGAAAGAGTTTGGTTTGGTACAAGTTGGGAAGGTATTTTTTGCGTTGAAAATAATCATGTTATACAAAAATTTGACAATACCAATTCTCCAATGATTATGAACTATATATGCCTTGTGCCGGATATGAAGTTCGACAAGGATAAAAATCTTTGGTTTATTTTTGACAATGAATTGGTAAGCAATATCCCTTTGCTTTATATGTTGCCGGCAAGCAAGCGTTTTGACCCTAATGTTACAAGAGAAGATTGGATTGGATTTAATATTGATAATTTCCTTATCGTTGCTCAGGGTAGAATGCATATAACCAAGAGTGGTACAATTCTTGTGGCTAATAACAGTTATAAGACAAGTCTTTTTGCCCTTAACCATAACAATACCCCGACTGTTAAGGACGATGACAGACAGATTACGATAGGTTCTTATATTGACCAGGATAATAAATCTTACGACATTAGTTATTTCTACGCTTTCGCTGAAGAGCCTAATGGTAAACTTTGGATTGCTACTAATAATGGTGTTTGCTATTTAAATAATCCTGATAATATTTTCGGTAGCAATTTCTATTTCAATAGGGTAAAGGTCCCGAGAAATGACGGTACAAATCTTGCTGACTATTTGCTTGACGGTTTGAGCGTTACTTGTATTGCTATCGATGGTGCAAATAGAAAATGGTTCGGTACATCTACTTCCGGTGTTTACCTTGTTAGTGAAGACGGAACGGAAATTATTGACCACTTCACAATGGAAAACAGTTATTTACCTTCTGACGCTGTATATTCTATCGCATGCGATGCAAATTCTAATATGGTTTATATAGGAACAAGCAACGGTATGGCGGAATATAGCAGTGACGCTGTGCCCGCTGAAAGCAATATGGAGAATGTTTATGCTTATCCGAATCCTGTCAGACCAGACTATACTGGTGATATTATAATTCGCGGGCTTATGGATAATTCTTGGGTAAAGATTACAGATTCTGTGGGTAATATTGTTTACCAGACTCGCTCTAACGGTGGTATGGTTGTTTGGAATGGTTCCAATATGAATGGCAAGCGAGTGGATACTGGCGTATATTTCGTTATGGCTTCCCAGTCGCAAAATGATAGTAAGACTGGTTGTGTTACTAAAATTTTAGTTGTTAGATAATTATGAATATAGCATTAATAGGATATGGAAAGATGGGTAAAACCATCGAAGAAATTGCTCTTACAAGGGGGCATAAGATTGTTTGTATTGTTAATATTGACAATCAGGATGACATTTATTCTGATGAGTTCAAGTCTGCTGATGTTGCCATAGAATTTACTATGCCGCAAAGTGCTGTAAGCAATTATTTGAAAGTTTTGGATTTGGGCGTTCCTGTCGTGTCTGGAACAACGGGGTGGCTTGACAAAATCGATGAGGTCAAGAAGGTTGTTGACGAAAAGAATGGGGCTTTTTTCTATTCTTCTAATTTCAGTATTGGAGTGAACATATTCTTTGCACTGAATAAACATTTGGCAAAAATCATGAACCAATTCAGCCAATATGATGTTTCTATGAAAGAGATACACCATATTCATAAACTTGACCATCCAAGTGGAACTGCTTTAACTTTGGCGGAAGGTATCATTGAAAACATAGACAGAAAAACTTCTTGGGCGGAAGATACTAAAGATGCTGACAAGTTGAATATTGAGCATGAGCGTATCGGTGAAGTGCCCGGTACACATACTGTTACATATACTTCTGATGTTGACTGTATTAAGATTGAGCATGAGGCTTTCTCTCGAAAGGGGTTCGCTTTGGGAGTTGTTCTTGCTGCTGAATGGATGCTTGGTAGAAAAGGTTGGTATTCAATGAATGACATGTTGAATTTTTAATCTTTGGCAAATGGCTGATTTTAATATTAATAATAAATTGGGATTTAGGGAGCGTATTGCTCTTGTCAAGAAAACAAGGTGGATAAGATTTGCTGTCGTTTCTCTTGTATTCTTCTTTTGGGTGGCTTGGTTAGGCAATCCTTGGGTATTATTGGTATATCCGGTCCTTTTTGATATATATATAACTTTATATATTCCTTGGAACTGGTGGAAAAAGTCGGAGAATAAAACGGTTAGAACCATTATGAGTTGGGTGGATTCTATCGTATATGCACTTATTTTGGTTTATTTCATATTTGCTTTTATAGGGCAGAACTATAAGATACCTACTTCTTCTCTTGAGAAAACATTGCTTATCGGCGATTATCTATGGGTGAATAAAATGGTATATGGTCCTCGTGTTCCGCAGACCGTTATACATTTCCCGTTGTGTCATAACACTTTCCCTATTTTGGAAACTAAGAGTTATCTTGACAAGCCTCTGCTTGAATATCATCGACTTGCTGGCGTGAGAAATGTTGAGAGAAACGATATTGTCGTTTTCAACTTCCCTGCTGGTGATACTATCGCTTTCAGAATGCAAAACCCAGATTATTACACTCTTTGCTATGAAATAGGCAGAAATATTATGGAGAAATCTTATATTTCCATGCATCAGAAGGGGTCTTACCAGTATGCAAACCAGTGTATGGCATTGGGTTCTGATTATATAAAATCAAACCCTCAGCAGTTTGGTGAAGTGATGTACAGACCTGTTGATAGAAGAGAAAACTATGTTAAGCGTTGCATAGGTCTTCCTGGTGACTATTTGAAAATAAAGAATAATATTATCTATATAAACGGAAAACCACTTTCCGAACCCGAAAACGTTCAGTATAACTATTTTGTCAGAACCGACGGAACGGTTATTTCTGATGAATTTTGGGAGGAGTGTGGCGTTAGCATGGTTGACCGCGGACAACCTCAACAGATAAACTATCAAGGTGCTAATCAACTTGTATATGCCTTGCCTCTAACTAAGGCTACTATTGCTAAGTTGAATAATTTGAAAGGTGTTGTTGCAATCGAAAAGATTGAAACTGTTGAGGAAATGCCGGTTTATCCAGTAGTCAAGGATTATGGTTGGACCCGTGTAGACTATGGCGTTGATTTGCCTAATGGTATATGGATTCCTAAAAAGGGTAAGTCTTTGAGATTGAATCTATATAACTTGCCTGTCTATGAACGCGTTATCAAAAATTATGAGGGTAATGACCTTAAAGTTGAAAATGGTAAAATATTTATCAACGGCAAGGAAACTGATACTTATAAGTTCAAGATGGACTATTACTGGATGATGGGCGACAACAGGGACAATTCTGCCGATTCTCGCTATTGGGGTTTTGTTCCTGAAGACCATATAATAGGTACGCCTATGTTCGTGATAATCTCTATTGATGAGGAAAAGGGTCTATTCAAGGGATTCCGTTTCAATAGAATGTTTAAGGATGCCAATCCAGATAAATAATGGAAAAGGCATTATTTAGCACAAGGTATGCAGGCAGCGTAGGATTCTACGCTGCTATGTTGCATTATGGCACCGTTTCTTTCGATTCTGCCGAGCTTTACGGTAAAAAGAATAAAATGGTAAACAGAACGGATATTATCGGCCCTAACGGCGTCCAAACGCTTTCTGTGCCGTTGGTGAAGAATGGTGCCAAAACTGTTTCTGACCTTATTATTTCTGAACATGGCAACTGGAGGCACAATCATTGGGGGGCTTTGTACTCGGCTTACGGAAGAACGCCTTTTTTTGAATATTTTGCAGATGACTTGAAAGCGGTTATTCTTGATGTATCACTAACAAATCTGTTTGATTTTAATATCAAGTTGCATTCTGCCATTGTGGACTTCCTTGATTTGCCGATAATTACCGAACATTTCAGTGCCGAAAATGATTATGTTGGCTATTGCAGGTTCGACGGCGTTGATGAGGATATCCGAAAATATTATCAGATTTGGAATGATAAGTTCGGTTTTACTCCAAATTTGAGTATTCTCGACCTCTTGTTTAATGAGGGTAGAGAGGCTATATTTACATTAAGAAAATCTTTTATTCCAAGAAAATAGATAATGGAAACAAAAACAGGCAAAAGGGTGTTAGTTACCGGTGCTGGTGGTTTCATCGGTAGTTTTATCGTTGAAGAGGCTTTAAGGAGAGGTTATCGCGTAACGGCGGCTGTCAGGGCTTCTACATCAAGAAAATATCTCACTGATAAGAGAATAGAATTTCTTGAGTTGGATTTCAACGATGAGGATGCTTTTGCAGAAGCTCTTTTTGAGGCTACCCAGAAAGATGGCAAATGGGATTATATAGTTCATAATCTGGGAGCAACAAAGGCTGCAAATTTTGATATGTTCAAGCGTGTCAACTATGAGTATCCCAAATTACTTGTAGAGACTCTTGCTAAGTTGGATATAGTTCCTGAATGCCTGTTGGTGATGAGTTCTATGAGCGTTTTGGGTATTGGTGACGAAAAGGGCGGTACTCCGTTTACAGAAAAGAGCATACCCAATCCGTCAACAAAGTATGGAGTTTCTAAATTTATGTGCGAAACTTTCCTGAAAACCCAAAAGAGCGTTCCATATATTATTTTCCGTCCTACTGGCGTATATGGCCCGAGGGAAAAGGATTATTTCTTGATGATAAAGACAATAAACAGTGGTTTTGATTTCAGCGTTGGTTATAAGGAGCAGAGGCTCACTTTCATATATGTCCGTGACTTGGCAAGAGCGGTTTTCGATGCTTTGGAAAAAGGTACTCGCGGAAAGTCATATATAATTTCTGAAAGCAAGGATTATAGCCAGAAAGATTTCCGGCAGATTGTGAAGCGTGAATTGGGCAAGAAGTTCGTTTTGCCGATTATAGCACCTATATGGTTGGTAAAGATTGTTTGTTATCTGTCGGAAAAGATTGCTGCAATGTCGCTTAAAACTGCAACTCTTAATAGGGATAAATTCAAGATTCTTAAACAGCGTAACTGGCGTTGCTCGCCTGATGCAGCAAGGGAGGATTTTGGTTTTGTAGCGGAGTATGATCTCTATAGGGGGCTTACCGAGGCTATAAAGTGGTATAAGGAGAACGGCTGGATTTAATGTATAATATTAATTATAACAATGAATAAGCGAAATAATATTTGTGTATATTGTGCCTCAAGCGGTGATTTGGATAAGGAATATATTGAAAGTGCAGATATTCTCGGTAGGTTAGTTGCCGGAAAGGGTAAAACTTGTATATGCGGTGCTGGCAGAACTGGACTTATGGGGGCTGTTTCTGACGGTTGTATTGCTGCTGGAGGTAAGGTGATTGGTGTTATACCTAACTTTATGGTTGATAGGGGATGGTGTCACAATTCGCTTTCTGAAGTTATAATTACTGAAAACATTCATGAAAGAAAGCAAAAGATGGCACAAATGGCTGATGCTTTTGTTGCTCTTCCTGGTGGTTGCGGAACATTCGAAGAATTGCTTGAGGTAATAACGTGGAAGCAGTTGGGACTGCATACTAAGCCCATAATCATTCTCAATACAAAGCAATATTATAATCCTTTGATTGAGATGCTCAACAAGGCTGTTGAGGAAAAATTTATGAAACAATCGCATTCGCAATTATGGACGGTTGCTTCAACACCAGAAGAAGTTCTGCTTATTGTTGATGAAATACCGGAAACCGTTGCGGAACAAAAATATTGATATGCCAGAATATAAGGATACAGCAAATATATCGGTTAGTGATACTGTTGTCATAGAGCCTTTTATAAAGGCGTCGTACCCGAAAGGGCTGACAGATACTGTTGTCGTGCAAGGATGCGGAGAGAAGCAGTTGCAGGACTATGCCGTTATGACTGTAGATGCCGGCAGAGAGCCGGAAACATACTATAAATCGCCTATTAAGTCAACGGGTATCCTGTTGATGCTGGTGATTTCATTCCTTATCATAGCCTTCTGCTACAGAAATGGCAGAAAGTATTTCTCTACCCTTATTTCAAATACATGGTCAGTAAGAAGAACGAAAAATCACCTTGATGACCATACAATGACAGAAACTTTTACTATGCTGTCATTGATATTGCAAACGGTTATAATGGAGGGATTGATTGCTTTTTCTGCTTTTAATACTTTTGGAATAGAAGTCAAATATGTGGGACCAGCCGTTTTGTCATTAGTGGTATTTGCTGGTTTGATTTATGTTGCACAGATTCTTTCATTCAGATTGATTGGTTTTATTTTTGCGAAGAAAGCCGAAACCGACTTGTGGATTCAGGGATTCAACGCTTCTCAATCGCTAATGGGACTGATTATTTCTCCTGTCGCTATCTTGATGCTTTTCTTTCCTGTTTATACTTATTCGATGTTGATTATTGCCGCAATCATCTATATAACAGCGCGATTTGCATTTCTTTTGAAGAGTTTTAGGGTTTTTTACACCAATTTGTTTCAATGTTTTTATTTTATTTTGTACCTTTGTGCCCTCGAAATAGTGCCTTATGTGATTTTATACAGAGCACTCTTTAATTAATGTTTTTATAATTTTAAGGTAGTGAAAGTAAACAAGATATTGGTGTCACAGCCGAAGCCTTCTTCTGATAAATCTCCGTACTTTGACATTGAGAAAAAATATGGCGTTGAAATTGTGTTCCGTCCATTTATCAAGGTTGAAGGTTTGGCTTCTAAAGAATTTCGTCAACAAAGAATTAACTTTGCAGATTATACTGCAGTTATTTTTACTGCAAAGGCTGCCATAGACCATTTCTTCAGATTGGCGAAAGAAATGAGATATACGGTTCCTGAAACTTTGAAGTATTTCTGTACTTCTGAAGCGATTGCCCTCTATTTGCAAAAGTATATTGTTTATCGTAAAAGAAAAATTTTCTTTGGTACTTCAAACAAAATTGAAGAGTTGATTCCGTATATGCTTAAGCATAATACTGAAAAATACCTTTATGCTGTTAATGAGGCTTACAAACCGGAAGAAGCATTGCCACTCGATAAAAACAAAGTAAACTATACGCGTGCTATTATGTACCGTACTGTTAGTAACGATTTTACTGAAGATGAGCCGTTTGACTATGATATGCTGCTATTTTTCAGCCCTTCAGGTATCAAGGCTCTTACTAAGAATTTCCCTGATTTCAAGCAGGGTGACATTCAAATTGGTTGCCTCGGTGAAACTACTGCAAAGACGATTAAGGATGCTGGATTTAGGCTCGATATTGTTGCTCCAACTCCTACCGCACCGTCTATGACTGCAGCTCTTGAGCAGTTCTTAAAAAACAATTAATTTTTATATAAATACGAAAAATCAGGCTTTCTAATGAAAGCCTGATTTTTTTGTATCTGTACTTACTGGTTTATTCCAAGTCAAAACCTATATCGCGACGGAAATATTTTCCTTCGAAATTTACATTCTCGATTGCTTCGAAAGATTTTCCGAGGGCCTCTGCCTTATTTGCTCCGTAAGAACTTGCAGCAATAACTCTACCGCCGTTAGTAACAATTCCACTTTCAGCCTTCTTTGTGCCTGCATGGAAAAGAATAGTATCTTTAACCGCTTCAAGTCCTGTAATCACCTTGCCTTTTTCGTAATCGCCAGGATAGCCAGCCGATACCATCATCACTGTTACCGCGTATCTGCTGTCGATAGCGAAATTGCGGTTTGCAAGTGTTCCTGTTGCAACGCCGTCAAGCAGATCAAGAAGGTCGCCATCAATTCGGAGCATAACAACTTCTGTTTCCGGGTCACCCATACGCACGTTATACTCAATAACCATCGGTTCGCCTTCAACGTTGATAAGACCAAGGAAGATAAATCCCTTATATGTGATATTTTCCTTCTTGAGACCTTCCATAGTTGGCTTGATGATTCTTTCTTCTACCTTGTTCATAAAGGTTGAATCGGCAAACGATACTGGTGACACTGCTCCCATACCACCTGTATTTAGCCCTGTATCGCCTTCTCCAATGCGTTTGTAGTCTTTTGCTACTGGAAGTACCTTGTAGGTATTTCCGTCTGTTAGAACAAACACAGAGCATTCTATTCCTGATAGGAACTCTTCAATAACGACTGTTGCAGATGATTTGCCAAACATACCGCCAAGCATTTCGTCAAGCATCTGCTCTGCCTCTGCAAATGTTGGCAGAATAAGCACGCCTTTTCCGGCTGCAAGTCCGTCGGCTTTGAGAACGTATGGAGCTTTTAGACTTTTAAGAAATTCTTTGCCTTCTGAAATATTTTCATTGCTTACGCTCAAGTATTTTGCCGTTGGGATATTGTGACGCATCATAAATCCTTTTGCAAAATCCTTGCTTCCTTCAAGTTGAGCACCTTCTTTTGACGGTCCGATAACTGGAATATTGCTTATTTCCGGGTCATTTGTAAAGAAATCATAGATACCTGCAACGAGTGGGTCCTCATTGCCAACGATTACCATAGTTACCTTATGGCTGATAACAAATTCCTTAATGCCTTGGAAGTCCATTGGAGATAATGGTACATTTTCTCCGTATGCTTCAGTGCCTCCGTTTCCAGGAGCAATGAATAGTTTTTCCAATGAATTACTCTGGCTTAGTTTCCACGCCAATGCTGATTCTCTACCTCCAGAGCCGAGGAGTAGTACGGTATGATTCATAAGAGTATATTTTAATCGTTTTCTTCAGAGTTATTTCTTTTTCTGTGACGCATAGTGATTTCGCCCTCTTTGTTATATTCTTCGGCAGAGAAGAGGGTTGGTTTCTTAAACTTTATGTTTCTGTCAACTTTGGAATCGCCGAAAACAGATGGCTTGCGTTCTGATTTCTTGAATCTCTCACCAAAAGGCTTTCTATATTCCTTTTCAAGTGCATTTTTAGGCTTCTCGCGACGGAATCCGCGACGGTCACGCTCAAAACGCTCTTCTTCTTTATTGCGGTCAAAGCGTTTTTCTCTCCTGAAGCGGTCATCTTGGTTTTTCCACTCCTTACGTGCTGCTCTGTCTTTTGATTTTTCTTTTTTCTCGCCCTTGATTGTGTTCCCTTGCTTTCTGAAGTCTGCAAATGTTCCGTCAAAGATTACATATTCTCTAAACTCGCATTCCAACGCTCCATTATGCATTGGGTATTTTACCGACGGTTTCAAGCCGATAGCGTTGAAATGCTCTGGCTTATATGCAATTATCCACGCGTGGTAGCCCTTGAATACTGTTTTCAACTTGTTGCCTACCATATCATAGAATTTGTCAATGTCGTCTAAAGAGAGGCGTTCTCCGTATGGTGGATTAGTGATTAGCATTCCGTTTTGAGGTGCTTCCGTATATTCTTCAAAAGGCATGGCCTTGAGGTCAATGTACCTGCCAACACCTGCACTCTTGATGTTTAGTGAAGAAATGGCAATTGCCTTTGGGGAGATATCTGAGCCATAAATTAAATAGTTGAAATCTCTCTCATTTGAATCATCATTGTATATTTCGTCAAGAATTTCCGGTTCAAAGTCCTTCCAGTTCTCAAAAGCAAACGATTTTCTGAAAATGCCAGGATAGATACCTGTTGCTATCAGTGCTGCTTCTATAAGGAATGTTCCTGAACCGCACATAGGGTCTATAAGGTTGGACTGACCGTCCCAGCCGGCTTTAAGCAAGAGTCCTGCAGCAAGAACTTCGTTGATTGGAGCTTCTGTTTGTTCTACTCGGTAACCTCTTTTGAAAAGTGGTTCGCCTGAACTGTCGAGCGAAATGGTTACTTCATTGTTGAAGATGTGAACGTTTAGTTGGATATCTGCATTGACAAGACGTATAGACGGCCTTTTGTTGAATTTCTCGCTGAAATAGTCGGCAATGGCATCTTTAACGCGATAGACAACGAACTTTGAGTGGCGGAATTCGTCACTATTTACAGTTGAGTCAATAGAGAATGTATCGTTAACGTTCAATAGGGTATCCCAAGCGAACTTCTTTGCTTCTTCATAGAGTTCGTCGGTGTCTTGAGCCTTAAAAGATACTATTGGCTTTAGAATCTTCAAAGCCGTGCGGCAGCAGAAATTAGCCTTGTAGAGCATGCGTTTGTCGCCTTTAAAAGAAACCATGCGGGTTCCTGTTGTAACCTCTAAGGCGCCCAAATCTGTCAATTCTTTTGCCAATACGTCTTCCAATCCTTGAAACGTTTTGGCGATGAGTAGCATTTCGTCGTTCATTTATATATCTTGCTTAAATCTTAGTATATTATTTGCTTTTGCTTGCGTTAGTTTCTCGTTTTCTGATACATCTTCTGTTACCCAGATGTTACCGCCGATAACAGCATTTTTGCCGATAGTGATTCTGCCGAGAACAGAAGTGTTGGAATAGATGATAACGTTGTCGCCGATAATAGGATGGCGCGGAATACCCTTGATAGGGTTATTGTTCTCATCATAGTCGAAACTCTTTGCTCCAAGAGTTACTCCCTGATACAGTTTGACGTTATTTCCGATGATAGAGGTTGCTCCAATTACAATACCGGTACCGTGGTCTATAGCGAAGTATTCACCTATTGTAGCACCCGGGTGAATGTCAATGCCAGTCTCTGAATGGGCAAGTTCACTAATCATTCGTGGAATAACGGGAACTTTTAATTCGAGCAACGCATGGGCAATGCGGTAGTTGGTGATTGCACGGATAGAAGGGTAGCAGTAGATAACTTCCTCGTGGCTCTCGGCTGCGGGATCTCCGCGATAGATGGCACATACATCTGTTTGGAGAATGCGTCGCATTTCCGGAAGTTGGCTGATAAACTGCATCGCTCTATCTTCTGCTTCATGCTCCAATTTGCGGTAGTCTGTCCGTTGCCTGCAGGCAACGGACAGGACAAGACCTGCTGTAATCTGATTGATTAGCAGTTTTCGCAATTCCTCACATTTGAGTCCTATCAGATATTCTATATTGTATGTATTAACATCATCGGAGCCGAAATACCCCGGAAAAAGTATCGTTCTGCATAGTTCAACGATTGTCTTTATCGCTGGTTGGGAAGGCAAGGGCTCGCCACATAATCGCTTGTGACACATTTGTCCGAGAGTTTGCTCGTTAGATAATTCTGAGACAATTTGCTTCATCTTGTCCTCATTGCAGTACGTTTTATTCATCAGAATGAAGTTTTTGGAATCTTGGTACAAAGATAGTGCAAGTCGAATGCAAAAAAAAATAAGTTTACTTATTTTTTTTGCTGAGACGCAGCCTATCTTGTTCAGACTTGAAGATCTAACCCGAAAACAAAAAATGATTGCACTATTATTTTTTTAAGTATATTTGCCTGTAAAATTTCTTGTCATGGATAATATAATCAGAAAAGTGCACCATGTTGCCGTTATATGCAGTGACTATGCAAAGTCGTTGGAGTTTTATACAAAAGTTCTCGGTCTTGAAGTTGTTGCTGAAAATTATCGTGAAGAAAGGCAGTCGTATAAGACCGATTTGGCTTTAAACGGTGAATATATCATAGAATTATTTTCATTTCCATCACCAGCAAGAAGACCATCATATCCAGAGGCCGTTGGTCTAAGGCACCTTGCATTTGAAGTAGCAGATATAGATAAGGCTGCTACATTTTTAGAGAGAAAAGGAATAGAGCATCAGGAAATTAGGATTGATGGATATACAGGTAAAAGATTCTTCTTCTTTGAAGACCCCGACGGTTTGCCGTTGGAATTTTATGAAGTGTAAAGTGTTTTAGACTTTTAGTATTTTATTGGTATTTTGATTCTTCCATTAAAAATTTAAATATTTCAGAAAAAAGAAGATATGCCAAAATTTATTTATGGCTCATCTTCTTTCCTCTAAAATATTTTAGCAAAAAGGGGTTGCACCAAAATTTATTTGACACAACCCTTTTCTGTTTATTTATATGTCTAGTCCTGCCATAGCGTTACACTAAAAAGTAACAGAAAATGAAAGAGACTAAACAAGAGTATGTTAAACGTACGCAGCGAGATTATTCAATGCCTTTTAAAATGGCAGTAGTTGAGGAAGTGGAACGCACCGGAATCGGAGTTTGTGCAGTAGCCCGCAAATATGGGATACAAAGTGAATCAACAGTAACCGCTT
>UQLZ01000020.1 GCA_900541935.1 uncultured Prevotellaceae bacterium | reverse complement strand
TTGGATTGGGGCGGGGGTGCGCGGGCATCCGGTCGGCCCCTGCCAGTCCGGGCTTCCGCCACATCATCATGAAGCCCGTACCCGACCGCGGGCTGGGCTTCCTCAAGGCGGAGTACAAGTCGGCTGCCGGACTCATCAAGAGCGAGTGGAAGTATGTGAAAGACCAGTGGACGTGGAAGTTCACCATCCCCGAGGGCTGTACGGCACAGGTCACTCTGCCCGGCGAAAGCGAATCGAGGAAATACATGGCAGGTTCCTACGTGGTCAAGAAGCACCTCCCATAGTGTCTGGGCAGTAGGCTGACGGCAATCCGGCAGGAATAAAGGCCGGACCACAAGTCACGCAAAAAAAACCGTTTTGCAAAAAAACGCAAAGTCACGAGTCCCACGACGCGAGGCCGCAGAATCCCCGAAAAAGGCTCTGCAGACCCTGAAAAAATTCTCTTATAGGACAATTCAAAATGTCTTATAAGAGAATTTAAATTGTCTTATAAGACAATTTTTCTTGGCTTATAGCCCCGTTTTTGATGTCCTAAGACAGACTTTTCCCAATTATAGCCGTTTTGCAAAAATAATCATAGTGGGCAGTGACACACAATGACCAGTGTCCCGCCCCGTTCACAATGAAATCGCTCCTTCCCCCTACAGGGCAAATTCCGGCTCACCCGACAAAGCAGGGGGAGAGATTCCACAAACCAAAAGAAAAGTTATACATTTGCACCATGAACACACAAGGACTTTTAGCATTGGCGCAGTTGATTCTGCCATCAGAGATACTTTCAAACTATGAAGTGGTACGTGTTGAAGAAGAGTCGTCCCTTATCCGCATCTATCTTGATGAATCGGTCAGGGCCGAATACAAGGAGAACCCCAAGATAGAATCCAAGGGGTTCTGTGATGCCGTAACCATACGTGACTTCCCGATTCGCGACAAAGGAGTCGATTTGATAGTAAGAAGGCGCAAATGGTATGACAGGCAGAACAACCGATACTTCTCAGACTCTTATGACCTGAAGGCCGAAGGAACCCGCTACTCCAAGGAGTTTGCGGCTTTTTTAAAAGGAGTGTATGGAGACGATCCCTACGACCTCCCGTTCGCTTGACCGCTTTTACCATATAAACGGCGACACGTTTGAGAAGCAATACAAGGAAATCCTCAGCGGCTACCGTGAATGGCCGGAACTCTCACATGCGGAAGACTGGCTCGTCTTTCCCGAAAACATGGGCGAAAGCATCTGCATTGACGAAACGGCACCAAGCAAAGGGGAACTGTACACGATTGTCAGCAACAGAGCTTCACGGGGTGGCAAAGGGACCATCATTGCCATTGTGAAGGGTGTTGCCGCCGACACTGTCACGGAAGCACTCAAGCGCATTGACGAGGAGAAGAGGCTGATGGTCAAGGAGGTCACCTTGGACATGTCGAATTCCATGCGGCTTATAGCCCAACGCTGTTTCCCGAATGCGATGCGCACCATAGACCGCTTCCATGTACAGAAACTTGCCTGTGATGCCTTGCAGGAAATGCGTGTCGCCCACAGATGGGATGCCATCCAGGAAGATACGGATGCCAGGGAAGAGGCCAGATGCTCGGGCGAAGCATACAACCCTATAGTGCTTGCCAACGGGGACAGCCACAAGCAGCTGCTGGCACGCAGCAGGTATCTGCTTTTCAAGTCCGCGGACAAATGGACGGAAAGCCAGAAGCAAAGGGCGGAGCTGCTCTTTGAAGCATGCCCGGACCTTAAAGAGGCCTATTCTCTGACGCATTCGCTCAGAATGATATTTTCCAGGAATACCGCCAAGGATGCAGCGAGACTCTCGCTTGCACGCTGGTACAACAAGGTTGACGGCTCCGGCTTTAAGAGCTTCAATGTCATTGCCGGTACTCTTTACGAGCATTACGATGAGGTCTTGAACTTCTTTGTCAACAGGGCGACAAATGCCTTCGCAGAATCATTCAATGCGAAGATAAAGGCATTCAGAGCGTCCTTGAGAGGAGTGACGGATATAAGGTTCTTCCTTTTCAGACTTACAAGGCTGTATGCTTAATCCCCTAGGTTTAGCGGGTGAGCCCAAATTCCAGCATGAACCTTCTCCGGGCCGCGGAAACGAGAAAGCCCCACAAGACGGTTGTCTTGCAGGGCTTGTCTGCTGCGCTTCAGGATGGGCTTGAACCAACGACCCCATGATTAACAGTCATGTGCTCTAACCAACTGAGCTACTGAAGCAGTCATTTTTGATTTTTGCGTTGCAAAGATACGCCTTTATTTTCATATTTGCAACTATAAATCAAAAAAAATTAAATATTTCTGATTTTAATCTTTTACCATAGGTAAAAAACAGCATTTCCACCTAAGATAAAAGGCTAAAAAGTACAATATAACCTATTGGCAGAATCTGATATATCTACTCCTCATAAACGGTAGTATCCTCAATACCAGCATCACGCAACGCCTCAATTCTTTCACAGCAAGTACCACACTTTCCACAATGCTTCTCACCACCCTTATAGCAAGAGTATGTTGTTGAATAATCAATCCCTAATGCCTTACCGTGTCTGGCAATTTCGGTTTTTGAAATTTCAGTATAAGGAGCCAAAATCTCAACACCGCAATAAGTACCTTCAGTCATCGCCTTACTCATAGCGTCAACAAATGACTTTCGGCAATCAGGATATATCGAATGATCGCCAAAATGGTTTGCAAGCATAACCTTTTTAAGGTCATAACTCTCCGCCATACCACACGCAACAGCAAGCATAATGCCGTTTCTGAACGGAACGACCGTTGACTTCATATTCTCTTCGGCATAGTCACCTTCTGGAATTGCGTCCGCACCAGAAAGAAGAGAACTCTTGAAATACTGTCCCATAAACTCCAAAGGGATAACAATGTGCCTTATCCCAAGTTCCTTACAGTGGTTAGCCGCACACGCAATCTCACGCTTGTTATGGTTCGAACCATAATCAAAAGTAAGGGCAAGTGCTATTCTATCCTTATATTCGTGCAAGAGCGTCACTGAATCCATTCCCCCGGAAAGGACTATAATAGAATCTTTTTCCATATCATTAAAAGTCATTAGTAAAAGACGCCATCAATCGCTGCGCTTTCATTTCCTGATGCTCCTCATCGCCATAGTTGGCAAAAGGAAGTATCGCAATACCTCCACGCGGGGTGAAGATGCCGCGAACCTCCAAATATCTTGGATTCATCAACTTAACAAGGTCTTTCATAATGATATTCACGCAATCCTCATGAAAATCGCCATGGTTACGGAAACTGAAAAGATAAAGTTTCAAACTCTTGCTTTCCACCATATCCTCACGCGGAATATAATTAATAACTATCTTAGCAAAATCAGGCTGACCCGTTTTCGGGCAAAGACTGGTAAACTCCGGGCAAGTAAAAGTCACGAGATACTCATTCTCGGGATGCTTGTTTTTAAATGTTTCCAATACTTCCGGAGCGTATTTGTCCGGATATTTCGTTGCGTTGCAACCCAATAGGGTAACGCCTGTCAATTCATTGTCTGTTCTTGACATATTATTACATTAAATATATGTTATGTTTATGGCACTCCTCTACCTGCTCTTCCGGCCAAATACTTGCCTGAACTTCTCCGATATGCGCCTTTTGCAAAAGGAACATACATAGACGACTCTGACCGATACCGCCTCCTATTGAATACGGCAACTTCCCTTCAAGCAACGATTTGTGGAACATCAGTTCTACCCTGTCTTCACAGCCTCGCTCCTTCAATTGTGCCAAAAGCGATTCAGAACTGACACGAATACCCATCGACGACAACTCAAAAGGAATGTCAAGAACATCATTCCACAGCATTATATCGCCGTTCAAGCCCTGATAGCCAGCAGAATTTTCGGTAATCCAGTCATCATAATCCGGAGCACGGTTATCATGAGGCTCGCCATTTGACAGTTTCGCACCAATTCCCACGATAAATACCGCCCTGTACTTTTTTGTTATTTCTCTTTCTCTTTCCTTTGGAGAAAGGTTCGGATACATTTGCACAAGTTGTTCTGAATGGATAACCTTTATATCATTAGGCAACATAGGAATGATATGTGGAAAACGCTCGTAAATTATTGCCTCCGTTTCTTTTAAAGCCGCATATATCTTCTTAACTGTCTCTACCAAATAGTCAAGAGTCCTATCACTTTCACGAATAGTCTGCTCCCAGTCCCACTGGTCAACATACAAGGAATGGATATTATCCAAATCCTCAAATGTTCGAATAGCATTCATATCAGTATAAAGTCCGAATCCAGGAGGAATAGCGTATGCACCCAACTTTGTTCTCTTCCACTTTGCAAGAGAATGAACAACCTCCGCATGTCTATCGTTCATTGCCTTTATGTCAAACCCAACGGCATGCTCAACGCCGTTAAGGTCATCATTGAGCCCTGTTCCTGAAAGGACAAAAAGAGGCGCTGTAACCCTTCGGAGGTTCAAAGCCTTGGAAAGCCTTTCTTGAAATGCTTCCTTGATTATCTTAATCGCTATCTCCGTTGTTTCAGGGAGTAGTTTCAAGTGATATTTTTCTGGAATAATAAGTCCCATAATTTTATTTTATCATTACGCTTACAAATTTATCACAAATTTTCTATTTTGCCAAATTTATAAGCATTATGATAGCATTTTTAGGTTTTTATAATCAAAACAACACACTCAAGTACAATCAAAGCATCTATTTGATTCCAATAGCACGGGCAATGCCTGTATATGTTATTGTAAAGCCCACTTGCAAACCTGATGGAGCTCCTTCCAATTTGTCATACTTCTGCTTCATCAAGTAAGGAGAAAGTCTCAATGACGAAACATACTGCTCTCTCCTGCCCGAAAGAAACGCCTGCTTGTCTGAAATAACAGAATGGAAATGCCAGTCAAAATCCACACTAACCATAAAATTAAAGTCGTGTATTTTATTCTTTCTTATGTCAGACGCTATGATATACTCAGTTTCTGGATTTTTCTCATCCCACTCTGGATTTTTCTTGTAATCAGCAACGTCCCAGGCATAGTTAGTCCAACCGCCTCCGATATTTGGTGTAATAGAAAAATGCTTTGTATCAAGAACCCTATAACCTATGGCTACTATTCCCGACAACTGGTTGGTATATTTGTTTGTTGCCCATTCCATTGGCTTACCCATCAACGGCTTACGGATATCCACCAAATCTGGCTGACCGTATGATATATCACCTTTAATAAAGAAGCGACGGTAACCGAAGGTTAGACCGATATTAAACAGCCACGAATTTTTAAAGCAATCTGACAAATCAGAAGTCGGGACAAGCATTCCCGTACCAACGTACCACCCGTAACTGAACTTTCCCGGATTGAGGCTGGTAACTTTTGGACGATAAAATTCTTCCAACTGCTTGCGGATTAGATATTCTTCCTCCTGAAGTTTGTAATCATTACTTCCATTAACGGTTTTTCTGGCAATATCGGCAATACGCTCATTATATAACTTCTGATAATAATTGCAACGCGTATCCGCCTCAATCCCGGCAACACCATAACTCAACTCAACCTGAAGCCTCCGACGATAATATTCAAGAATATCGAATTGTAACTGATGATAGCGAAGCATCTGCGAAGTGCGGTAGGTACTGTCAGCGTAAGAAACGTTGCAATCCATTATAGCAAGAGCGTATGTCGAAAATTCAGGATTATTGCCAAACACTCCGTCTGCTTTATCCTGCTCTACTGTACGAACCTTTAGTACGCCTTTAAAATATGTCGGCGTTGTCTTCATGACCGACTTGCCACTGAAATCACTCCAAACCAAGGCTCCATCATCCCATGTGCGGAAATCATCTGCCCGACTTATACCAGCGACAAGTAGCAACAATGAAATAAGAATAAATCTCATATTTTTAGAATTACAAATTTTCAAGAAGTCGTTTAAGCACAACCATTGCGGAAATTTCCCTATTGGCAGCCTCCGGTATAACGATAGAGCGCTCGCTTTCAATAACGTCATCACTGACAATCATATTTCTGCGAACCGGCAGGCAGTGCATAAAGTAGGCATTATTTGTCAATGACATCTTTTCGGCAGTAATAGTCCAAGAGCGGTCTTTGCTCAACACCTTGCCATAATTAGGGTCTGCGTATGCAGCCCAGTTTTTGGCATATACAAAGTCGGCTCCTGCCAATGCCTCATCCTGATTATAGACAATAGGAGTACCTTTTGTGAAACTCTCATCGAGTTCATAGCCGTGAGGATGGGTAATAACCAAATCATAATCAGCCGCACGCATCCACTCTGCAAAAGAGTTTGGAACGGCTTGCGGAAGAGCCTTCGGGTGCGGTGCCCAAGTCAACACAACTTTCGGACGCTTCTTTTCCTTATACTCCTCAATGGTAATCAAGTCGGCGAAACTCTGCAACGGGTGACGCGTAGCAGCCTCCATACTGAACACAGGCTTGCCTGAATACTTTATGAACTGTGTGAGTATTTTCTCTGAATAATCATCCTCCTTACTCTCAAAGCGGGCAAAAGAGCGAACACCTATAACATCACAATAGCAACCCATAACAGGTATAGCCTCAAGCAAATGCTCGGGCTTGTCACCGTCCATAATAACGCCTCTTTCCGTTTCCAATTTCCACGCACCTTGATTGACATCGAGAACGATAACGTTCATGCCCAGATTCATTGCCGCCTTCTGAGTGCTTAGCCGGGTACGAAGAGATGAGTTAAAGAATATCATCAGCAAGGTTTTGTTTTCACCCAAGTGCTTGTATGCAAAACGGTCTTTCTTTATCTCAAAAGCCTCCTTAACCGCAAGGTCAAGGTTACCTATATCGTTTACGTTAATGAATTGTTTCATAATATTACTTTTTTATGATGCTTTATTGCAAAGTTAATCTTTTCTATATCAAATAAAAAAAAATTCACCGTTTCTTACAACAATTTAACCCTTAACAAATACTATTAGCAAAAAAATAGTCGGTACAGGCTCAATCCTATACCGACTACGCTTTAGTTATTCTGTAATAAAAATCAATCTGGTATTCTCAACATCTGACCAACATTGATTTTAGTACCTTTAATTCCATTAGCCCTTTTAAGTTCTGTTACGGAAACGCCATACTTCTCGGCAATAACGCCCAAATTCTCGCCTGAGCGAACTTTATGCGTTCTCTTTGATCGGTGCATTGAAGAATTCTTCTTTGACCCTGAAACTTTCAATTTCTGTCCTACTTGGATATTATTTCCGCTGATACCATTCCAATTACGTAGGTCACTCACTGTAACTCCGTATTTATTTGCAATCTTACCAAGAGACTCGCCACGGCGAACAGTGTGCGTAACTGCCTTACCAACAGATTTCTCAGAATGCTCCTCAACAGCATCTCCTTCAACTTTAAGTTTTTGACCGGCATAAATGCTATTGCTTGTCAAGCCATTAAGGTCTTTCAACTCTTCAACTGTCATATTATGCTTGTCGGCAATCTTACCAAGCGACTCGCCTCGCTTAACGGTATAGGTGGAAGTATTCACGTCTGAATGGCTCTTTTTCGCCGGCTTAGCAACAGATTCATCAACGGCAAGACGGGTTCCCGCCATAATAGAATTATCAGTCAATCCATTCCATTCACGCAATTCATTTAACGTAATTCCGTAATCATTTGCGATAGAAGAGAGAGACTCTCCACGCTTAACTGTATGATATTTTGGCTTGTCTTCTGTTCTTTCTTCTACAACAGTTTCCTTTTCTTCAGAAACTGTCTCAACAGTTTCTTCTACTGTAGCACTTTCCTCTTCAACAGGCTTTTCGACTTCAACATACTCAACAGTATAAATTTTCAGTCGCTTGCCTACTGCAATATTATTAGATTTCAAGCCATTCCATTTTTTCAACTGGGAAACAGTTGTACCATATTTTCCAGCAATCTTTCCAAGAGACTCGCCACGGTGAACCTTATGATATTTTGTAACCGTTCTCTTTTCCTTTACAGTAATTGTTTTTGAATCATCGGCATTTTGCATGCTTGTCTTTTCAACTGTTTCCTTTGTAACCTCGTCCTTCTTTTCCTCTTTTTTAGGAACTCGTCGGGTAACATAAACCTTCAGCAACTTACCTCGCTTGATTGAGTTTTTCCTTAGACCGTTCCACTTCTTCAATGAAGAAACCGAAACGCCATACTTTCTCGCAATAGACCCAAGAGTTTCACCACGGCGAACCTTGTGATATTTCGCAACCTTTGTCAACTCAGTACCAGCGGCTCCATCGGTAATTTCCACCTCTGAACGGTGAGCATAAAGTTCGGCCTTATGCTTGATAATGCTGTCTTCGCTAACCACGTAACTATAAACCTGCTTTGAAGGCAAAGTCAACGAATAAGGACGAATATTTCCAGGAATAATATCCTTTCTATATTGCGGATTAAGAATTCTCAACTCAGAAACAGGGATATTAAGCACCTCTGATATCTGATTGAAATGAACATACTTATTCACCATGACAGTATCAGTCATCACTGGTCTTTTTGCCAATGCCTTGCCGATATTGTGATCTTCGTAATAGTTCATAACATAGTTTGCAGCGATAAAGGCAGGAACATATCCTCTTGTCTCTCTCGGCAAATAGAAATATATTTCCCAAAAATCACGCTTACCGCCACCAGCACGACGTAACGCCTTATTCACGTTACCTGGACCGCAGTTATATGAAGCAATCGCAAGCGACCAGTCGCCATATATGTTATAAAGTTGCTTGAGATACTTTGCTGCCGCTTCAGAAGAGCGGATAGGGTCACGACGCTCATCAACAAGTGAGTTTACCGTCAAGCCAATCTGCTTTCCTGTTCCGAGCATAAATTGCCACAAACCGGTTGCTCCAACGCGTGATACAGCATCCGGGTTCAATGCTGATTCAATAACAGGGAGATACTTCAACTCCAAAGGAAGCCCTTCCTTCTCCAACGCCTGCTCAAAAATCGGATTGTAATAAATGCTCAAACCAAGCATTTCCTCCACCAGACTACGACGTTTCTGAGTGTACATATCTATATATGAACGCACAACGCTGTTATACGGCATTTCAATAACTGTCGGCAACGCCTGCAACCTTTCTATATAATCTTCTTTTGATGTCGGCACATCGTTTTTCATCTCCGCATCCTTGTCGAGAACAATATAGTTTTGAAGATACCAGTTCTTCATTAACTCTGTGGTATTAGTCTCGAAACTTTCGGGATATACGATAGCATCATCCTCTATCGACTCCTTAATCGACAAGACCGACGGACCGGCAAATGAAGTCACAGCCGACCCCGCAATTAGCAATATTGCCAATAATTTTTTCATTACAATAATAACAGTTAAAAAGTTAAGGCGCACTGAACGCCAAATGATTTGTCAACGGGAGATTGTCCCCCCATAACCGCAGGACTTACATCCAGCGACAAATCCGATGATATGTCAAAATGCGACAACGTTGCATCAACGTAAGCATCTATTATATTTATCAAATAAAGCCCAACCATACCTATAATGCACAAGTCTCGGTTACGGCGATAGAAATTCTTTTTCGATTTCAGTGACTTCTTCAGCCACGCCATATCAATATCACTCTCCTGTGTGTTAGGCGGGTAGAAATCCATATAACTTTTAGTATTCGGGTCACTGTCCATAATGTCGCGGTACGCTTTTGTATAGTCCGTCAACATTCGGTTATTCCACGTCGTTGCATAAGTCAAACCGACAAAACCGCCAACAACAATAGGCAGTTTCCAATATCTTCTATTATATATCTGCCCCAAGCCAGGACACAATGCTGAAAGCCACACTGCCCTTGACGGGTCTAGATTTAACTTGCGACGCTTGGAAAACTCCTTTGGAATACTGTCAGCCGCTATACTGTCAACAACCAACGACATATCATTGGATATACTGTCGGCAAGTGAAATGCTGTCAGCCACTTCCGTAATAGGAATTATCGGCTGAACGGCTATGCTATCCGCCGGAACAGAATCAGGAGAAGTGAACAAAGTATTCACCCCTGCCTTTGGCTCTTGAACACGAGTAGCACGCTCGGGTATAGTTATGCTGTTCATAACGCTATCCGGCTCATTTGCGTCAGCAAATATATAAAATGGAAACGAAACAACAAAGAGCAAAACCAATGCCAATCGGTTTTTTATTATTTCTTTTCCTAACTTATGCAATTCGCTCAAAATTTTCAATTTTGTTAAACTTCTTTTACCATATTAAGGCAACATAATATCTGCCTGACCATTCTCTAATCAAGATTGCCTTTTAATTTGTCAAAGATAGTAATTAATTTCTCAAGTTCTTCCTCATTTTTGAAAGGAAATGAAATTTTTCCTTTTCCCTGACGGTTACAAGTAAACTGAACCTGAGTTTTAAACGATTGTGACAAGTGCTTTTTGAGTATTTCATACTCTTTGGCGATACTTCCGCCACCGCCCTTTTCGGTCGGCTCTGCATTTTCTTCCTCGTTATATTTTTTTGCCAATTCCTCTACTTGTCTGACAGATAGTCCCTTCTTGAGAATCTCATTATATAGTTTTAACTGCAATTTTGGATTTTCTACAGCAAGCAAAGCCCTTGCATGCCCCATGTCAACCCTGCGGTCACGCAATCCCAACTGCACCTCTGCCGGCAATTTTATCAAGCGTAGGAAATTTGCTATGGTTGCGCGCTTCTTTCCTATTCTAACGCTCAACTGCTCCTGCGTTAGGCTATACTGCTCAATGAGTTTCTTGAAAGTCAAAGCAACCTCGATAGCATTCAGGTCCTCACGCTGGATATTCTCAATAAGTGCCATTTCCGTCAACTCACTGTCGTTGGCTGTACGGATATAGGCTGGAACAGAACTCAGACCTGCAAGTTTTGCCGCACGGTAGCGTCGCTCGCCGGAAATAATCTGATACTGGTCGCCCGGCAATTTCCTCAACGTCAACGGCTGGATAATTCCCAACTCGCGGATTGAAGAAGCAAGTTCCTCAAGCGATTCCTCATCAAACCACGCACGTGGCTGCTCCGGATTCGGAGAAATCTGGTCCAAATCAATTTCGTTGATTGCCGAAGAACCACTTGTCTGTATGTCATCCATTGAGATTAGCGAGTCAAGCCCGCGTCCCAATGCGTTTCTTTTTATTGATACCATAAATTCTATTTGTTTCTTGACAATAATTCCTTAGCCAATTGCAAGTGACTTGTTGCACCCTTGCTTTCCGGGTCATAAAGGATAGCAGGCAAGCCGTGGCTCGGTGCCTCGCTAAGGCGGATATTACGCGGTATTACAGTGTTGAAAACCATATCGCCGAAATGCCCCTTCAATTCCTCATAAATCTGATTTGCAAGACGCAAACGAGCATCATACATAGTCAAAAGGAAGCCCTCTATCTCAAGACTCTTGTTTAACTTGGACTTGATAATGCGAATGGTATTGAGCAACTTGCTGATACCCTCCAATGCAAAATACTCAGCCTGAACAGGTATAACTACGGAATCTGCCGCTGTAAGGGCATTGACAGTTATAAGTCCCAACGAAGGAGAGCAGTCAATGATGATGAAATCGTAATTATCCTTAAAATCTTCGAGCAATTTCTTCAGCACCCTTTCCCTATCTGGCTTGCCAATCAATTCCAATTCCGCACCAACAAGGTCAATGCGGGAACCTATCAACTCCAATCCTTCTACACATGTCTTATTTTCCGCGCCACGCAATGGATAGCCGTCAACAAGACACTCATAAATGGAAGAGGTCATTTTTTTCGGATCTATGCCCAAGCCTGATGTGGCGTTAGCCTGAGGGTCAGCATCTATGATTAATACCTTATTACCGAGAGTAGCGAGAGATGCCGCCAAGTTAATGGATGTCGTAGTCTTGCCGACTCCACCTTTCTGATTTGCTATTGCGATTGTCTTACTCATGGAAAACGAATTTTCTACTGCAAAGGAATTACTTTTATTTGCAAACTCAAAAAATAAAACAACAAATCAGTCAAAATTGTTGATAACTTAACAATTTTGTTAATAACTACTGTTCCACGCAGTAAATATCCCAGACATAACCATTTATATTCCGTGAAACAAATCAACAAACACCCTTACAACCACACAAAACCCCATCCAAAATCACATAAACTCCCGCTTGAACTCGTGGTTTACAAAGATGCAAACCACGCAAAGAGCATCAAAAAAAGGCTGGGCAGGCAGTAAAACCCGCCCCAGCCATTAACAAAAAGAAAGATAAGTATTAAGTCTGTAACTAATTTATCTGCCTAAGAAGCAAACCAGGATAAAAATCCCGTCCGCTTTCCTTAACGAATGTCGTAGCCCCAAATTCGGCTCCGTAAGCGCCTTCTTCTGTTGCCATAAAGCGGTTATCCCAAATCTTTGTAGGAATCGGCTTAACGACACCAACCCGCTTGTAAACAATTCTTCCGTCCTTTTCTTCTGCCTCAAGGACCTCAAAGCGTGAATCTTTATCTATGCCTTCTTTCAAACCTATCTTTGCCGTAATTGTCGGCTCTATACTGACAATAGGAGTTTTTATCCGGAATTCATCGTATGCTTTTTGCAAATCTGCAACATTTTCATCTATCGCACGCTGGCACGCCTTTCTAATCATCAATTCCGGCTGATCCTCATTAATTCCAAGAAATGATGTTGTTGAGCCTTTAGAGGTTACATCTCCAACATACGTCATTGAAAATTTGCCTCGGCCTTTTTCAAAATTCTCCATTTTAGCCAAATCCTTACCTTCTGAATAGCATTCACTATAAAAGAACATCTGGTTCTCTTCACTCCAATTAAGACGATAAAGCCGCGTATTGATTTTCACTTTAAAGCCTTTAATGGACGAAATCATTGATTCGGTCAAGTCAGCAAGGTCTGAAGTGTCAACTCCTGCTGCAGCACCCGCAACAGCAGTCAATGCGCCCAAAACGGCACCCCATGTTCGAGAACGCTTCCCTTTATCTATATAAACAATTTCATTAACAAGCAGATAAGTCCTGCCAATAAGATCCTCTCCTGCATCAGCAAGCATAGCCATACCTCTCTGACTTCTTTTCGACAATTCAATATCGAAAGCCGAAGCATCATAGAGTCCTCGCTCCTTGACAAGGTCAACATCACACTCCCCTGTCAAAATGTTCCGGTTAAACCATTTTGCAACAAGGCGGCTCGCTATTTCGTTGGCTTCAACAAAATTATGGATATTTGGAGTATATTTACCTTTCTTATCAACTGAAACTACACGGACACTCAAATTATGGTCATTATACTGCTCGGAAATAGGGATTACCAAGAATTGCTCTTCAATCTCTTTCGCAAACTTATCCTCACTGTGCTTAACAAGCATACTGCATAGGGAAATGCGACGATAGTGCTGATCCTTTACCTCCAAATCTGCTGCAAACAAATTACAAACAGACAGAACTGCCAGAAAAAGTAGCAATATATTTTTTTTCATCACTAAAATCATTTAAAGGTTAATAATCCCATAACGTTGAATCTATAATATCAAAAAGGGTCTTCTTATTTCGCTCTTCATTATTGTAGATTTTAAATCTGTAAGTGTCGATTTCCTCCCATTTTGACTTGCCACTTCCCATAAATTGCTGATAAGCCTTGAAAGCAAGAGAGCCCCTTTCCATAACCAGTGGAATAATAACCTTGCCAGTCATATCAATACAACCGATATGGGTATCATCCAAGCCAACAAGGGCTATGCCTTTTGCATCGGCATTAAAATTGCGTATCCATTTATACTCACCACCAAAAGCGGGCTGCTTTGTTTTAAGGTCAACACAAATGTACCCCTCTGAACCTTCAGGCACTGCCCAAAGGTATTGAGGATTGTCCTCGGTAGGAAAGACTATCGTTTTCCACTTGCAATCAAGAACGGTTTGACCCTGAGGATTTATCATTCCCCAAAGTCCGTGTTCTGAATCCTCTACACATGCAAGACCATGCCTGAAAGAAAAGGCATACTGGTATATGTCGGCAATAGCAAATGTTCCTGTCTTGTCCAAAAAGCCGAATTTTCCACCTGCCGACTTCCTAACAAGCAACAATCCGTTGCTTGACGGACTGATAACATCATACATTGCCGGAACTATTTCCCTGCCGTCGATGCCAAGCATTCCGTACTTGTTTGCCCCTTCCTTGTCTAAAGTCAAATAGACTTCTTCCTTACAAGGGAAAATTGTTGTATATAATTTTGTTTTTGCCTTACCTTCCTTATCAATCAGAAATTGACACGAACCGGACCTCGGTGGCACCAACACACCACGAAACTGCTCCATTCCCTTTCTGTTTGTCGTACAGTTATTGCCAACAACTGCCAAACCATTATGAAAAGCCCAACCTTCTGACAAATCATTTTTTAGAATCAACTGCCCGGTCTCTATATTAAGATAATTGATTTTGTCGGAACTTTTCTTCACGTACATCAGGCCTTCTGTCGGATAAAAGGCATGCATATACTTTCCTTCCTCCATAAGAACCTTTCCGTTCTTATCCATTACTCCATTCTTACTGCCGTCATATTTCTTCGAGAAATAGTACCCATGGATATCCTCGCGAACTATACTAAAAGGTTTCTTGGAAAGTGTAAGTTTCCTTATCAGATGGTGCGTGCCACTTTCTTTGTACGCTGCCTTCTCAAAAACATCAAGTTTTTCCAAAAACTCTTCTGAATAATTAAATACGAAAGGGACAAAGACTCCAACATCTGAATACTCTGGTTTTATAAGAACCTCTCCACTTTTTTTCAAGAGGCCGAACTTACCTCCTGATACCTCTCCTTCAACCATTTTGCCGCCCTTATTGACCCAAGTGACTCCATTCTTATTAAATGTTCCAATAGCGGTATATTCACACGGAATAACAGTGACAAACGATTCATTTATATAACCATACTTGTTACCAGACTGTATCCACGCAACGCCTTCATTAAACTGGCTGATTACCTCATACTTTGGTTCAAGAAGCACATTACCATTATAGTCAATAAAACCATACTTCTCCTCAAGCAAAGCACCATCCTGATACTTCCCTCCAGCAGCAACTTTGTAAACGCCATCCTTGAACTTGTCAAGTATGTTATATTTTATCTTTATAAGTTCTTTTCCTGCATCATCAATAAAGCCATACTTCCCGTCTTTCCCAACTTTTGCCCTTCCATTAACAAAGAAATCGGCATAGTCATAACGATAATCAATTACCTTTACACCACTCTCATCTACATACCCCCATTTGCCTTTTTCATTCTTATCAGGCACCAGTTCTAATGCCGACATTGAAAGAGCCGATAAAACTGCAATTGATATTACTATAAATATTCTTCTCATAAACTGGATTATTTAAATATCGGTATAGTTTCTACAAACTATACCGATATAAATCATTTTACTATTTTTTCTTTGAAAGGCGGAGGAGCATTCCTGGATAAAGGTCTTTACCCTTCTTGATTTCAAACTTGGAAGCCTTCAAAGAAATCGCAGCAAGTTTTTCTTGCGCTTTCTTGTCACCTTCGGCTTCTGCCTCCTTCAATTCGTCTTCAGCACCAACCTCGTTATTCCAGATAGCATCCCCAACGGCTTTTACCTTACCAACGACTTTGTAAGTTGTCTTGCCATCTTCCTCAACTGCTTCAAGGATTTCATATTCGTCATCCTTTTCAACGCCTTCCTTCGTGCCTATTTGAGCATAAACAAAGCGGTTCTTTTCATCAATCTGGAAGATTGGAGTCTTCGTTCTAAACACTTCGTGCTTAACTTGCAATTTAACGATAGCCTTGTCAATAGCCTTTTGAACAGCATTTTTAATCAATTCAGACTCCGGTTTATTTGAGAAACCGCTGGCAACAACTCTTGCACTTGCCTTATCTTTTCCAATGAACTGCAATTCACAAATACCAGCCTTAACAAGTTCTTCCAACGGCTTGTCCCAGTATTGAGAATAGAACAAATCTAATTTTTCCTTATCCCAATTCAACTTGTAAAGATATGTAAGCACCTGTATGCCAAATCCTTTACCCGCTGCAGCACTCGCCACGGCACCTGCTGCTTGAGAAGCAATCGCCCCATAAGAGCCGAACATACTGCCAACGGCATTTGCTGCCTGCTGTGCCTCGGCGATAATAGCCTTATTTGAGCGGTATCGAAGGTTTACTGCAAGAACGAAAGTGTTATCAATAAGTTCCTGACCGGCATCCATCAATTTTGCATCGTGGCGCTGCGTCATTGCTGCCTCTTGCTTTGCAGCCTCTGAAGCATCCTGCAAACCGCGCTCCTTGATAAGCAACAAGTTCTCGTCATATTTGCCGTCGGCATAACCAAACCACTTTGCAACAAGTTTCGGCGCAATTTCTTCTCTTACATAGAATTTTCTCAGTACTGCACCTAACTTGGTGTCAACAGAATCGGAATTAGACCCTTTCATTGCATCTACATCAGCACCTGTTGTTGCTGCCAGCAATCCTTTACCAAGAGCCATGCCGAAACCTCCTTTTTTCTTCTTGCTCGTACCTTCATCAACAGATGCAGCAATCTCTTCTGGCGTTACCTTTATAGCATCAAAATCGAGAACGCGAATATCCAAATTATGGTCGTTGAACTGATTTGGTATTTCAACTTTCAAAAACTCTTGTTGTGCTATTTGCGATTTCGACATGCCTGCCGTTTCTGTCGTATCCTTCTTTTCCGAAACAAACGCACCTACCAAATCAGATACAAGATTACCTGAAGAAGTAAGTTCCTTATCAAGGTTTGCATCCTGTGCCGCCGACTTGACAAGGATTGTGTACAATGAACTTCTTCTGAATTTAGGAACAGAATCTACACTTTCCGCGAAAGCAAAGCTCACGCTTGCAGCACATAGTGCCGCAACAATTAATCTTTTAATTTTCACCTTTTTAGATTTTAAGTTTATACATAATAATTATAGTATTACCAAAGCCACCCCACATTATAAGTTATCGGTTGCTGATGGTTTCCGTAAGCAACGCCCACATCGCGAGCAGCCTTTATATAAGCCTTTTCCATCTCAACAGCATCCTTATACTTTGTTATATTCTCAAAATCCCAGTTTGCCTTAACCTGCTTGGCTATCATCTGACCAAATTCGACAGACTGGCGGTAGCAAGATGCTTGCGGGTCAATTTGCGTAAGATAAGAGTAAGCCTCTCTCGCTCCGTCTTCATCAGGACTTGCTCCCCATGCACCTCGTGCTTTGTTGAAAAGCATCTGACCTTGTTCATCAAGGTATTTTTGATATATTTCCTTTGTCAACTGAGCGGCTTGAGCATAACCGTCGCAGCATTCTGGTATCATAGAAGCCCAATACAGAGCCTCTTCATAAGACTTCAGACCCATTGCTTTTTTCGCCTTCTCAAGGATTTGAGGATAGTTAGTGTTATAGTAGTCAACGATTTTCAACTTACCCTTTTCTATAAATTCAGCAAATTTCTGATTTTTTCCATTCAAAGTCTTGATCGCATTAATGTATGCACGCTCATCACTCGTTCCAACCCCCTTCATATCGAAAGACTCTGTTGCAAAAACCTTCTTATCTATAATGTCGCCAAGATAGACAGTCATCGTTGTCTTGATAGCCGTAGTGATGGGAGGGCCCGGATTAATATCCTTATATGAATGGTTGAATTTTGCAGTTACAAAGAAACGGCTGTTGTCTCCGCCAACAACACCATGAACTGCCGCCGCTGTTATCAAGCGGGTAGCAAGCATATCACTCACTCGCTCTGGTATATCCTCTCCTTCATAGACAGGAACTGCGGTTAAATTTATATCACATTGCGCTGCAGAGACAGTAAAAACAGACATTGCTGCCAAAACGCCTAACGCTATTTTTCTAATTTTCATAACTTGTCAATTTTAGGTTTATTTTTCTCCGATGACAATAATACCCATTCCCAAACCTCTTGTGCTATCCTTTGTTGTGAGTTTATATGGCTCCGCACGCAAATACTTACGCAACTGGTTAACAAATCTCTTTGCATCCATCGCTCTTCCACGCTCGTCATATAGTGGGATTCGCACCTGAGTAAAGTTCAATCGGTTCTCTGTTGCAGTCTGAAGCGAATATCTGTGGTTTACTGTATTCTCATTCATCCAGTTATCTATGATTTCCGACAATTCAATGCCATCATATTCTTCCTCAAACGACATACCAGAGCCGTCATCAAAAATTCTTACCTGAACGGCTATCTCACGTCCATTTGTCAGCAAATCATCAAAGTGAGCCTGCAATTGCGATACAAACTGGTCCATATTTTCAAGAACTGCCTCTTCTAAAAGAACTGCAGTCTCGGCAGAAATCGTTGGCTGACCCGTTCCGCTGGCGTTTGCAATCTGCTTGCCTGTATATGCGTCACGACCTGTCAGGGTATAGGTAACAGAGCGACGAGGGCCTACTTGATTTACCTTCCAGTCAACATATATACGAATATCCGATTTTGCTGTATTCATTATCTTGTCAAATGCAGATTCAGCCATTGACGCTCCTGTTGCCTTTGACTCAACAAATTCATCCTCCATTGATGTCTGCTCAAGAGTGCGCATCATTTCAGGAAGAGATTCAAGGTTCATACCCCTCTCTGTCATCATCTCGCCGATTTTTGCAACGACGTTATTGATGTCCCTATCTGTTTGGAATGCCTCTTCGTACAAAGGAATACGTTTCTTTCTTCCTTGCACTTCTGTAACTTCCATATAATTATTATCATTCATCCAAACATCGGCTGGGAAAATCATCAATGTCGGTTTCTTTGCTTGTGCTGAAGCGTCAACTGGCAATAACAGCATTACGGCGATTATCGCCAAAAGATATTTAATTGTTTTCATTCATTTACGGTTTAATAATTCCATCTTCTATTAATCTACTCTTTAACTCTGACCTCTTTACTCGGATAATTGTTGACCAGTTTTCCAAACCGTTACTCTTGGCAACCATTCTCGCCTTACGGTTTTCGTCCTCAAATGTAGCATACTTTGTATATTCTCCACCGTCAACAAAAAATGCGTTAAAATAATATTCATACTTAGTCTGTGCATTCACCTCATAAATCAGCGGACGGCCGTTGTAAGTGCCTTCCCCTTGCTGGATTCCGCCAAAAAGCACCTGGTGAATAGCATTCTTACGAGCCTGCTCAAGAGCGTCTGCCTTATCTTTTCCTTTACCCCATGCCCGAACGGTCATCGAACCGTCTAACTCATTGCCTACGCCAACTGCTCCAAAGGAACTGTACGCATTGGTACTGGATATTGTTGTATTTTTCCTGCACGCGGAAAAACTCAGCAGCAATACTACTGCCAAAAATATTTTCAAAAAGCATTTCATGACACTCGTTTTTTTAGAATTCGTAACCTATCTTCAATGTAATTGCCGAGATGAACTTGCTTTTTTTCGCCCAAAATGGTGGTACAAGTTCATAACTGTCAACTGACTGACCCAAATAAGAGAGACCAAGCAAAAAAGCATTTCTCGGCTCACCAACTCTGATGCCTATAGTCGGTCGGAACATAAATCCGTCACGAATAGAGCCACCTATATCAAATGAATAGTAAGGAACCACTTTTCTATACTCAGTAGGAATGAAATTGCCTCGGAAGTTTGCGTAAATTGGGAATGACCATTCAACACTGCTCCAACGCACTTCCTCATTATTGAAATAGTATCTTCCGCCGACTCCAACACCAAAACGGAAATACTCATTAACGCGATAACCGATAACGGCATCAAGTTCCATCAAGCCTACATTGCCTTTATTGACACGGCAAGAATAACCGCCCTGCAATTCTGCAGCAAACCAGAAACCTGTTTCATTGTGAGTATATTCAACGTGCGGATTCTTGGCTTTGGATGTGTCCGGAATCTTGGGATCTTTTCCATGAGCAACTTTACGGACTTCTATTGCAGGATAGGTATAAACCTCACCATTGACAGAACGTATAGTTACTGAAACATTCGGAACTTCATTCTCGATAACGCCCTTAATAACAGAGCCGTTATTCAAGAAAACATAATCAAAATCACTTGTTTGTGCTGCGGCAGTAAGACAGAGGCATACTGCTGCAAATAAAGCCAATAACCGTTTCATTAGAAGCCTGTATTTAGTCCTTTAATAATTCCTTTTTGCTCAAGGTCTTTTCGCAACTGCTCCTTAAAAACAGTAACATCTGCACCTACCTTATATTCCTTACCAGCCTTAACAACAGAGCGACTGTTGCTGATAACCTGAACATAATTGGCGTATTCGCCACCGTCAGCAAAAAACGCTTTAAAAAAGTCAGCATTCTGATCCTCTACAACAGATGAACCTGCAACTGGTTTCTGATGCTGACGAGTCTTGGCATTGGAAAAGCCTTTGAAAAGCACTCCATGCACCGCACACTTGCCAATCTCGGCATCACTGATTTTCTTGTTTTTGGTAACAACCCATGTCTTGACAACATAAGTACCTTGCGCGCCAGTTGCACCGGTCGCTTCTACCTGATAACTGATTACTTCATCCTTATCTTTTTTTGCCATTGCTACAAATGGCGTTATAAGAAAGATAAGCGAAAGAATAAGAAACTTTTTCATGTATTTAATATTTAAACAATAATCTACACAACTATCGCGCAATATAATACTGGCGCGGTAATAATCTTCATTTTTTGGTAAAAAATGGCAGTTGTAAAAACAAGCATACCATTTTTATCTTGCTTTCCACGCCATAACCCACTTTGCAAATTTATATATTTTTTTTAATTCAAAAAATAATTTCACATTAAATTTGCATCAAAAAACAATTTAACAATATGTCGTAATAATTGCCTGCATACAGGACTGCCAATAAAAAGCCCATATTACTAAAGCAAGAGCCGCATCGGAATCGCTTCGATACGGCACTTTACACTTGTTTAGCAATCTTTTTTATCTATAATTTCTAAAGTAAACTAACATAGAATTTTCTTACATCTTTCCACTTATAGAAAGGGAACATATCTGTTTCAACCGGCACTTTTACCTCTTTTTCGTTAAGCATAAACTTAACCAAAACATCATCGGCGCTACCGCCTTTTTTCTCAAAGAAAATCATCTGTATATTTCCAGCCATTGGAACAATCTTGAAATCTGACCAATGCTTATATACTTCTGTTCGCTCTGACATTGAAACATTACAATCTTCCAAATGCAGTATTGCCGCCAACGGCACAACGTTTCCGTCATGGCCAAAGCGTAGCGTTGCCGCTACATTATGCTTCTCAATAGCCTCATCTGCACTTTCAACAATGTTGCGGAGCAGATTTTTTGCGTTGGCAACAACGATGCCTTTTCCGGCTGAATGGTTGGCATTTCCGGCATACCAGCGGTAATTATTGAACTCCCAAAGGTCAAAAATCTCTTCCTTTGTAAAGATGTCAAAGAAGGACTGCTTTGTTTCCATATTCTGCATGTCTGAAGCAATCCAATATAAGCCCCACATTAGCGATGAAGGATTCACCGACATACGGATAAAATCCTCATCGCTGAATAATGAAGCAATTAGTCTGTCAGGGTTAGTTCTTTCTTCCTTATACTTGCGTATTTCTTCTGCAAGATACCCTGTCTCACCGTTTGTAAAGCGGTTTGACTCGTCTGTATGGTAATTCATATATCCCATATATCGGTCACTCATTTCGTACAGGATATTCAGTTTCGGATTCAACTCCTTCAATCTGTCGCCAAAGGCAACCATACTCATTGCACAACGCGGAACAACGGTAGAACGAGCAGAGATAGAATCACCGTCAGCAAAGACTTCCGGGAATGAGCGGAACATTCTCTCGGCTATTCCGCGATGCTGGCGTCTGCCAAGCGGAGTCAAATCTCCTGCTGTCTCTGCACCTTCCTTACATACCTCAACGAGTCTTGTCCTAACGTCTTCACCCAATGCCGTCAAGGCACCAGCCGCGTGAGCCTTGTCAAAAACGGCAAGCACACTGGTATAATCCTTTCCGCTAATCAGATAGCGTGAGCCATGGCGACCGTAATGACTGATATAAAAAGGCTTATAGCCTTTTGGAGCTGGGGTGTTGTTATTTGCGGAAGGTCCTGGATAAGCGTAGTAAACGCCTCCGCCCTTCTCGATTGTTTCAAAGATTTCCTCCTGACTGGTCTGCCCTATAACGGGCAGACTAACCAAGAAGAGTGATATTAATACTAATGCTTTTTTCATCTTAAAATTTTAATTAATATCCAATGTTTTGTTTAATAGTAGGATTAGTTGTAATCTCACTTGCCGGAATTGGGAAAAGCACCAAATGCTTGTCAACATCTGCACCATTTCTTTCAGCAGCCTTCCAATCCCAGTTATTGCCAGTAGTGAACTTGCCGAAACGTATCAAGTCAGTTCTTCTCTGACATTCTGATGCCAATTCGCGCTGACGCTCTGCAAGGATAAAGTCGAGGTTCAACTGAGCCATATCAATCTTGCCGGAACGTCTGAACGCACACCTGGCACAGCATACTCGTCACTCATATAAGCACGAGCCCTTACCTTATTTACATAATCCAATGCGTCAGCCTTAGAACCGTTAGCACCGCGGAGAATAGCCTCTGCTGCCATCAGGTAGGCATCTGCTGTACGGAATAGCGGGAAGTCGATTGACGAATAAGTATCACCTGATGCACAAATCTGGTCATCCTTAGTAACGTTACGCCATTTAATATAGCCATAGCCACAAGTAAATGTACTTGTCATATTTCCAGTTGCGTCCCAAGTTTCCTTAGTCTGGTTAGGCAATGCGGTCATGAATGAAGCACGCTTGTCCTTCTTGTTATTACCCCAAGTGTCGTTAACGTCGAATTGAACGTCATCAGCATCAAAGGCATCAACAAGAGTTGTTTTTGAGCGTACGTTACCCCAACCCTTTGAGCCAACGCCTGTTTGGTACAATTCATCCATCGGACCGTTTACAAATGCCTTTACATAGAAGTTAGTACCTGCAGAGCTTTGTGCTCTCAAACCGTCTTGAACAAGTGGCCAGATAATCTCGCTGCATGTGTTGTTATCAGCAAGGAAAATGTGGCGATAATCTTTTGCCAAAGGATAGTTGCTGTCGCCAATAACCATTTTAGCATATTTCAAGGCATCGTTATATCTGTTCTCACCAATCCAAGTTTCCGCGTTCAAGTATAGTCTTGAAAGCAAGAACCAGCAGGCAACTCTGTCAACGCGTCCGTAAACGTTTTCACCTGGAGCCTTCAACTCATTTTCAATAGCAATCAACTCTTTTTCAGCGAACTCGAAAGTCTGCTTTCTTGTCATCTGCTTAGGGAGATCCTTAACTCCTGTATTTTCATCAACGTATGGAACACCACCAAAGAGGTCACAAAGTTGAGCATAACAGTAAGCACGGATAAAGCGAGCCTCAGCGATAAAGAATTTATAGTCATCTTTCATCTCTTCCCAAACACCGCGTTTTTTGAGGTTTGCCTCTGTACATTCTCTCAAAATCTCATCGCAATATGCGATTGACATGTAAAGGCGCTGGTAAGTCCAAGTTATAACTGAAGCGTTTGTTGCATCCCACTGCATATTCAGCATCTTACGCAATCCGTTTGAAGATGACGGCATAACAAAATTATCTGTACAAAGTTCCTCAAGGTAGAAGAGCAAACGCACATAACCGGAATAACCTTCATTAGCTCCTTCGAGGTCTCCATTACCACCGTCACCGCCTTGCTGACCGGTCAAGATTAGTGAAGCGTAGCATTTTGCAAGAACGCCTTCATAGCCTTCCTTTGAATTATATACATTTGACGGAATCTTCTGGTTTGGGTCAAGCGGTTCTGTGTCAAGGTCTCCAAAGCAAGAAGTCATCAACACTCCAATAAAAAATAATGCCGTTAGTTTTATAAATAATTTTTTCATGACTGTTTCTTGTTAGGTAGATTAAAAACTCAAGTTAGCGCCTAAAGTGAATGTTCTTGGACGTGGATAAACCTCCTTGTCTATACCACTGTAAATTTCAGGGTCAATACCGCTGTAGCCTGTTATTTGAGCAACGTTTGAAACACTGAACTTCAAGCGAAGAGAACTGCTGCTATTCCATAATTTGTGGAATGTGTATCCCAAAGTGATATTGTCGATGCGGAAGAAATTACCCTTTTCAAGCCAGTAGTCACTATATAACTGTTGTGTCTGGAAACCAGTGTCGCGAGTTGAAACAAGGATATTTGAGAAACTGCCCTGGTCGCTATATACAGATTGAATGTATTGGTCTGCCTGAACATAATTGTAAACATAGTTACCAAACGCTCCGTGACCGTTTATAGCCAAATCCCAGTTCTTATATGAAACCTGCGTATTAAATCCGAAATAAGATTTTGGAAGGGCGCTCTTGCCTGTTGAGTAACGTGTTTCTGTTGATGAAATTGAGCCGTCTGGCTGAACGTATTTTCCTTCGATAGGCTTGCCGTTCTCATCATATGCCTGCTTTGCCAAGTTGAAGGTGTAAGGACGCTCGCCAACCTTAAAAACTTGAACCATCTTACCAGTTCCAGAAATTGCACCAGTTTCAACGTAACTGTTATCAGAATCCGCTACGTTCAACTTCGTAATTTCAGAATCGTTCCAAGTATAGTTGAAACCGATTGTCCAATTCCAGTCGTCTGTATCAACAGGAACGAAATTCAACGACAATTCAACACCGTTATTCTTCATCTCACCAACGTTTGTTGTGATAATTGAAGAGAAGTTAGCACCAGAAGGAACGTTGATTGTGTTCAAAAGGTCACGGGTGTTACGCTGGTAATAGTCAACAGAACCGAAGATTCTGTTTTTCAAGAAACCGAAATCAACGCCAACGTTGTAAGTCTCAGTTGTTTCCCACTTGATGTCCTTATCATAACCGTTCGGGCGTATTGTTGTTATCCAGCGGTCTCCGAAAAGATAGTCAGATTCTGGATTAGAGAGGATGAAAGTCAACATGTAAGGATAGTCATTTAGGATATCCTGCTGACCTGTAAGACCATAACTCAAACGGACCTTTAAATCAGACAAAACGTCTTGCTCCTTTAGGAAATCTTCCTCAATAGCACGCCAACCGAGAGCAACAGAAGGAAAGTAACCCCAACGGTTGTCAGAAGAGAAGCGAGAAGAAGCATCAGAACGGAATGTTGCAGTTACCAAGTATCTGTTATCGAATGAATAGTTCAAACGACCATAAAGTGAAAGCAGATAGTATTCTGACTTGCCGTGAGTTGCACTGAAAAGTTCAACACCTTCTGGAGAAACATTGCTTGTGTCGAAACTCTTCCAGAAATGCTGCCAACCATAACCAGCCATAACGCTAAAGTCATGCTTCTGGGCGAAAGTCTTTGCGTATGTACCGTAGAAATCAAGCAAATAGTTTTTCTTCTTCTGAGTACCGCTGTAAACAAGACCTGTTCCATCCTTCATATTCGAAGTGTACATCATACCAGCCTTTTCCGGAACGATACGGCGATCCTTGCTTTCAAGAACGTCATATCCCAAGTTTAATGTAACCTGCAAGTCTTCAAGTCCGTGAATCTTATAATCGAATTTAGCATTACCGATAGAACGGTAAATCTTATTTGTATAGTCCTGTAATTCCAACTGAGCCATAGGGTTATCTGTTTGGATAGCCATCGGTGAATTGCCATTCATCCAAATAAAGTAGCCAAGTCCAGGATCAGTTGCAGATGTTGCGCTACCAGTCTTGACAGGACGAGTAGGGTCATATCTTAACGCATTGTTAACAACAGACTGGTCAACCTTGTCATTATGCTCGTAAGATAATTTCAAGTTAATATCAGCCATAAAGTGGTTGTCAAATAGTTTTGGAGAGATACCACCGCTGAAAGAAACGCGCTGATAGTCATTTGACTTGATGATACCTTGTTGGTCAGTATAGCCCAATGACACTCGGTAAGGAGAAGTTTTCTTGATATTTCCTGAAACAGAAACGTTATGCTCGTGCCCGAGGGCTGTACGGAAAATCTCATCTTGCCAGTTTGTATCAACAGTTCCCAACTTAACATCAGCAGGAACTCCTGTTACAGTAGGGACAAACGCTCTGAACTCGTCTGCACTTAGAACGTCAAGTTTCTTAGCAACAGAACCGACAGAGAATGCACCAGTATAATTAATCTTAACACCAGCATCCGCACCTTTCTTTGTAGTTATAACAATAACGCCGTTAGAAGCACGAGAACCGTAAATTGCAGTAGCAGAAGCGTCTTTTAAAACCGTGAAAGTTTCAATATCGTTAGGGTTAATGGCACCAATAACGTTACCGCCACCTTCTATGGTTGAGTTATCAACCGGAACACCGTCGATAACAATCAAAGGGTCATTTGAAGCCGACAGAGAAGCACCGCTACGGATACGAATTGTTGAAGCGGAACCTGGAGCACCAGAACCGGAAACAACGCTTACACCCGGCATTTTGCCAACAAGAGCATCTTGCGCTGAAGTCTGCAATCCCTTATTGAAATCATCTGGTTTAACGGCGAGCACCGAACCAGTAGCATCAGATTTCTTTACTGTACCGTAACCAATAACAACAACATCTTCCAAAACCTCCGCATTCTCTTTAAGGATAATGCGCATACCATCAACCGCAGAAACTTCCTGCGTAATGTAGCCGATATATGAAACGACAAGTGTTGCTCCGTCGTTTACACGAAGCGAAAAGTTACCGTCCAAATCGGTTGAAGTACCTGTTGCTGCTCCTTTAACAATAACAGAGGCCCCCATCAGAGGCTCCGATTGACTGTCAACAACAACACCATGAATCATCTTTCCTTGTGCAGAAGCACAAAGGCTAATCATTAATGCAAAAAGCACTGGCAAACATCGTTGCCACAAACTTACTTTTAAGTGATGCATAATTCAGTTTTTTATAGTATTCTTAAATAAGTAATATACCTTTAAATATTATCAAACATTATAAATTTAGGTTTGCACCACAAAATTAAGACTACTATCAAAGGAATAAAATAGCAAGTAAGTAATGAAGTAAGTTTATAATTATAATAGTTATCTGTTATTCAGTTTTTTAAATCATTTTGTAACACAAGAAAAAGTAACAATATGTTAAGTATTTCAGCGCAAAATATCACAATTTTGAGCCTACACTCCGCCAAGAATCTTCTGCATCTGTGCTGAAAGGCTCTTGCCTTTAACGAGAGCCTTATTTCTCATTCTCTGGCGATAATTATAAACAGTCTGAATGGAATAGTGCAAGAACTCTGCTATCTGAGCATTCTCGGTAATTCCCAATCTAATCAGGGCGTATATTCTCAATTCTGGGGTAAGCAATTTGTCATGCTTCAAAACAATTCTCTCTTCTGGGCGAAGCAAATTGTTAAAATCGGAAACAAAATTAGGAAAAATGGAAAGGAAAATCGTATCAAATTCCTGGATAAGTTTCTTAAAATCCTTATTCTCATCTGATTTTTCAAGCATCTTTTCCATTTCCGCCAGTTTTCTTACCGACAACTTTCGCAGCATATTCTTCTTAAAAGCCTCATTCTCACGGATAATATCAGAACATATATTAAAAAGCAATGCCATATACTTTACCTTAATCTGGTTCGATTCCTTTAACTCTCCTGCAAGCCTCATCAATTCAGCATTTCGAGCATTGAGTTGCTTATGCATCGCCGCAAGGGCGCTATTTCTTCTCCTAACGAGCCAGTAGGCAAGAGCCATTATCAACGCAATCAGAACGATAGCAGTCATGAAAACAAATTTGCCAATATCGGCGATATCTTCACTTTGCTCATACGATTCTGAAATAATTGGCATATACTTAACAACATCGTACATCCTATAACGAGCCTTACCTTCGCTAACATCTCTAAGCGACCTGTTTACATATAAATAAGACCTGTCAACATCGCCTTTCTGGTATAGAACCTCTGCAAGTCTCCACAGCGACATATACACCCTTTTAGACTGTTTTAGGTCTGAAATAGACGCCCGTTTTAAATACTCAATTCCCAAAACAGTATCTTTTTCAAGCAAATAAAGATTAGCAATCTGAAACTCAACCGATGCCATATTCCCCGAATGCACTTCACTGCTTTCTTCCTTAGATTTGTAATAATCCAACAGGATAGACAACGCCTCCTTTCTATTTCCCTGCTTTGCAAGCAGCCACGCCCTATTTGACAATTTCTCCTCTGAATTTTGATGGCTAATTATTAACGAAGTATCATTATAAGCCTCCAGCATCATATTATATTTCTTCCGCTCCTCCTCATTAGAGATATTTGACAAAAGCGAAGATAATGCAGTATGATATAGATAATAGAAGTAATTGTCAACCCTTACCGAATCAGTCCGCTCAATATTATCAAGAACACGAATAGCCTCATCATGCCTGCCAAACTTATTCAAAGCATCAGCATAATGCATTTCCGCACGATTAACATAATAATCGCCCATCCCCTTAGATAGAGCACGAATGCTATCAGCAAAAACGAGAGCCGAATCTATTCTAAAATTACGGTACATATCAAAGATGCCTTCCGCAATTCTAAATTTCAATGAATCAGAACGGCATAGGCGATACTGACATTTAAGACTATCTAGTCGTCTTTGGAAATTCTGCTCGTATGGCTTGGAATTTCTAACCAACTCATCAAGTTCTGCAAAATAAACGTCACTTTCCCTTTTACAGGAAAAAAGTCCTGAAAGTAAAGATATTAAAACAACAGAAAGGATTAAGTAAAAAAATGATCTTCCCATAAAAACGGCCATAATATGACTAAAACCTTATTTTCTGCCTAAGTGTCAAGATTGAAAAAGCAAATTGCATTTTTGTCAGTTTGTGCTGAGACAGTATCAACGGATATTTCCAGAGTTTCTGCTATCTTCTGCGCTATATATGGCACATAAGAACTTTCATTACGCTTTCCACGATACGGCACAGGTGTTAGGTAAGGACAATCAGTTTCAAGTAAAATATGGTCAAGGCCAATTTCGGGTAGTACTTCATAAAGTTTTGAATTTTTAAATGTTACGACTCCGTTAATACCAAAAAGGAAATTCCCGAACTCACGAATACGCCTGACATCTTCAACACTGCCTCCAAAACTATGAAAAACACATTGTGGCAATTTTCCACTATAATTCTTAAACACTGCCAATATTTCCTCCAAAGCATCACGAGAATGGATAATTACAGGTAGCGACTTATCTTCCGCCCAATGCAACTGCTCATCGAAAGCCTCCATCTGCTCCGCTCTGAATGTTGCATCCCAATATAGGTCTATGCCAACCTCTCCAACTGCAATATAATTACCCTCTTCTAAAAATTTTCGGGTCAAAGACAGTTGCTCCTTATAATCCTCGCCAACAGATGTTGGATGTAACCCCATAGCCATTGAGATATAACCCGGATATGCAGCCGCAAGAGTTTGCATCGGAGCGACCGTCTCCAAGTCAACATTCGGCAGAACGATATGCCTCAACCCCGCCGATTTTGCTCGTTGCACAACTTCTGCCCTGTCGGCATCAAATTCCTCAAGATATATATGCGAATGAGTATCTATCATTTCTTTCTGTTCATAAGAGATTCAGCAAACGACATGAAGAAATCGACAGCCTCTTTAGACAAACCCGAATTTTCAATATAATACAACGACTTTTTATGGTAGTCCTCAATCGCCTCACGGCATATTGCATCAATACCAAGGCGGTTGTATATAGCGGTTACACCAGCAATTTTTTCGCCTGGCAGCGGCTCGGGATTATGCAACCAATAATTAAGTTCCTCTGCATCATCACCTTTTGCCAAAAGCATTGCATTGATTAAAAGGAATGTCTTCTTATTGTTCATTATATCCCCGCCAATAGCCTTACCGAAAATCTCAGGATCACCATAGACATCAAGAAGGTCATCTTGCAACTGGAATGCAAGTCCGAGATTGATAGCGAATTGATAAAGTGCTTCGCTCTGCTCTTCAGTAGCATCAGCAAGTTCTGCACCAATACGGCAGGCACCACCCAACAGTACCGAAGTTTTGAGGCGAATCATATTAATATACTCATCAATGGAAACGTCAGTGCGATTTTCAAATTCCATGTCATACTGCTGACCTTCATAGACCTCAATCGCCGTACGGTTGAAGATTTGCAACAATTTAACCGCCTTTTGAGCATCAATACCAGTAATAACCTTTTCAGAAGCCATCGTCAGCAAGGTGTCGCCAGAAAGGATTGCAGTATTGTTATCCCATTTTGCACAAACTGTTGGCTTGCCTCTACGAATATCGGCATTATCCATAACGTCATCATGAAAAAGAGTGAAATTATGGTACATTTCAATGGCAGCCGCCTGGTTCAATGCTGTCAAGCAATCCTTGCCAACAGCCTCGCACGCCGCAAGAAGAATAGCGGGACGCAAGCGCTTGCCCCCGTTGGAAAGTCCGTATGCTATTGGTTCATACAAGCCATTCGGCTCTGATGGATAAGCGATTGTTGTCATCGCTTGCTCTGCAAGGTCAATATATTCTTCTAACGTTCTCATCGCGATATTTTATTAAGTTGGTTAATCAAGGCAAATTTAATCATTTGTAACTAAATAACACCTATATGTTCGAAAAGAATTTTCAACCCGATACAAATCAAGGCTACTCCACCAACAGCCTCAAACGGAAATTTGAATTTCTTTCCAACATAAGAGCCTAAAAAATTTCCTGCAAGGGTAAATAGGAAAGACCCGGTGGCAATAATACCAGATGCAATAAAGACATCTGCAACTCTCATGCTGATAAATGCAAAAGTCAAGCCAACAGCAAGTGCATCAATACTTGTTGCAACCGATAATGTCAACAATACACTTAACTTGCTCGGGTCAAACGACTTTTCACCTTCATCCTTAAAGCATTCCAAAATCATCTTTATTCCAAGGAATGACAGTAATCCAAATGCAATCCAATGGTCATAGTCCTTAATCAAATCACTGAACGAGGCAGCAGCAAGCCACCCAAGCACAGGCATAATTCCTTGAAACAGTCCAAAAAAGACTGCCATTTTCAAGATATTGCCAAGAGTCAACCTGCGCTGCGCAACACCGCTCGCCAACGACACAGAAAAGCAGTCCATCGCAAGACTGACAGACAAGAATAACAAGGCTATTAATGTCATTATTATGAATTTCTTATTTGTCCGTTACCGGAAATTAAATATTTGTATGTTGTCAATTCAGGCAAACCCATAGGACCACGGGCGTGAAGTTTCTGAGTAGATATTCCTATCTCCGCTCCAAAGCCAAACTGACCGCCGTCAGTAAAAGAAGTTGGCAAATTGGTATATACACAAGCCGCATCAACCTCCTTTTCAAATCGCAGGCATGCTGATTTATCCTCTGCAACAATGCTTTCGCTATGCTTTGACGAATATTTAGCGATATGAGCCAACGCCTCATCAATACCAGAAACTGTCACAACAGTCATCTTATAGTCCAGATATTCCATACCGAAATTATCTTCCGTTGCCCTATGAAGTAATGGATACTTTCCATCAAGGGCATTAAAAGCGGCTGCATCAGCGTAAACTTCAACCTGCTTTTCAACCATTGGAGCGAGCAATTCTTCCAAATCCCCAAGCCTGTCTTTATCAATAATAAGGCAGTCAAGGGCATTGCAAACACTTACACGTCGTGTCTTTGCATTACAAACAATTGCCTTTCCTTTTTCCAAGTCGGCTGATGAGTGGAAATAGCAATGACAGATACCAGCACCTGTTTCAATAACCGGCACGAGAGCATTGTCGCGAACCATCTGAATAAGGCGACTGCTACCGCGAGGAATAACAAGGTCAACATATCCAACCGCCTGAAGCACCTCTTTTGTAGCCTCATGGTCTGCTGGCAAGAGCGTTGCACAATTCTCATCAAACCCACATTCTTTCAAAGTATTACGGATAATCTTAATTGCAGCCTCATTTGAATGAAGTGCATCTGAACCACCTTTCAGTACGCACACATTTCCGCTTTTCAAACATAGTGAAAAAACGTCAAAGGTTACGTTAGGGCGAGCCTCGTAAATAACGCCAATAACTCCGAAAGGAACGCTGATTTTTTTTATTTCCATCCCATTAGGCTGAGTCCAGTCTTTAAGCACAGTCCCAAGTGGCGAAGGCAGTTCCGCAACGCGCCGCATATCAGAAGCAATGCCTGTAAGGCGGTCCTCTGTCAAACGCAAACGGTCATATTTTGGGTCAGACTGGTCCATTGCATTCAAGTCCTCAACGTTGGCCACCAACATTTCATCGAGATGACTCTCGATAGCATCAGCAACGGCAAGCAAAACCTTATTGATTTCCCCATCCGTTGCAAGATTCAACTTGCGTGATGCAACCCGTGCATCTTCTAACATTTTTTTCAACTTACTATCCATAACTCATCTATTCAATGCAAAGATAATCATAATGTATAATAGGCTTCTGCCCCTGCTTACCCATTGCACCGCGAGCCTCTTCGCTATCATAACTCGTTCTGCCAACTGCAAAAGCATTACCGTCGGGCGAAACTATGCGGACAATATCATCTTTCTCAAAATTTCCCTCAACGGCAACAACGCCAACAGGTAGCAACGAAGATGCCTCGCCTGAAGTAAGTGCCTTAAACGCTCCTTCATTAATATGTATCTCGCCTTTCGCAAAGTCCTCACTATGGGCAATCCATTTCTTAACGCTCGAAACAGGATGGCTGGATGGGGCAAACAAAGTGCAAGGGACTGAGCCATCACCAAGAATAAGATGCTCCAAAATATTCTGCCGCGTTCCATTGGCTATTATAACGGCTATCCCTTCATCAGCAACCTTGCGGGCTATGCGGAATTTAGTTTCCATACCCCCACGACCGTACTGCGACTTTGACTTGCTTATAATCGCTTCACCGTCTAAATCGCTTTCGGGTTTGATTTCGCGGATAAGTTCCGAAGCCGGGTCGGCTGGATTACCTGTATAAACACCGTCGATATTCGACAAAATAACCAACGCATCCATACCGAGCATTGACGCAATGAGTCCCGACAATTCGTCATTATCAGTAAACATCAGCTCGGTGATACATACCGTATCGTTTTCGTTCACGATGGGGAGAACACCGTTCTCCAGCATGACTTCCATACAGGCTTCCTGATTCTTGTACTGTTCCTCGGCACCGAAGTTCTCCTTCATGGTAAGCACCTGACCAATCTTGATCTTGTATTCACGAAAGAGGTCGTAGTATAAGCCGATAAGCTTTACCTGACCGATGGCTGAGAACAACTGGCGTTGCTCTACGCTGTCAAGATGGTGCTCTACGTGATGTTCGGCTCTTCCTGCAGCCACAGCTCCTGATGAAACCAGGATGACCTCATAGCCCTGTTGCTTGAGCCATACGATTTGGTCGACAATAGCCGACATTCTTGTTACGTCGAGTTTGCCATCTTCACGGGTCAGCACGTTGCTGCCCACTTTTACTACAATTCTTTTATCCATTTTGTATTGATATGATTGGGAGGAGAATTTGTGACCTTCAATTCTAAACCCCTCGGATAGATATTATTTTTTATTGTCCTTCTCTCTTATTTCGACTCTTCGAATCTTGCCTGAGATGGTCTTTGGCAATTCATCTACGAACTCGATGATGCGAGGATACTTATAAGGGGCAGTCTCGTGCTTTACGTGATCCTGCAACTTCTTGATCAGGTCGGGACCTGCCAAACTCTTGTACTCATCTTTGAGCACAACAGTAGCCTTTACCACCATACCTCTTATAGGGTCTGGTACACCGGTAATGGCACACTCTACTACGGCAGGATGGGCAATCAGGGCATTATGTACCACGAAGGGACCAATGCGATAGCCTGAGCTCTTGATTACATCGTCAATTCTTCCCTCAAACCAGAAGTAGCCTTCCTCGTCGCGCCAAGCCATGTCGCCTGTATGATAGTAGCCGTCATGCCATACAGATTTTGTCTGTTTCTCGTCACGGTAATAGTATTTGAAAAGGCCGATAGGTTTTTGGTCCCTATGCGGATGCAAATTTCGCCTTTTTCGCCATCCTCGCATTCGCTCATGTCTGGGCGAAGGATGTGAACCTCGTATTGTGGGTTAGGCTTACCCATGCTTCCTGGCTTTGGCTTGATCCAGGGGAAGGTGCCAAGAGTCATGGTGGTCTCTGTCTGTCCGAAGCCCTCATAAATCTGAACGCCTGTCAGTTTCTGGAAGGTTTCTGCCACAGATGGGTTCATAGCCTCTCCCGCAGTGGTGCAGTATTCAAGACTGCTGAGGTCATACTTAGAGAAATCCTCCTGAATCATGAAGCGATAGATGGTAGGAGGGGCACAGAAAGAGGT
>UQLZ01000019.1 GCA_900541935.1 uncultured Prevotellaceae bacterium | reverse complement strand
TAGTCTCTTTCATTTTTTGTTACTTTTTTGTGTAACGCTATGGCAGGACTAGACAAATGTACAATAAAAAACAGAGTGAACCAACGGAACACTCTGTTTTTACAATATTGCGATTAACTATAATCGATTACTTAACGATAACCTTACGGCTGTTTTCTCCGTTTACAACTACGTAAACGCCCTTTGCCAAATCTATTTTTTTAGTTCCGCAAATAATTCCATTGAACACTGTTTCTGCCTCAAGGTTGTAGATATAGATATTGGCATCTGCTTCCGTTTCTACAACCAACTTACCTGCACTACAGTAAGCGTCCCAAGCCTTGTCAGCAGCCTCAATGTCAGAAACGCCACCAGACATTGAATAATCCGTTATTTGAACGTTATCGACATTAATACGGTGCTTGCCAAGTTCATCAACGATTTTACCGAACTTAAGGCGCACAGGTCCTGCTGCATTGATTGTTGTCTGATATTCTGTAAGCAACGGCATTGTTACATCAAATTGACCTGCTTCGTTCCAAGTTTTACCGCCATCTGTTGAGTATGACAATGTAATCACACCAGGATTATCGCCGCCATATAGACCGCTTAGGAATTTAACGACACCAGCACCGTTCGGCTTATCTTCTGCCATTTCAATAAGGGTGACACCACGATTATCCTTACTTGTTCTTACGGATTGTGCTCCTTCCTTTCGGTCATTGCTATCTCCTGAATAAATTCCGGCATACTGCAAATTCCATTTGCACGCTGTTCCTTGATACTCCTTTAGAACTTCATTATAGCCAGAACCATTTGCACATGGTTGCTCAAAATCTTCAAAGAATGGCTTAGAATCAGATACTGTACCTGTAACGTCAAGTTCAAAACCCTCTACTGTTGAAGTATGCGCACTTAAAAGTCCAGAATAGTTACCGTTAGCCAAGGCCTTCATTCTAACGTAGATTCTTTCACCAGCCTTGTCAACAGACAATGTGCTTACCCAATTTGTCTTGTCAGTACTGATTTGGAATTCTCCCGTAATGTCAACTGTAACGTTTTCTTCAATATTTTCTGTAACAATTTCAACAGCAATTGGCAATGTCTCCTTATTTGTTACTGAAGTGAACGCCAAAGAACCGCCTTCAACAGTAGCAGATATAGAGCGTGTAACGTCTGGTGTATTTACTGTGATTTGGTTAGATTTCAATGCTCCACGGCTGAGGTCATAATAATATGTGCTGAGTGCATTAAGACCTGTAACTGTATATGATGCAGACGCAGCCTTAACTGCCTTTGGATAACCGACGAGCAATTTCTTTGCACTGTCATAAACGCTCAACTGATAGTCACCGCCATCCTTATGAACATCTGTCCAACGTGCAACGAAAGAGTTGGCGCCTACTTCGGTTGCTGGAAGGGCTGGAATTGAAGAAACAGCCTGAGCCTTAAGAGTTACTGTTGATTTAACTTCCGCACTTGAAATTGTCAAAGTTCCGTTTGTTGTTGCATCATTTGTTGACTTATAAGTGACAACAACACCCTGTCCCTTGTTTGCATTAGCAGCAGTTACTGTTGTTGCATTTACAGAGAATCCTGCACCTGCAACTGTAATAGTCAAATCTTTTGTTAGATTAACTCCCTTTACAGTCACTGACTTAGTAAGGTTTTCATTAATTGAAGTAATTCCCAAGTCAATAACGCTTCCATCTGTTGGTGATGTCAAAGTTGGAACAACAACAGCACCACCTTCTTGCCAAGGATTACCCTTCAAATCACCCCAGATATATTCAACAAGTTCTGGATGGTCAATAAATGGGTTACGGTTACGTTGATGTTTATATACAGCATCATTTCTTGTTATTTCCTTTTCGCTAACCGGGTCCTGACGGTGCCATTTAAGCAACAGGTTAAGAGCCCATGTCTTATAGCAAGGGTAATTATTTCCAGCAAGCATATCGCTATGAAAAGAAGCAAAGCGATCATTATAACGAGTTGCCATATAGAAATAAGAACGGGCAAAATCTCCTTTATATTCATCTACTGGCTCAAACACAGTACCAGAATATCCAGGAAAAGTTGATGTTCCAAGTTTTCCAAGGCCTTTTATACTTCCAGGTCCAGAAAGAGTCTTTCCATTTGCACACTCACCATACGGAAAGTTGCTACGCTGGCCATTTACTTTGCCGTCTGTCGGATAGATATGGAACGCATCCGAAACCATTGGAGAAGCATCATTAAACCAACTCTTTGGGAAAGAGTGTTCACGGTTGATACAGTCACCTACTGTTCCATAGTTGCCACAAGTTGGGAAATTCAATGGCCAATCTTTTGTTGAGTACATATCCCAAATCTTACCTGTTTCTGGGTGAACATCAGAATCTTCATAGACATTCCACAGTCCTTTGTAGCCAACGTCATGGTAGTTAGCACTGATAATTCCACATAATTTTTGCAAAAGTGCCTTTTCTGACAAGCCTTCTGCCGACTTGTAATACCCTGAAGGAGCCGCTGCATAAAGCACTCCTGTTGACAGCAACAGGGCTAATAAAAGTAGATAATGATTGATTGTTTTCATTATGTTTATTTTTTAGGTTATTTCAGGTCTTTACCTGCAAGCATTCCACATGCTGCAAAAATATCCTCTCCGCGAGATTTACGTATTGTACAGAGAATACCCTGACTGTTTAGATAGTCACGGAACTCTATCATGCTTTGCTCATCTGATGTTTGGAGATGCGAACCGGGTATAGCGTGGAAACGAATAAGGTTAACGCGTGCGTGGCTGTCCTTGATAAGTTCTGCAAGTGCCTTAGCATGCTGCAAGTCATCATTATGGTTATGCCACATAATATATTCAACGGAAAGGCGTCGCTGATGTGTAAAATCATAATTGCTAAGCATTTCCATTACCTTTTTAATAGGGTATGCCTTTTCAATCGGCATTAGATTCTGTCGCTCGGTATGGTACGGACTATGGACGCTGATAGCAATATGGACGTCGCTTTCCTCAATCAGGCGGCGAAGTTCTGCCATCTTGCCGATTGTGGAAACGGTTATCCTCTTCGGACTCCAAGCAAGCCCCCATTTTTCCGTCAATATCTTAGTTGCCTTTAATACTGACTCATAGTTATCCATCGGCTCGCCCATTCCCATAAAAACGATATTGGTAAGCGTTTCCGACTCTGGGATACTGAATATCTGATTGATTATCTCATTTGTTGTTAAATCTCCATGATAGCCCTGTCTGCCTGTCATACAGAACTGGCAATTCATCTTGCATCCTGCCTGTGAAGAAACACACAAGGTGGCTCTTTCTCCTCCTCGGCCATTGTCTGGTATATAAACACTTTCAATCATCTGACCGCCACACACGTCAAAAAGGTATTTAGCCGTTCCGTCAACGCTGCGGGCAACATCAACTGGTGACTTTCGACCAACTTCATACGATTTTTTCAACTTGTCACGATTCACCTTTGACAGGTTCGTCATTTCATCAATTGTTGTCACTCGTTTTTCATACAGCCACTGTGCTATCTGCTTGGCTGTAAAGCGAGGCATCGACAACTCTTCAACGAGTGCCGACAACTCTTCCAACGTCATTCCCAATAATGGTTGTAGTGTACTATGCTGTGCCATTTTTATAAAGATGAACTACAAATTTACATAATAGTATTGTATTTTCTAAGTCCAATTGTGAAAAAATGCTATAAATTGAGTAAAAACGAACAATTTTAATAAAAACGTAATAACAAGACACAACAAATAAGAGCTACCAAGCAATGGCAACCCTTACCTTACAGTATTATGTCTGATTCCTTTCTATTCTTCTTCAATGAGCGGTACAATTTTGTAGCGCGGCCTTCCTGTCTGCTCAAGACCCTTGATAACAAGAACCTTATCGGCATTTGCGTCATTCATTACTGAATTGTAGATATTTTCAACATCTTCCTGACTGTTAACAGGCTTCTTGTTAACTTCAAGAATAATAAATCCGTCAGAGATGCCTGCTTCACGGAACTTGCCGTCCTCAACGCCTACTACCTGAACTCCGTAAGATACTCCAAGGCGAGCCTTTGTCTTTTCTGAAAGTTTCTGGAATGCGCATCCAAGGGCTGTAAAGTCTGTTCCCTTTGTAATTGCTGTGCTGCCGTGGTTATTCTTCAATGTGACATTAGCAGTGCGAACCTTATTATTTCTGAAGAACTTGACAGTAACCTTATCGCCTGGATAAAGTTGACTCATTGCCTGGTTCAATTCTGCGAGGTTGCGAGTCTTCGCTCCATTGATTTCTACAATAACGTCCTTTGGTTCAAGACCGGCTTCCTTAGCGGCACTTCTGTCTTCTACAGAATTAACATAAATACCTTCTGTTACTGCTGTAATATCATTCTTTTCAGCAATTTCCGCTGTCAATTCCGCACATGTGATACCCAATACAGCACGCTGAACAGTTCCGTACTTTCTAAGGTCGGTGATAATCTTCTTAACAATAGAAGTTGGAATAGCAAATGAATAACCTGCATAGTTACCAGTCTGTGAGTAAATCGCCGTATTGATACCAACAAGTTCTCCTCTTGTATTTACAAGTGCTCCGCCACTGTTGCCAGGATTTACCGCAGCATCAGTCTGGATAAACGCATCGATACCCATTTGACGGCTGTGGGTTGCAGAACCGATACTTCTTGCCTTTGCGGAAACAATACCCGCCGTTACTGTTGAAGTAAAGCCGAAAGGATTACCAACAGCCAATACCCACTCTCCTACTCTCAACGCATCTGAATCGCCGAATTTAATAGCCTTCAAGCCTTTTGCGTCAATCTTCAATAGCGCGAGGTCTGTTGAGCGGTCTGCTCCTATCACGGTAGCTGAATATGACTTATTGCCATTTAAAGTAACCTCCAACTTTTCCGCTCCTTCTATTACGTGGTTATTTGTTACAATGTATCCGTCTTCACTGATAATAACTCCAGAACCGAGGCCAAGTTGCTGGGGCTTTGATTCCTGCTGTTGACGGCGCTGGCCACTGCCAGGACCAAAGAAAAATTCAAAAAACGGATCATTAAAGACATTTGCCTGTCGCGGAGTGGCAAAACTCTTTATGCTTACAACGCTGTTAATTGTACTCTCTGCCGCCGCCGTAAAATCTGTTGGGGCTGACAAATTTCCTTGCGATGTAGATGTCTGTATGAATTCGCCTTCTACCTGTTCATTGCTATCCTTGCACTGTGCCCAGATTGTGGGAACTGCAACGCCCAATATTACTACAGCTGCAATTGCCAATGCTGCTTTGTGATTAATACGTTTCATACCTTAAAAGTTAAATTATTAATCGTGTTAATAGTTTCAAAAGTTAATTTTAACGTTTACGACCGCTAATTTACTATTAATTTTTTGAGAAAAGCAAGTACTGACATCAAATTTAAGATAATTTAAAAATAATCATTTTCAGAAATTGCCAATTGTGAATTTAGGCAAATAACTATGCCATTATATTAATCGTCACATTCTATCTCTGTATTCTCCTTCATTTCAAGATATTCAAGCCATTCAGGATCTTTTTCAACATATATTTTTATAGGAAGAAGTTCAAAATCCTTCAACGCATCATTAAGTACAAATTGGAATTTACGCAAGTTAAGCGTATAGAAAACCCAGTTACGCTCTCCATCTCCAGTGTAGATACCAGTCATAACGGCAAGAGAATCCTTTCCGAACTCCTTTGCCATAGCATCCGTAACCGCTTCCATCAATGTTGAAGTCTCAACATCAGGCATTCCTGTCGCATCGCCCTCATACTCCCATGTAATTTCTACACGATCATTATACTTGCCTTTTTCTATAAGGGTATCTGCATTTCTTCGACCTGTAACCATTATCAGATTACCATTATCACTTTCTGCCGGTGCTGTCCACCACTCATCTCCTATCTTTAACTTTGCCATAACATTTCTATTTTACTTACAAATATAGTGAAAGGTGAGTGCAGAAAAAAAACAAAAACAAAGTTTTTAGGTTTTTTATGCCGAACCGAATCCTATATTATCAAAATATAGTCAAAGGTGAGTGCAGAAAAAAACAAAAACAAAGTTTTTAGGTTTTTTATGCCGAACCGAATCCTAAATTATTAAAATTAAAGCCAACTTTTCCACGCCTTACTTTCAAAATAGCCATACATTTAGTAAATTTGTTGAAAATTTTCTTTAATGTAGAAACAACTCTATATGGAAACACTCGATACAAACACCCAATTTCGTAATATGATGGCGGTTTGCAGAGACATGTTTGTCAAGAAACTTCACGATTACGGAGCTTCTTGGCGACTTATGCGTCCGGAATCTATTACAGACCAAATATTTATCAAAGCAAAGCGAATACGCTCTCTTGAAATAAAAGGGCATGCAATGGTTAATGAAGGTATAAAGCCTGAATTTATCGCTATTGTCAACTACGGTATTATTGGAATGATACAACTCCAAAAAGGTTTCAGCGACATCGTTGACATGACCAACGACGAAGCGATAGAACTATATGACCACTTTGCAAGCGAAACATTGCAACTGATGATTGCCAAAAACCATGACTACGATGAAGCCTGGAGAGCAATGAGAATTTCTTCTTACACAGACTTCATTCTTACCAAACTTTACAGGACGCGTCAAATAGAGGAAAACCAAGGTGTTACCTTAGTTTCTGAAGGGATAGACGCAAACTATATGGATATGGTAAATTATTCGGTTTTTGGACTCATCAAACTGGAATATGGAGAATAAATTCGAATACAAATACAAATGGGAGCCACTTGTCGTAGTGGCTCTACGCATTATTTTAGGTCTTATATTCATTTTTTCCGGATTTGTCAAAGCCGTTGATATCTGGGGAGTCGAGTACAAAATAGAAGACTACCTTACGGCTTTTGGATGGAGTTGGGCCATGCCTTATACTAGTATGGTTGCAGCCCTGCTTCCTCTTAGCGAACTCCTCGCCGGCGTGTGGATAATACTCGGCTCGTTCCGTAATTTCACAGTTATATTTCTAACTGTCATTATGGCGTTTATGCTGCCTCTAACAGGATACATTGCCGTTGCAAATCCCGTTGAAGACTGCGGTTGCTTTGGTGATGCCTTTACAATATCCAATTGGGCGACATTCTTTAAAAACCTGTTTATTTCCGCGGGACTTGTATTCCTTATAAAAAGGAACAAAGGTGTTCCAAGCATCTTTGGCCCGGCTGTTCAATGGATGACTGTTCTGTTTCCATCGGTTTACGCCATTCTAATAATGATTTACGGACTAAACATTCAACCAGTACTCGACTTTCGACCATATAAAGTCGGCTCAAGCCTATGTCCAGAGGTAAACGAGAGCACAGAATTTATCTTTACGTACGAGAAAGACGGAGAAAGACGTAATTTTGACATTGACAATCTTCCTGACTCAACTTGGACATTTATTGACAGAGCCGTTGCTGAAAAGGCAAAGCCGATAGACTGCCATAAAATATCATTCTTTGACGCAGGCGAAGATATTTCCGGAAGTATCGGTCTCGATGATGGAGATGCCCTATTAATGCTCATTGATGACATTAACGACATAAACGTTGCCTACAGTTTTCAGATAAACGAATTTTACAAGAAAGTGTCAGAATCAGGTTTCAGCCTGATATGCCTGACAGGCAGTAGCGACAAAGAAATACACGCATGGAAAGAACTCTCTATGGCAGACTACCCCGTTTACACTATGGACGACAGCGAACTGAAGTCAATAGCACGCGGCAACCCGGCTATAGTATGGCTTCACGACGGCAAGATTATGTACAAGTCAACATTCGGGTCCCTCGAATTTGACGAAATCACAGCAAACGACTTCGACCCGACCGATAATAACGGATTTGACTTCCTTGTTTTCACAACACTGATGCTATTATCATCATTAATATTTATTCTATTGATAAATAGGTCGCCTTTATTAATTAAATTAACAAAGCAATTGTCGAAGAATCAAAAATAAAGAATTACCTTTGCAAAAGAAATAATAAACTTATCAAATAACACAAATTTCTAAACAATGAGAAAAAATATTGTTGCAGGAAACTGGAAAATGAATACTACTCTTCAAGAGGGTATCGAATTGGCAAAAGCAGTAAACGAGGCATTGAAGACTCGTACAGCAAATTGTGATGTTGTAATCGGTGTTCCTTTCACACACCTTGCATCTGTAAACGCAGTTATCGACACAGACAAACTCGGCTTGAGCGCTGAAAACTGTGCAGACAAGGCAAGCGGTGCTTACACAGGTGAAGTATCTGCTGCTATGGTTGCTTCAACAGGTGCTAAATACGTTATCCTCGGCCACTCTGAGCGTCGCCAATACTATCACGAAACAGCAGAAATCCTTAAGGATAAAGTTAACTTGGCTCTTGCTAACAACCTTACTCCAATCTTCTGCATCGGTGAAGTTCTTGAAGAAAGAGAAAACGGTACATATTTTGACGTTGTAAAAGCACAAATCGAAGGTTCTTTGTTCGAATTGTCTGCTGAAGACTTCGGCAAAATCGTTCTTGCTTACGAACCAGTATGGGCAATCGGTACAGGCAAAACTGCTACTGCTGACCAAGCAGAAGAAATCCACGCATTCATCCGCAAGACTATCGTTGCTAAATACGGTGAAGAAGTAGCAGAAAACACTTCTATCCTTTACGGTGGCAGCTGCAAGCCAAGCAATGCTAAGGAACTTTTCGCTAAGCCAAACGTTGACGGTGGTCTTATCGGTGGTGCTGCTTTGCAAGCAGAATCATTCATGGGCATCGTTGATGCTTTTTAATTTAGAGTAAACTAAATTACTAATATAATAGACTGCAAGTAAATTTTTTATTAACTTTGCAGTCTATTGTATTTATATGAAAAAGGCTTTACTTCTCCCAATAGCGGCTGTTGCTATGCTATTTTCAACAGCCTCATACGGACAAGAATGCGAAATGCGCAGTCTTGCCGACACTATAATGTCTCTGTCGGAAGGCAGAATAGTTATAAACCGTCCCGACGGACTTGAAAACAAAATATGGTCCGACACTCTGGAAGAAAGACAAGAGCCGAAAATAGGCACATCTGTAGTGAAAAAAGGAGGTTACAGAATTCAGGTATATTCCGACAACCACCCTCGCCTTGCAAAGTCGAACACTTCCAGAATCGCTTCACAAATATCCGGCGAATTTCCTGAGATGAGAGCCTATATTGTTTACAAAGCCCCTTACTGGAGATTGAAAGTCGGCGACTTCTCAAAAAGAGAAGACGCTGTAGAGGCTATGACAAAGATAAAGCAACAATTCCCTAAACTTGCCAACGAAATGATTGTGGTAAGAGACCGAATAAATGTAATCGAATAATGATTGAAAAGGATAAATTGGATGGTTTGGAATTGTCCACGATTGAAAAAATTGCGGACCATTACAAAGAAATAATCAGACTTATAGGTGAAGACCCTGAACGTGAAGGCTTGAAAAAAACACCGATGAGAGCTGCTAAGGCTCTTGCATACCTGACATCAGGATACCGCAAAGACCCTGAAAAGGTGCTAAAATCAGCAATCTTTGAATATTCAGGCTCAAAAATGATTATTGTTAGAGACATTGAATTTTATTCTCTCTGCGAACACCATATTCTCCCTTTCATAGGAAAAATATCTATTGGATACATTCCTAAAGACGGTATGATTGGACTTAGCAAGGTTGCTCGTCTTGTTGAGGTTTTTGCCCGCAGACTGCAAGTGCAGGAACGCCTTACTAAAGAAATATGCGAATCCCTCCACTCTGCCCTCCAGACAGAAGGCGTGATAGTTGTATGCCAGGCGGAGCACCTTTGCATGAAGATGAGAGGCGTTGAAAAGGAATTGGCTTCAACTGATACTATCGAATATACTGGAATATTTGAAAATATTTCTTACAGAAACGAATTTTTTAACTTATTACACCATAGGAGTTTATAACAATTCACTTCAAAAAAGTGAAAAATTCTTCAAAAAAAGTTTCGAAAATATTTGGTGGAATCAAAAACTCTCTCTATCTTTGCACTCGCAAACGGGAAACAACAACACTTCTAACGAAGACCGATTGCTTAGGATATTGAAAAAGTTAGTACTGCCGGTAACGGCAAATTTGCGAAAATAGCTCAGTTGGTAGAGCACAACCTTGCCAAGGTTGGGGTCGCGGGTTCGAGTCCCGTTTTTCGCTCTAAACATCATGGAAGTCCGGGTGGCGGAATTGGTAGACGCGCTACTTTGAGGGGGTAGTGGGCATTGGCTCGTGTGAGTTCGAGTCTCATCCCGGACACTCAAAAGGGCGCTTTCGTCTAGCGGTTAGGACGCGGCCCTCTCACGGCTGAAACACGGGTTCGATTCCCGTAGGCGCTACTCAGATGAAATCAGATGGTTTCATCTTTTTTAGTTTTATACCCCCAACCTTTCTATTATGAACGATTACATTCAAGTTAGATTCGACTTTGAGCCTTGCCTCGATTTTGAATGCGATATCCTTTCTTCGCTCCTCTGCGATGAAGGTTACGAAAGTTTTGTACCTGACGAAAACGGGCTAACGGCTTTTATCAAAAAAGAACTTTTCAACGAAGATAATATCAACAGCGTTATTGCATCATACCCTTTTTCTGCTAAAATCTCCCACTCTATTGAGTTGGTTCCCGGGCAAGACTGGAACAGCGTTTGGGAAAAGAACTATTTCCAACCGATAACATACGAAGACAGATGCATTATCCATAGTTCTTTCCATAAAGGAGTGCCAAAACTTGAATACAATATCCTAATAGACCCTCGAATGGCTTTTGGCACCGGACACCACGAAACAACTGGACTTATGCTTAAACGCATTCTTAATACAGATATGCAAGGTGTAAGCGTCCTTGATATGGGAACAGGAACAGGCATACTGGCAATTCTTGCAGCAATGAGAGGTGCAAGCAAAGTTATTGGCGTTGAAATAGACCCTCCGGCATACGATAACGCCATTGACAACGTTAAACTAAACAATCACTCGGAAATTGAAATCCGCCTTGGCGGTGCAGAGACTGTTAGTGAAAAGGAGGCTTTTGACTTCGTCTTTGCAAATATCAACAGAAACATTATCCTCGGCGACATTGACAAATACGCCGCAGCACTTAAAAGTGGCGGTTCTATGTTCCTTAGCGGTTTCTACCTTGAAGACGTTGATATGCTTGTTGAAGCGGCTAATAAATATGGATTAAAGAAAGTTTCAGTTATCGACCAAAAAAACTGGGCGAATATTCATCTCATTAAAGAGTAAAATAGGAAAATATCAGGAAATGTAGTGCTAATGAAAATATTAGCACTACATTTTTTTATTATACGCGAAAAACACCAAAATTTTTACACTTTATCACGAAAAACCGTGACTGCAAATAAAATGAAATAAAGTACTTTTGTACATACCGATTATGACTAAAATTTATATTAAACATTCAATATTATCACAATGAAAAAACTTATTTTACTCTTTTTATTGACGGCAATAGGATTTATGCCTAATCTATTTGCGTCAAATGGAGAATCTGCCGAAGAGATTGCCCGTCTTTTCCTGATGGAGAGATTAGGTAACGCTCCTTCTGACGGTACAGTCGAAGCAGTAAAGGTTTCTGACAAAATGGCGAAAAAAGCGTCTGCAAAAGACCTGTCAGCAGACTTCTTCAGTTACAACGGAAAAATGAGAAACTCTGACTGCTTCGTTCTGATGATGAACAGCGAATCTGGTATGCAGGTTATTGGCTACGGCGACAACGGCAAACTATCGCTTGACAATATGCCTGACGCTATGCGTGAAATGCTTACTTACATCAAGGAAGCAAAAGCGGCCGGTGCAAACTCCTGGGGCGGTCCTACTTGCAAGCCTGTTGCTCCGCTTATCAAAACCCAATGGGGACAAGGCAAACCATTTAACAACGCCTGCCCGACAAAAAACGGCGAACACCTTGTTACCGGTTGCACCGCAACTGCAATGGCTCAAGTTCTGAATTATTGGAAATCTGACAACAAAGGATTGGATATAATCGAGTATGTTGACGGTTATTCAGGAAAGGAAATTTCTGTTGACTTTACAAAAATAACATACAACTGGAGCAAGATGCTTGACAGATATGAAGAAGGTAAATACACAGCCGAACAGGCAGAAGAGGTAGCCCGACTAATGTATGAATGCGGCGTTTCCTGCAAGGCTGAATACGGATATTCAACAAGTGCACCTCTTCCATACGTTGCACTCGACAAATACTACAATTACAATGCAGAGTTAATGTACCGCGAATGGCAGCCTACCGATGTTTGGATGAAACGCATCCAAGAAGAATTACTGGCTGGCAGGCCAATTATATACGGTGCTTCAACAATATCTTCATCACATGCTTTCATCTTAGACGGTATTGATTCTGAAAATTTTGTGCACATCAACTGGGGATGGGAAGGTGAAGCCGACGGTTATTATGACATAACATACTGCAAGCCATCTAATTCAGATGACTCTTACTATCGAAAGCACAATATGATAGTAGGCATTTCTCCACGTGAGGCAGGTGATGCCCCGTATCAAGTAAGACCTGAATGTGTTGGTTTTATAGCAAAAGCCTGTGGGGTCAACACTTGCTATATTGAAGTCAATGGCGTTACCGCAAACACTTACGGTCCATACGAATACTATGTAGGCTTTGCATTGGTTGCCGACGGAGAAATAAAATACAAACCGGCGGAAGACAATCTGCCAGCACCTCTCTATGCTTGCTATCCAGGATACTACAACCCAGGCACATACGACAAGGTTTCATACGAAGGCGACCCAGTGGACGGCAATTATGAAATGAGACTGGTTTACAAAACCAGCAAAGAAGAGAACTGGAAATTGATGCCGATGAATGAAAACGGCATCCGCTCATGCGTTGTTAAGAACGGAAAATTCACATGGACTGAACCAAATAAAAGAGTGCCAGAGACTTTCCTCTTAGGAGTTAAACCTGTATCTGACCTTATTGGCAAAACAGATATGTGGCTTGAAGTTTCGGCAATTCAGAAATCAGGTGCTATTCATGACCCAAGCAACAATCATAATATTAGTTTTCGTATCAACTTTGTCAGTGTTGACAACGGCAAAGTTTACGAATGCAAGAAAAATATCAATTTTGGAAGTTCTTACACTGATATAACAGACACAGCAATAATCGGTCCCATATGCCCGACAAACCCGGACAACGGGTTCCGCATACCCGGTGGAAAATATAAAGTCGTTCCGGCAGATGACAAGGTTAAAATGGAAAAGGACATCTTTATTGATATAAAGCCACAAGTTGGCTATCCTATCCTATCTTCAGTACAGACAGCAAGGCTAAGAAAAATAACAGAATACCAGAATAACAATATTTCAATGTATTCATCTGTATCTCTTGCAAACAAAACTGACGGCAAAGTAAGCGTAAATGTATATGCCTGCCCTGTTGACGGAGGCAAGGAAATCCTATTGTCAACAATCCGCGACATTCAGCCATTCCAAGGTCAAGGAGACATATCTGCAACAATCGATCTTAACCAGCCATACAACTATTATCCTCTTGAGGGCGGATATGTTTTCAAAGTGCGTCAACTGACCCCTGATGGTGAACGAGATACACTGAATCCGTTCATTGAAGAGAGAACCGAATACATTTACCCTTCTGTGCATGAGATGCCGAAACTCGTTCTCTCTCCAGTAAGTGCAAAGATGGCAGCATCTATCGAACCGAACCAGCCGAGCAAAATAAAGGCTGAAATAATGAACCAAGGTTCATTCCAGGTTTCGGGAACAGTTATTGCATATATCTACGAAAAATCTAAAGGAATCACCTTTGAAGCAGAGAGCAATCCTGTAACAATTGACGTTAACGGAAAGGCTACCGCTACATTTGACGTTCAATTCCCTACAGACGGCGTTTACGAGGTTTATTTCCGTGCATTTGAAAATAAGATTATGGTTCTTGACATGTCAAGCGACCAGGCTGTTATGACGGTAACTGTTGGCAACGGCGGCACCAGCGACATGGCTGCTCCTTCATTGAAACTTTACCCTAACCCGGCTACTGAAACCCTTAACATAAACGGGCTTACAGTAGGTGACAATTTGGATATTTTCACTGCCGACGGTATAAAAGTTATCTCAGCGACTGCAACTGCAGAGAATGAAGCGATAAACGTTGAAAACCTGCAATCAGGAATCTACTTTGTTAACATAAACGGCAAAGCATATAAATTTGTGAAGAAATAATAAGTAATACCCTACCAAATAAAACCAGCGATATTAATTTATAATATCGCTGGTTTTATTTTCTACAATACTATTATTTATTCTTTCGGAAGGTAACGGCTGAAAAGTCGGCGTGCCTGGCTTGCAAGCAACGGATTTGCAGTATCTGCCATTGCAACCTTAATTTCTTTTCTAAACTCAGCAGAAACGCCTCTATACCTGCCAATGATTGAATCTTCAAGAGTCTTTGTCAACACAGAATCTGCCCGCAATCTGTTGTACTCAGCCTGTAATGCCACCTTTTCGTTTATAGTATTCATCTGCTTCATTACCAACTTCGACAAACGCTCGTTTTGGGGCGACCCCGTAACGCAATAACCATTCTGCCCTACTTGCGCATGCAACGTGTCTGGTGAGAGAATAAACGAGAACGAAAAGCCGTCATCAAACTTTATGAACGCCTCTCTGGGCGCTTCACAAATTCCTGAAAAATGGAACCTGCCAGCAGATACATTAACACTGTCAAGCATCTTTATCTTATCATACTCCTCATAAAAAGAATAAAGATATGCTTTACTTGCTGTTCTGCCATTCACCAGTTCGCCATCTATTGCAAAAGCATTTTTGTCTGGCTTATTACACGAAACTATAGCCAAAAACGCCATTGTGCAGTATAAAACAAATCTACTTGCCTTCATTATTTCTTTCCTCCTCCGGTATGAAATTAAACTTATAAAGGAAAATATGCCTTCCCCAAAGCAATCGCTTCATGGACTGAATAGAATCATTGCTGATACCTATAGCCAATTTGGTTACAACAAAAGTCTCTTTGCTGCGGCTGATATCTACATAATCCTGTGATGATATAGTATATTTGACAGAATCCTCCATACACGGCATAATCTGCGCAACCTCATTCGGGTTTAGTTTATGGATAATGGCATCCTGGGTCAAACCGCTATGCAAATTCTTCCAGCGATAGTTCACTCGCGTTGGAAAAAGAACATTCAAAACAGGAAAATACAAGATAAAAAGCAACTCAAAATAACCTTTCATCGACTTTGGCAAGCACTTGAAAACATGCAAAACCACCAAAACGAGCAAAGGTATTATAGGAAAATAATATCTTGGCATTTTGAGCACCGAAGCATACTGGATTACAAACATTGCAACCACCACAAGCACCGAAATCCACGCAAAATTACCACTCTTGAGCAGTTGCTTTCTATCTCCCCACATCAAGGCTGCCAATAATGCTATACCTGCAAGGATAACTCCCGGGAGGGTAAAGAACTGCATTACCAGATCCCTATAGACAACGTTACCATAGATATTTCTGACACTTGAAAAAGCCTTTTCCTTATGCACGGAATCATGGAGAAGGAAATTGAAAAACCCTGGGTACATTATATACGCCACAGCAATACCTGCCACCGCGGACAATAGTAACCAAAATATCAGTTTTTTCTGCCTATACTTATATGCCGCAAAAAGAATAGAAACCCCGAAAAACCCTACAAATACAGCATTGAAATATCCAAGCGACATAACCAACGCTACCGAAAGGGCTATTGCTACAAAATACTTTTTCAAGTTAATCTCTTCCCTATTTCGCAAGGCAATTATCAGTGAAATGCCGATATATGTAAATGCAAGTATCGCCGTTTCTGCCATCTGGTATTCTCGAACAAGCAGGGTATTCTTTACGGCAAGCCAGTTGCCGAACGCCAGAGCAAGACCGGCAAACACAAGCAACGAATTGTTGCCAAAAATCTTTCTCAACAGCCTGTACATTATAAAGAAAGACAAAGCAAAGAAAAGCAAGTTAAGCAGGCCACCTCGCCAAGCCAGTTCGTTAGCGTCAAAACTGTCATAACCTATCAAAGCAAGCCTTAAAACCATATAGTATAGGCTCGCATGCGGTGCATCTCCATTGTTTTTCCACAACTGGGCAATATCTGACACTGCCCCAGCAAAACCGCCTTTGTCGTCTGAAGACAAAATTTCCTTTAACTCGCTTCCGGTATAGACAGCATCAGGTAATGAAGAATTGTAATACTTGTTCCCCGTTGAAATCATCAAGGAAAAGACCTCATCAGAATGCACTTGATTCTTGATAGATATATCGTAAAGACGCGTGCCAAACAAAACCAAAAACATGATAACGACAACGCATCTGTCAATTATCGCCGATTTAGAGGCATAAAAGCCACTCATCTTATCCCAAAAGGCATCGTAGCCGGATTTTTTATTAACCTTAGTCATAATTATCTTGCAAGTGATAGGTTCACCGAAATACCATAATTACTGTTAGTTGTTGGGTATGCCGTTGCCGAAATCAATGGTTTGTTGATTTGGTGGTCAAAGAATGCAGAAACGGTAATTCTCTTGCTCAAAGCATAATTTGCAGTAACGTTTATTGCAATCGACTTTGTACCGCTTGTTGCCTGACTTGAACGCTCCTGAATCTTTCTAATCAAAGCCTGAGTATTCTGGAACGAGAAGTCTGCATTAATAGTCAAGTCATTGTTGAAACCTTTCTGCTGACCTTTAATCTTCAATACCTTATTGAAATTGGCAATCTTATAACCTGCTCCGAAAGTAAGAGCCTTCTGCACTGCCTCAACCAACTGACCAGCATCAGAATTGAGAGTAAGCGTACGGCTGTCACGATATTCGGCATTTAGGGTCAAATTATTGTGAAGCGTAGCCGCTACGCCCAATAGTGGTGCAAATTTTTCAGTAACTGTAACTGATGAGATGTTATAAGGGGATGATGGCACCGGCTTTTGCGTCAACTCATCAAGAGTGAAACCGAGGTCACCGCCAACGCTTTCCCAATTTGTATGTGAGGTAAATGAACCAACACTATACGTACACTGATAAGCATGGGTCAACGTGAAACTCTTGAAAATCTTCTTCAGATTACCTATTTTGATTAAGCCATCATAAGTAACTCTCCAGTTCGGCAACATGTGGGCAAGACTTGGGAAAGGCGACAAAGTAACCTTATTAGGGTCTTTACCAGTATAAGCAGCGATAAATGCCGGAATCATAACGTCACCACTTGACTGGCGAACGCCACCTGTTTCCGGATTATACGGCTTTCCTGCATAATTAGAGCCCTGCATAAATCCCCCTGACGGATACTTCATGCCAACATATTTTCCTTCAACTCGTCCTGCTATCTGCGGGATATACTCAAGGAACTTGTTGAAAGCATCACTATTGTAACCATTCTTTGCCGAAGAACCCCTCAATGCAGTTGCTATAGCACAAGTAGTCATATTGAAACTACCAGAACGTGTCGTTGGCATACTGCTATACATAAACTGTATCTGGTTTGTACGGTTGTCGGTTCTGTTCGAAGTTAACTGAATCTTCAAACCGCGAATTGGCTCCAACTGCAATTCAAAGGTATATTCGGTAGTCTTTGAGAAAATTGCCGGCGTTGTCTGATTCTCATCACAAAGCAGCCAGTTACGAGCCATCGCCTTCTTCAAATAACTTTCATCAGTAAATCCGAACGCATAGTCAAGGCCTGGTGACATTGGTCCGTAATTCTTTGACTGGCCCAACAAGTCTCCAACTTCCGGAACAAACTGGGAAATATTTGAAGTTCTTGTATTTCTCCAACGGAAATTACCACTGCGAACCATCATAGCAAAACGGGTTGCATGGTCGGCAAACTCTTTCCAGAAATTCTTATCAGCCTTGAGGTTCTCCGTAACAGTCAACTTGATATTCTTCGTTCCCGTTGTCAAAATCTGAATGCTGTTATCGTCAACAACCTTAGTCTTGATTGGGAAAGGCTTTCCATCTAAAGTAGTTGCTTTAATGATAACTTTTTTTGTCCGCAAATTGTGGCGAACATCAATCAATGTATCCTTCAACTGATAAGTTCGCTGATATTTCTTTGCCTTACGATTAGCCGCAGATCTATTGCTTGCAGAAAATTTCTTATTGATTTCCTTCAAATACTTGCTCTTATTGTATAGACTTTCGAAATTAATCTTTCCGTCAACATTCCATACTGCATTATTCGCAATTGAGTTTCCAACAAAACTGCCCTCAACTTCAGCACCTCTATCCCATTGATAGGTTGCATTATATGTTGCATTAGCCGACAAGAAATCCAAGACTGGTATTTTGTTGAAAGGAGCCTTATAGGTCATCGTAAATGTCTGGTCATAGTTCCACGGAGTACCAAAGCCTTTTATACTATTCATAACAGTATCTTTCCATTCTTTGTACTTATCCGGGAAGAGTTTCTTGTTAACCTGACCCATTGCCTCCTCAATGCGTGCCATTGTATTTGAAGTAAACGATACAGAGAATGACTTTGTCAAATTCCAGTTTAACGCAAACTGACGGTCCCAATAGAAATTTTTGCTGACCGATACAGGGATATCAACAGAGACGTCAGCCTCATTGCGCGACTGCTGCTCATAATAGTAGCGGGTCATATTTGTTAGGAAGTTCAAAGAAGTAGGAAGGTAATTGAGTTCCCAATCCTTAAAGAACTTGAGGTTCCTTGACTTGCTCTTGATAAACTTAAACGGCTTGAGAGGCTTAAAGTACGGACTGAACGCATACTGGAAACTACCTCGATAATCGTTTATATGTTCATACTCAATAGTAGGTGAAATATTTTCCTGCTTATTGAAAGAGAAGTTCAAAGTAAAGTTAGCCGGGTCCCAAGGCATCGGCGTTTTGCCCTTTACTCCGAAATTGAAACCAGAAATACTGAAACTCTTGACTGTTGACTGCTCAACTGCATAGTTCTCAATAGAATCACGCTCTACCTTATCCTTTGCAAGGTCCAACGCATCTTTTAATTTAATATCCTGGTCAAGAGGATTATACTTAGGTGAATTTTTCTCCTTTGTAACAGAATAGTAAATTGGAGCCTTCAATTTTGCTTTCTCAGGCAAAAATCTTCCGAGGTCAACTTGAGTTGCAACATTATATTGCTTATAATCATCTAAACGCCTGTTGGCAAGGCTCTGGTCAACGCCACCGAAACCTACTGTTTCAATGTGTCCGCCAAAGTTGACTGTTGCAATATCACTGATACCGAGATTGATATTTGCTTTTGCAGCCCAACCTCCGTCTTCATCAAAATCGGTAACCTTCAATTCGTTAATCCAAATTTCTCCACTCTTGTCTGTGCTTGAATTATTTCTCACACCGACCATAACAACACGAACATCACTAAGAGAAGGGTTTCCGATAACACTCACCTTATTACCATCATGGTTAGGGTCGTATGATGAATAAAGGGTTGTATATGAAACGCCACTTTCAGACTCGTTTTTCTTAACGTTGCGTTCTTTCTTCAAATCCGTAAATACTTCTGTTGAAATATCCATAAAGTTTTCTTCCGGCCATACAATATATCTGTCTGTCGTACTGTATGTATTATATTTTTTGCCGTTTTCAACATGCGGAGTAAGTTTCATTGGAACTTCATACTCATAGTAATTGTTCTTTATATCAGTACCCAATCTCAAGAAAACAGACAAATCACCATCTTTAAGATTCTTTGAAACATCGGAAATCAATCTTTCTGCGTGGTTAAACATCTGAATTCTCTTGTACAATCTCAAGTCCAACGTAGTGTTTTTATATACTGCGCGGGCATCACCTGCTTTAAGGTCTGTAACCTTTAATGATAAGGATTGCTCATTCAACTGCGTAATTTGCGACTGTCCAGGGTCAACAATACGGTTGACTCCAGGAGGGAGAACATAGTTAACTGGTTCCTTACCTGAATTTTCCTCAATATTAACTACCGACATATCCAACTTGCCCTCTGCAGGAACATCACCTCGGGAGTTTAAGTCATAGTCGTATGATCGCCAATCGCCTCTGACAAGTTCAAGAGTAGCAAAACGCAAATGCGCTTCCTTCTTGAATCCTGTCATAAACATTCTGATAAAGCGGATTGTAGAAAAATCGGAGATTGAACCTACTATTTTCTGGTAATCCTTCAAAGGAATTTTAAACTGATACCAAATAACCTCTTCCTTTTTACCATTACGCAAGGGCACAGTTGAAACTTGCTTGTCGGTAATATAGTTCTGGCCAACAACCATATCTTCCTTTCTCAATGAGATATGGTATTGGTAATAACGCTCATACTCGTTCAAAGTATTATCCTGATTGATGTCTTCCACATCAGGAACACTACGTGAAGACTGATAAAGATTATCTTTTGTATCATCTTCTCCAAGGGAGTTGCCTTCAACACCGTTATAGTGCTTATATCGCTGAAGGATAGACGCTTGCTGCTCATCATAGTCATATCCACGGTAATAATGGTAATTGTCGCCGGCAGGGTCATTAAACGGCGAGAACTGGTCTAACTCAAGTTCTGCAATCTTCGTTGGTGACAATTTTGCACGCAATTGCTTAAGATATTCGCTATATGTGCTGAATGTGAATTCCGCCTCTGTATGAAGACCATTAAGACCAACATCTTGGAACTTACGCGCACCAGCAGTATTATCGAAAGCATAAGTTAGAGAAGTTTCGGTTGATACCCTACCCCAAACAGTTTCACGCATATTTTTCGTGCTACCATCAATAGGGTTACCGTTTTCGTATGCCTTAAAGCCATCCTTCAAAATATCTTCACTGACCTCTCCCAAATTGAAATAGAGGTCACCGCCCTCATTTGTCGCATCTTCAACGGCAAATGGATCCATCATCCAGAACTGGATATACTCGATATTTGATGATTCGAAATTGGTATTATCCAATTTTCTCATAATACCACCCCAACGCTTTTCAGGATTGAGAAGATTAAATTCAGCATCAATATTTGTTGCATCAAGGTTATAAGGACCTCTCTCTGTCGGATAGAATGACAGGTTCAACGTCTGAATAGCAGATGCCTCACCGTAATTCAACTCTCTGTTTGGCCAAATTTCACGAGTTGTCACCTCCCTAACGTAAGGACTTGACAACTGCTCAAGGTCATTTTTCAAATATGCAGGGCAAAGTGACGAATTCTTTTGGGTAAACATACGGTCGATATAGTACCATGCCAGCAACGCCCTATTCTTGCCATAATCAATATTATTTGAAAGGGCAGCCTCTGGGAACAAGGCATCAGAAGATGGGTCGTATGGCGTTGATGCCATAAACCAAGAATATGGAGAGCGGATGTCAATAGTATTTTGCGATGTCTCAAAATCGTCGATAAAAGAACTGCCGGAATTTGAACCGGTCTTCTTTTTATGCGGTATCAACTGTGCAAATTCGCCTTGAATGCTAAGCGTTGACGGAGCAGTTGCATTAACAGTCGGAATCTTATTGACAAGATTTGTCAGCCACATAAAACTCTTGTTATATGACAGATTCAAACCCCAAATTGTATTGTTTATCAACTCATCACCGATATTAACCTTTTCAGTAAGCGGCTTTTCAGAGAAGTGCATCAAGGTACCACCAATATTGAAATCCTTATTGAAAGCATAGTTCATATCCAAGCCCAACAAAGTCTTTCTCTGCATACTGAAAAGCGACTGGTTTTCAAGAGAAACACTGATATTAGCACCTGAATCAATTATGCTTTGGTTGGTAATAGTAACAATACCCATATTATAATCAACTGTATAGTCACTATTTTCCACCAACGTAACGCCACCGGCTGTTACAACTACAGACCCGCGAGGTACATTCATTGCATTAAGGCGAATTTGCGAACCTGAAGATGCCTGATATTCACCTTCCATTATGAATTTATTCTTATCCTGGAATTGCTTTGCAACTGTTTGCGTTGAGTCATAAAGTTCCTTATAGACATACTTTTTTGCCTCTTCCTTATCCGTAATAGCGTTTTCAAGGTGCGAACCGAATGGCTCAACAACAGGGAAAATAATCTTTCCTTGAGAAGCAACTACGGTATATCCCTCAACAAAATCATAAAAACCGTCAGGATGATTTTCATTGTTAGAGTCAAGACGGTCAAGATTCATAACACGCAGCAACGGAACGTTGCGGATAGGATCAACCGGCAAGAATTGTACCGAAGTACCTGATGTATCGTTCAAATACTTGATATTCAACTTGAAATTTTCTTTTTGAACTTGATATGCTCCCAATGAATAAACGTTCTTCATCATCAAATCCCAGTTCGCAAACTTAGGAGAAACTGTTGATCCCTTTAATAGTTTCAGATACAGCGATTGACTGGAATCAGAAATATCACTTGAAAATTCACCAACTTTATAAGCCTTTCCCTGATAAGTATATTCATAAGCAACGCACAATATCTCATCTGCATTCAAAGCAGAGTTAAGGGAGATATAACCCAACGATTCATTAAGTCGATACTCACTGCTTGAAAGCAAACGAGCACTCTCTATCTTTTCATAGTCACGACCACCCTCTATACCATACGCCGTTAACGGCTCCAATGCTGAAGATACAGAACTTATATAACGTGCATTTGGATAATTAGCCTTTATCTCATTCATCAATGAGTTGGAGTTGTTGTGCGGAACGGCTGTTGCCATATCTGGCACCCAGTGACTGTTCGATAATACTGTATTTTCACCCAGGTCCATGAAACCGACAATATTTCTCGCCTCATCGTATGTTCCTCGCTGGTTGGTTATCCATACTTCTATACGCGTAATGTTAATACCTGATGACACATAAGGCAATTTTGAAGCGAACTTGTCATAATTGTCTCGAAAATAATGAGAAAGGAAGAAGTGTCGGTTTTTATCGTAGTCATCACCGTTGATAGTAAACTTTGTTTTCTGTGCGCCGCCCTTGGAATTAACCGTTTGCGACTCGGAATTTTGCTGAGAGACAAGGGCTGTTACTGAGAATTTTCCAAATTGCAATTTTGTCTTGAAACCAAAGAGAGAGGTACTTCCCTTTATTAACGAAGACCCCGTAGTCATTGAGACATTACCAGCCTCTATGCTCTTGATGATTTCATCTTCCTTACCTTCATACTTGAGTTTAAGGTTTTTACTATCAAAATCGAAAGTAGCATCAGTATTATAAGTCATATTAAACTTTAACTTATCACCCACAGACGCATCCACAGTAGCCTGAATTTTCTGGTCAAAATCAAAATAGGTCTTGCGACGGGCACTTGCCGGCAACGCAGGATTGTCAGTTTTGTTTGACTTAACGCCCATCTGAACCTGCACAGAACCCTGAGTCTTCAATTGAACACCACCAGGACCAAAAACCTTTTCCAAAGGACCAAGGGCAAACTTCATATCAAAGATATTGAATTTATCCTTATCCTTCTTTTCATATAACTCGGAGTTCTTTTTGCGATAGTAGTCCATCATCGACTCACGGATTTCCTTATTATTATAATCCGCTGCCGACAAATAAAATGGAGTCGTTATCTCCTTATCACCCAACTTTGTACGAACAATATAGCAACCTGTCTCCACATCATATTCCGTTTCCATCTTGATATTCGACGGGTCACGAAGGTCGATAGGCGACTTTTTGCTTTCGAGCAACTCATCATAACCAGGTGTAATGGTTTTCTTCACCTCGTATGGCAACTCCGAAGAATCCTTCGGCTCCGAACTCTTACCAACGAAGAAAGTCGGAGGAGGGGGAAGTTCGGATTTCTTCTGCTGAGAAAATCCAAAAAAACTGAACATCATAGACGCAATTACACCTATGACTATCAACAAATTATATTTCGACTTATTCTGATTTTTCATTAAGGCTACAAAATTTTCAAAGCCATCTTAATAACTTCTTCAACTTTTGACAAAGGATTTTCCTTTAAAATTTTCCCAACGGCTTTCAAAACCGCAGGCTTCGGGAATCCAAGCATAACCAAGGCTGCAACAGACTCTTCATAAACTTCGGAACTATCTCCTGCTGTTACCAAACTACCTGCCGACTCCACAACTTTTATCTTATCCTTCAAATCAACAATAATCCTCTGAGCAGTCTTAGCACCTATTCCTTTTACAGACTTAAGCATCGAAGCATTACCTGTTGCTATAACCGTTCCCAGATCATCAACAGTCAGCGAAGACAATATCATCCTCGCAGTATTAGGTCCAACACCCGAAACGGTAATTAATTGAAGAAACATCTCTCGCTCAGACTTGTCCTTGAAGCCATAAAGGACATGTGCATCCTCCCTAATAGCCTCATAAGTATATAACTTTGCCCTCTTCTGTTTCTGCAATTCTGTATAAGTATTTAATGAGATATTCAGATAATAACCAATACCCTGACAGTCAAGTACTGCGTATGTAGGTGTTATTTCCGCAATTTCTCCTGAGATATATTCAAACATAATTATTTCCTAATAATATTAATAACGCAACAGCATGGCTTTTATTGCAATTTTTGAAAATAAAATGGCGAAACGCTTTGTCCTTTAGGCTTTTTAAAATAGGCTAAGCATGAGAATAATGGTCAGCACACAAAATTTCCACTCAATTCCTGTAAGAAATTAAATAACTAATAATAAAAGTTTCCACAAAGGCTAAATCGTATTGCAAATTTACAAAATAAAGACTACAAATACCACCATATAAATAAAAAAGAGGAAACTAACGCTTCCTCTTTTACTGAATATTGATTATCAATCAACAGATTCTTACTTTTCGCCCTTTTCCATTTTTTCTTTAAGAGCAGCAAGAGCAGAAATATCACCAAGAGTTGTTTTTTCGATTGGTGTGCTTGATGCAGTTTCTTCTGCTTTAGCCTTTCTTGAAGCCTTCTTTGCTTCTGCCTTTTCAGCCTTTGCTTCATCTTCGAAAATTCGGCTGTGAGAAAGGATAATTCTCTTAGATTCCTTGTTGAATTCAATAACCTTGAAGTCAAGTTTTTCGTCAACTTGTGCTTGAGAACCATCTTCCTTAACAAGGTGCTTTGGAGTAGCGAAACCTTCAACACCGTAAGGCAATGCGATAACAGCACCCTTATCGAGCAATTCGATGATAGTACCTTCGTGAATGCTACCTACAGTAAATACTGTTTCGAAAACATCCCAAGGATTTTCTTCCAACTGCTTGTGACCAAGGCTCAAGCGACGGTTTTCCTTGTCAATTTCAAGAACTTGAACGTCGATATCAGCACCGATTTGTGTAAATTCGCTTGGGTGTTTGATTTTCTTAGTCCAAGAAAGGTCTGAAATGTGAATCAAGCCGTCAACGCCTTCTTCCAATTCAACAAACACACCGAAGTTAGTGAAGTTGCGAACTTTTGCAGAGTGCTTAGAACCAACTGGGTATTTACCTTCGATATTTTCCCATGGATCAGCCTTAAGTTGCTTGATACCAAGTGACATCTTGCGCTCTTTGCGGTCAAGAGTAAGGATAACTGCTTCAACGTCATCACCAACTTTCATAAAGTCTTGTGCAGAACGCAAGTGTTGTGACCAAGACATTTCTGAAACGTGAATAAGACCTTCTACGCCCGGAGCAATTTCAACAAATGCACCGTAGTCAGCCATAACAACGACTTTACCTTTAACCTTGTCACCAACCTTGAGGTTCTCATCAAGAGCATCCCATGGGTGCGGTTGAAGTTGCTTCAAGCCAAGAGCAATTCTCTTCTTTTCGTCATCGAAGTCAAGGATAACGACATTGAGTTTTTGATCAAGAGCAACAACTTCGTTAGGATCGTTAACACGGCCCCAAGAAAGGTCTGTAATGTGAATCAAGCCGTCAACGCCACCAAGGTCGATGAATACACCGTAAGAAGTGATATTCTTAACTGTTCCTTCAAGAACTTGACCCTTTTCAAGTTTAGCGATGATGTCTTTCTTCTGTTGCTCAAGTTCTGCTTCGATAAGAGCCTTGTGAGAAACGACTACATTCTTAAATTCTTGATTAATCTTAACGACCTTGAATTCCATTGTTTTACCAACGAATACGTCATAGTCGCGGATTTGCTTAACGTCGATTTGTGAACCTGGCAAGAATGCTTCGATTCCAAATACGTCAACAATCATACCGCCCTTAGTGCGGCACTTGATGTAACCCTTAATGATTTCGTCTTTTTCAAGGGCTTCGTTAACGCGATCCCAGCTGCGTGCTGCACGCGCTTTTCTGTGAGAAAGAATCAATTGACCTTTCTTATCTTCTTGATTTTCGATATATACTTCTACAGTATCACCGATTTTCAAGTCTGGGTTGTAACGGAACTCATTCATTGGAATGATACCGTCTGATTTGTAACCAATGTTAACAACTACCTCACGCTTGTTGATTGAGATAACTGTACCTTCGATTACTTCCTTGTCTTTGATTGTGTTCAAAGACTCATCGTAGGTTTTGACCAACTCTTCACGAGATTTGCCTTCTACGTCTTGACCGTTCTCGTATGAATCCCAGTCAAAATCTTCGATTGGTGAATTTTTTAATTCGCTCATTTAAATAAATTGTTAATACTAAAGTTAATTTAATCGTTAGACATTATATTGCTATATAGTCGGGTGCAAAGTTATAAATTATTTTTAGATACCACAACTATTTATCAATCATTTTTTTACGACTTTTATTCTTTTATTTGATTTTTGTGTCTTTCATTATAACATACCTAATTTTTTCGCTAAGAAATCTGGCTGTTACAATTGATAAAAAACAAGCTTTTACACCTTTTTTCTTTTGGTTTTTCCGTTTCAAGCCTCATTTTTGAAAAAAATATAGGAAATTATGGTTAAGATTTACAAAAAGCGGACTTTCTCTAAATCTTTTTTATTATTTTTGTCACGAATAGTGTAACATGGTACATTATTACCGCGTTTTTACTAAAAACCTGACTAAAATGGATAACGAAAAAAAGAAACCGCATAAACTTATCAGAGTGCTTTTTGGCATAATGATGGTATTCATTTACCTTGGAATGGGTCTGCTGATGATTTTCAATTTCTTCGGGTGGAGCAACCCTGCAATTTACTACTCCATCGGAGGACTGCTTATCGCATACGGACTATACAGGGGATACAGGCAAATTAAAGGTCTTGACTACCGTTAAATTTTACAATATGAAAAGGATAGGAAAATTTACTTTGTTTGTTTTGGCTTGTTCAATCGCTTTTGCTTCATGCAGCAGACACAAGCCCACCGATTCAACAACAAGCGGAATGACCTCCATAATGTGCGACGAAAGTTTTGCAAACATCATGGAGCAGGAAGTTGATGTTTTTGAATTTACATATCCTAAGGCTTCCGTTATTCCTTTCTATGTCCCGGAAGATGCTGCCATTGATTCTCTCGTTGAAGGTAAAACTAACTTTATTGTAACATCACACGAACTTTCAAAAGAAACAACTGAATACCTCAACAGCATCAACCGACATGTTAAAAGCCAGAAAATTGCAGTTGACGCAATTGCCATTATTGCAAATAATGCGAATCCTATCGAAGAATTGTCGAAAAGCGAACTGCGTGACATTCTGCTTGGAAAGACCAAGGACTGGGGCGAAATTTCACCAAACAAATCCGGAGAAATAATGATTGTTTTCGACAATCAAGGCTCAAGCACTGTCAAGTACATGAAAGATTCCCTTACAAATGGTGCAGACTTCGGTAAGAACGTTTTTGCCCAAAAAACAAACAAAGAGGTTTTCGAAGCGGTAAAAAAACGCAAAAACGCACTTGGTGTTATCGGCGTTACATGGCTAAACTCTGACCTTGACGGAACAGCGACCAATGAGCAGACTATAAAGGAACGCGTTGAAGAACTGAACAAAGAAGAGGTTACAGAACTTGCAAGTGATGAAAAAAACAAAATAGTTAAAGACATAAAGGTTATTTCAATAAGGAGAGACGACAATCCTATTGCTTACAAACCATACCAATATTATATATACAGCGGAGAATACCCGCTATATAGAAGTATTTACGCAATTACAACCGCTCCTGGTGGAAGTTTGTCTCACGGATTCTTTACATTCCTGACCGGTTTTGTAAGCCAAAAGATAATTCTTGGTACTGGCATACTTCCGGCAAACATTCCCTTGAGAAAAGTAGAATTATATTAATCAATAACAAATAAAAATCATCAAACAATGAAATCTAAATTTTTATTGGCATTGGCACTTTTGGGCAGCGGTGCTTTCGCTGCTTTTGCAGACGGCTACATCGATGGTGTTGAATACTATCAAGTTGGCCAGGCAAAAAATGCTGAAATAGTTCTTAACAAAACACTTAACGACGCTGAAACGAACAAGGCTGAAGCATATTACTACCTTGGATGTATTGCTCTTGAGAAAGGAGACAAGGCTGCCGCTGAAGAATGGTTCAACAAAGGTATTGCCGCTAACGCAGAATACGCATACAACTATGTAGGTAAAGGCGTGCTCGCTCTTCAATCCAACAACACTTCTGCTGCTGAAGACCTCTTTAAAGAAGCAGAAAAAATAGATAAAAAAGACGCCGCCGTTAAAATCGAAATCGCTCGTGCTTACTACAAAACAGACAAAGTTAAATTCAACAAGGAATGGAACGAGTTCGTAAAAAAAGCAAAGAAAGCAAATAAGAAAGATGCTTCAATCTACGTGTTTGAAGGTGATGTTTACGCTGACCAACAAAACTACGGAGACTCTGCTGGTTACTACGAAATGGCTACAATGTTTGACAGCGGAAGAACTATCGCTTACGTAAAATACGCAAACACTTACTTCCGCATCAATCCAAGTGCTTCTATTGATAAATTGAGAGAAATTGTTTCCCAAAAGCCAAACTCTCTTCTTGCTCAACGCGAATTGGCTGAAAAACTTTACGAAAACGACCAATGGACTTTAGCTGCTGACGAGTACAAGAAAGTGGTTGAAAATCCTAACCACTTTGCTTCTGACGAAGAAAGATACGCAGTTCTTCTTTACTTTGGCAAAAAGTACGAAGAATCACTTGCTCGTGCTGAACAACAACTGCAAAAGAACCCTTCTTCATTCCTAATGAAACGTATGCGCTTCATCAACGCTGCCGCTTTGGAAAGATGGGCTGACGCTGAAAAATTTGCAACTCCTTTCTTCGCTTCAACCGGAGAAAACAACCTATTCTCAGCAAACGACTACACTACTTACGGTGACGTTCTAAAAAAACTTGGCAAACAGGAAGAAGCATTGGACGCATTCCAAAAAGCTGTTGACGTTAACCCGGACAAACTTGAAACTCTTAAGGATTTGAGTAGTGCATATCAATCTGCAGGTATCGAAGAAACAGATTCTGTTAAACGTGCAAAATACTTCGTTAAATCTGCTGAATGCTATCAGAAATTCGTTGACAAAGGAGATCCTTCAACTAACGACAAATACGTTCTTGCAAGCAAGTACATCAATATCATTGCAACAGCTTTAACTGAAGAAGAAAAAGAAGCTGCACTTAACAAAGGTCTTACAGTAATCGATGAAGTATTGGCTTTGGTTCCAGATGATTACCGTATCGCTCAAAGAAAGGCTCGCCTATATGTTGCAAAAGAAGGAAGAAATATGAAGGCTGGTCTTGCTATGGACGCTTACAAGAAAACTGAAGAAATAATAAACGCTAACACAGAACTTGAGGCTGAAAAGAAAAACGAAGCACTCAAAGAAATCTATATGTACTACGCAAACTACTACATGTCAAATACAGGCAAGGATAACCCAGAGGCTGACGCTTATAAAGCAAACGCTAAACTTTACTATCAAAAGTATCTTGAACTTGACCCAACCAATGACGCTCTTCGCTAGTACATTGAATCAATGAAATAAGATATTTATAATTGTAGAAAAATAAGGCGTACAATTCCAGTACGCCTTATTTTTTTAAGGATACACAACTTAAAAGGATAGACAAATGATAAGAGCTGTCATAGAACAACATTTGCCTCCTATATAACAAACTATGCATCAATAAAATAATGCAAAACTTGGCGAATTACAATAAAAAATCATAGAAAACATTTGCACAAACGAAAACTACTCACTACCTTTGCATCTGAAATAAGGAATTGTCCAGTGGTGTAATGGTAGCACTTCGGATTCTGGTTCCGCCTGTGAGGGTTCGAGTCCTTCCTGGACAACAAAAAAGAGAATGTTTCAAAATGATTCATTCTCTTTTTTTCTTATAGATACGAATATTTTAAAAATCCAAACCTGCCTTAATGCTAACTCCACCAAAGTTTTCTATGGTCCACTCAATATCTCGCCAATAAACTCGAGCCTTTTGCAAAGTATAACCAACAGCAAGTGACAGACCGCACTTTTCATTTAGCGAAAAGCGACCTCCTAACGACGGATGGAAATAGAAACCTCTCATATCCCCCAAATTTCCACCAATCTTGAAATCAACAAAAGGGCTTAACTTGCCACCAAAAGGCACGTCAAATCTTATCACTCCAAACAGTGGCGTTGAAGTTGCATCCAAATTACCACTCCATCTATTAATACCAATACCACCACCAACAAAAAGCCAAGGCAATGCTTGATATCCGTGAGTTGTTGTAATTTCAAAACGACCGTTATCAAAATCTCCCACTCCAATCGTGTAACCAACATCAACAAATCCTCGATAACCTTTTGAAATACCTTGTCCTGACATTGGCAAGAATGACAAAATCAATACTGCAACAATTAGTAATTTTTTAAATTTTTCCATAGTATTGTAATTTTATTAATAATTACAAATATAACAGCCAAAAACTAAAAATCAAAAAATCTATCAGAGTTATCACAAAAAAAAGTGAGCCTTACGACTCACCTTAAATGACTATAAAATTTATTAACTAAAAGTCAACACCTAACTTGAAGCTGATACCGCCAAAGTTTTCGTGAATAGAACCCCACGGACCAAAGTCAGCGACTTCAACATTATTTAATGTATAACCAATAGCAAAAGATACGCCAAGTTTGTCAAGAGCGGCAAATCTCAAACCTACTGAAGGATGGAAATAGAAACCTTGAGCGTCACCGGCAGAACCACCGATTTTAACGTCAACAAACGGATTCAAGCGGCTATTTGTAAACACTCCCTTACAGATATCAAATCGTGCATCTGCAAAGATAGGAACTGATACAAAGCCGTCTCCCCACGCGTTTACACCAAAACCGCCACCGACAAAAAGCCATGGCAAAGCCTGATATCCATGAGTTGTTGTCATTTCAAAACGGCCATCACTATAATCGCCAACACCCACAGTATAACCAAGGTCAACAAATCCTCTATAACCAGTATCAAAACCAGCAGCAACTGCAGACACAGATGGTACTAAAAACAATGAAGCCAAAACGGCTGCAATCTTTTTTGTAATTTTCATTTCTTTATAATTTTGAGTTTGTCCTTGCATAACAACATTTATTGTTATATTGTTTTACAAAAAGCAGTAACAAATCATTCTTTTCGTTCGAATCATTGTCCTATATGGGATATTTATGAAATTAATAATAAAAAAAGACTGCACTTAACAATTAAGCGCAGCCTATAAATTAGATTCAGCTAATTAAGCATTAGCCAACTTCTTATTTTCTTCAAGTTGCTCCTTTGAAAGCAAACCATTCATTTCTTTAAGAATCTCACCAACGCCTTCTTCAAATTCAGAGAGCAGAACAGAATAGCAATTTCTATAGTATTTGTATTTTTCCTTTCTATACTCGCTCAAATTACCATTGAAAGAAGTCTTCAAAGTCTTGTCAAATGAAACAGTAACTTCTGCTAAAGACTTCAACTGCAACGCTAAAATTTTATCCAGAATTGCATCTACCTTCTCAGAATCAATGCCATCATAAAAATGCTGGATAAACACTGTTTCAGCAGCAAGATCTTCAGTCATTGCATGCAAATACTTTTTTAAATCACGCTTGTTTGCCATATCAATTAAATTTAAAATATTAACTACAACTTTTCAAGAACAATTTTAATGAGGTCCTCAATTGAACCCTTATAGTTCGTATTAGCCTTGTTTGTCATTCTTCCAGCAATGATTGAGCAAATTGTAACCGCTTTATGGCCCATCAACTTAGCCAAACCAGCAACCATTGCACTTTCCATTTCAAAGTTTGTTATGCGATGCCCATTATAATTAAACTTATGCAAAACTTCCTTGAAAGTTTCATCGGCAATCTGCAATCTCAACTCACGACCCTGCGGGCCATAGAAACCGCCGGCAGTAATAGTTATACCGCTAAACATCTCCGGAGTCTTCAGTCTTTCACAAAGTTCCTCATCAGCCTCAACAATATAAGGATGATTCCAAATTTTATGCCAGTTGCATTGCTCTATAAAAGCATCTTCCATTGCAATATCCCTAACAGTTTCTGAATTTTTGTAGAAATGGAACGCACCGTCGATACCAAGAGAGCGGCGTGACATTACCATACTTCCTACAGGGATATCTTCCTGAATAGAGCCAGAGGTGCCAATTCTAACCATCGTCAACTGACGGAAATCTTTCTTAATAGTGCGAGTATTAAAATCTATATTTGCCAACGCATCCAATTCATTGACAACAATATCGATATTATCAGGGCCAATACCATGCGATACACACATAATTGGTTTGCCTTTATACATACCACAGATTGTATGAAACTCACGGCTTGACACCTCTGCAGTAACTTCATCGAAAAACGATGCAACAAGGTTAACTCTACCAGGGTCGCCCACTAAAATAATATTATCAGTCAGCATCTCCGGCTTAACGTGTAGATGAAATACAGAACCGTCGGAATTAATGATCAGTTCTGATGGTGCTATCTGTCTTTCCATAGTGTTGAAAAATTATGAACCACTAAAGTACGATAATTTTTCATACAAGCAAAATCTTTTGTAAAAACTTAAAAAAAATCGGCTGATTTGGTCAAAAAAAGTTCTTTTTAGAATTTGAGACCATTTCTGGTTATCTATTATGACAAAAGTCTTAAATTACATAAAAGCCAAATTATTACCACCCATAATAGAATAATTCATAAAATAATGCCAGAAATGCCAAAAAGATGGCACGAAATTTGCTAATACTTTTAAATAAATGTAATTTTGCAGTTCGAAAAGAAATAGAATAAGTAATTAGTAATTAAATACAAAAGTACGATTTATGAACGTAACAATGGAGAAAACCGGCAATGTGAGTGGTATTATCACAGTGTCGCTTGTAGAAACAGATTACCAAGACAAAGTTAAAAAAGACCTAAAGGCTATTGGTCAAAAACATCATATCGACGGTTTCCGTGCTGGTAAAGTTCCAGAAGGAATCCTTAGAAAGAAATTCGGCAAGGAAGTTCTTGCTGACGTTATCAACCGCGAAACTGTTAACGCGTTATTCAAATATATCGAAGACAACAAATTGCAAATTCTTGGCGAACCACTATCTGCTAACGAATCACAAGAAGTTGACTTCTCTGCAAAGGAATACACTTTCAGTTTCGAAGTAGGCTTCGCTCCTGAATTTGAAGTTAAGATTGATAAGGATATGACTATTCCTTACTACACTATCGAAGTAAATGACGAAATGCTTGCTCGTCAAGACGAAGCATTCCAACGCCGCTTCGGTTCTCAAGAAAAGGGCGAAGAAGTAGATGCTACTGCTTTGGTTAAGGGTTCTGTTGTTGAATTGGCTGACGGTGCTGTTAAAGAAGGCGGTATCTACACTGAATCAACTATCGTTTCTATGGAATACCTTTCAACTACTGACGAAGCCGCTAAATTCTTAGGCAAGAAAGTTGGTGATAAGGTTGTTTTCAACCCTAAGGCTGCTGCTAAGGACAGCGTTGCTGAAGTTGCTTCTATGCTTAATATCGATAAGGAAGCTGCTGAAGGCGTTGCCTCTGACTTCCAATTCGAAATCAAGGAAATCATAGTCCTCAAATTGGCTGAAAAAAATCAGGAATACTTTGACCAAGTTTTTGGCAAAGATAAAGTTCACAACGAAGAAGAATACAACAACGCTCTTCGCGAGATGATTGCTAACCAACTCAAATTAGACAGCAACTACCGTTTCACTATCGACGCTGAAAAGGTAATTTCTGAAAAGGTTGGTGCTTTAGAGTTGCCTGCTGAATTCTTGAAAAAATGGCTTGTTAAGACTAACGAAAAGATGACCGAAGAGAACATCAACGAAGAATACGACAAAATGCTTCCTGCTGCTCAATGGCAATTGGTTAAGGAAAAGGCTGTTGCTAACTTCGGCTTGAAAGTTGAGAAAGAAGACCTCGAAAGAGAAGCAAAAGTTCTTGCTGCTCAACAATTCGCACAATACGGTATGACAAACGTTCCTGAAGAATACATCGAAAAATATGCTGAAGACTTCCTAAAGAACGAAGAATACCGTCGCCGCCTTATCGACAAGGCTGTTGATGACAAGTTGTTCAACGCTATCAAGGAAGCAGTTAACCTTGAAGAAAAGACTGTTTCTGTTGACCAATTCAACGAATTGTTCAAATAAGAATAACATTTCCTATAAAGAGGGTGTGTCGTAATGCGCGATGCACCTTCTTTTTGTTCATGTATTATACAAAC